>CACXXP010000023.1 GCA_902771695.1 uncultured Pseudomonadota bacterium | reverse complement strand
GTAGAATTAGAAGAAAAAATATATTTATTCAGTACAACAAAAGTTCTTAAATCTATTAAGAGAAAAAAAAGAAGAACTTTAAATATTATTTCTATAGTGAATCTTTTAATAATAATTATTCTTTCCTTTTTTCAACAAATTATAGCAAGTTACTATGATTACGAAAAACCAGGAGATTTATTAAATTACAAAAATAATATATTTTCACAAATAATTTTCAATTTTGATACAGATTTATTTGTAAATCTGAAACATGCGGTCAGTGATATTACCGGTGTTGCCGAAACAGACGCGAACAGAACCAGTTTCAAGGTTATTACTGACCATCTGCGTTCGGTTGGATTTGCAATTGCTGATGGTGTGATCCCGTCAAACAGTGATCGTGGCTATGTAATTCGCCGTATTTTGCGCCGTGCGATGCGTCATGGACAATTGCTTGGGCATTCGGGGGCATTGCTGTCAAAACTGTATCCGGCGTTGGTCACGGAAATGGGGGCGGCATATCCAGAATTGGCACAAAACCAATCTCATGTTATAGAGGTTATCGCTAATGAAGAAAATTCTTTTGCGGACATGTTGAACAACGGTATGAAATTATTGGATAACGAAGTGCCCAAGGTGCAAAATGGAATCTTGCCAGGGACTGTTGCGTTCAAATTGTTTGATACATATGGGTTTCCACTTGATTTAACCCAGATGATTTTGCGTGATAAAAACATCGGTGTTGATGTCGCCGGATTTGAATCAGAAATGGCGGCACAAAAAGAACGCAGTCGTGCCGATACACGTGGAACAAAAACACTTTGGGAATCACGTTCGGAATTACCAGAAACCGCGGATAAAACCAAATATGCGCCAGATGAAACCATGGAATCCAAGGTTTTGGCGATATTGCGCGATGGGGAATTTGTTGATTCTGCGGATACCGGTGATGCTGTAGAGGTTGCATTGGATAAAACAAATTTCTATGGTACCCAGGGCGGTCAGGTCGGCGATACGGGTGAATTGAGAATTGGTGATACAACTGTGCTTAATGTGACCGAGGCCGCACGTGCAAATAATATTGTGTTGCATCGTGGGATGGTTGCCGGCAAAATTTCTGTGGGTGATACAGTAAAAACGGTTGTGAATATGCAGAATCGTGCCCAAACCGCCCGGGCACATACGGCTACACATTTACTCCAGGCGGCACTGCGTAAAGTATTGAATACTGATGTGGAACAACGCGGGTCCAAGGTTGCGCCAGATTCTGTTCGTTTTGACTTTTCGTTTGGTCGTGCAATGACTGATGAAGAAAAGGTCGCGGTTGAAAACTTGGTTAACGAATGGATAAAAGCCGATATGAATGTCGCACACGAAGAGATGTCAATTGACGATGCAAAAAAACGTGGTGCAATGGCATTGTTCGGCGAAAAATACGGCGATGTTGTTCGCGTAATAACGGCGGGTGATGTGTCGTGCGAATTGTGCGGTGGAACCCATGTGAACCACACAGGCGAAATTATTCGTGCCAAGATAAATAAAGAAAAATCCATCAGCAGTGGTATTCGCCGCATCACAATGTCTGTTGGTGTGTTGGCATAATTTATGCCGCAATAAATGCAATGTATACGGGTGCAAACGCACCCGTTTTCTGTTGACACAGAACAGCAAAATTTTCTACAATTTTTACGGAAGTGTACACGGGGGACTTTTTGCGTTTTTTACGATACATTTTTGTTGGCTGTTTAGTATGTTGGGTAACTGTACAACAGGGGGTTGGTGCAGTATTGACTAAAGGTTATTGTTTGAATGAAGAAGGCGATCCATCGGTTCCCGGAAGTTTTTGTTGGTGCGATTCCAGTATGAGTAATTCGATGAGATGCAGGTTTTCGCATCTGTTTGACGATCAAACCGGGAAATGTAGCGGTGCCAATGCAAAAACATCATGCAATAATTTCTGTAAAGGCAAGGCCAGCGAAATGCAACGTATATGCGAATGCATGGAAGGTGGCGAGGAAAAATCTGTTTGTGCCAGGACACAAACTGTACCTGATAAAATCACAATCAGTGGCATAATAAAAGACAATGCGGGTGATACAATTCCGGGTGCCAAGGTCGGCATTGGCGCCACCCAGGCGGTATCCACAGATACAAATGGCCGATTTAAAATGGAAAATATTGATAGAAACGCAACAGTCACGATATCTTCCACTGGATGTACATCGGTAAAGAAAAAAGCAACAGAATTACAAGACCAAAACATTGAATTAAAATGCGCAAATATCGCGACGGTTGTAGACAGCGAGGTTTCACCAAATTCTGATTGCGACGTAATCGGTAAAAAAGAGTGCAATTCAAATTATAAAATCTGTGAAAAAGACGGTGAAAAACGCGAATGTTTGGGTGATATGTTATTACCACATACAACCGAAGGAAAATGTACAGCCGCCGGACGCAACGGATACAAAATTTGTATTTCTACTAAATGTGAAGAAGGATATGCCCCTTCATCTGGGTTCTGTAAGAAAAAGGCAAATGATCCAACCAATGATACACCAACCAATGATACACCAACGGATGATACACCAACTGAACAACAAGATGATTGTGCAAAATCGGGTGGAACATTAAACGCAAATGGTGAATGTGAATGCAGTGGCGACAATTTAAAGCAATCAGACGATAAAAAAATGTGTGTTGCCACAGAACCGACAAATGAAGAAACTGTTGACGTTGATCCAATCGCGCCCGTTGAAACAGATTGCACAACATCTGGGGGAACCATGGGCGAAGATGGCAAATGTGTCTGCGATGCAGAAAAACATTTGGTTATAAATGAAGAAAAGTGCGAATGTGCCGATGGGTATGAACGTAATTCCGAAACAAATGAATGCATGAAAATTGCCAATACTGTGGTTGCTGAACCGATCAATGATACCACAAACACTCAAAACACAGAAAGTGTACCAGACGAACCATCGGCATTAGAGAAAGCCGAAGACAAATTAAAGAAAGCCAAAGAAAAAGAACAATCGTTGGCAAATCGCACATTAACGGCGGCAACAACTGCGGCAACAGGTTTGGGAATGATGACCGCCGCATCGGCACGTGCCGAACAGAAAGCGGACGCAGACGCCGAACAAGATATGACGGCGTACCTTGCCACATTTAAATGTGAATATGGACGTGGATTGACCGCCAAGGCCGGCAACGAAGAAATAACTTTGCCGGGCGGAAATGAATTATTGGAATATTACAGTGAATATAAATCATTGGCGGATAATCTGAAAAATACTAAAAAGGCGTTGGGATTGCGTCCGGGAATTGAACAAGAAATTGTTTATGATAAAGCACAAAGTAATTTGTATAAGTATTCTTCAACCGGTATTACCCAGGGTGCATTTACATCGTTGTCGCGTGCATTAACCGATACCGAAGGTGCAGACGCAGAAAAATGGAACACCCAGAAAGAAGAATCTTCGCAAAAACTTAAAGGTGGTGCCGTTGCGGCGGGTGCTGGTGTTGCCGGTGGGGTTGTGGGTAATGCCGCAATGAATACCGATATGATTCAAAATATCAAAGACGTGTTTAAAAAATAACCAATCAATTTATTTGTTGCCCAGTGGCAAAAGTGGTGTTATGATTCCCCAAGCATATAACAAAAAGGAAAGTATTATGTTATTAAAAGGAAAAAAGATTTTAATCACTGGTGTTGCAAATGACTGGTCAATGGCGTGGGCAATTGCCAAACGCGCACATGAAAATGGTGCAGAAATCGCAATGCCATACGCTATGCCAGCATTGGAAAAGCGTGTACGCCCATTGGCGGAACAAATTGGTGCAAAATTCGTTCAAGAATGCAATGTGCAAAATGATGAACAGATGGATTCTCTGTTTGCAAATATTGAACGTGAATGGGGGTATTTGGATGGTATGTTGCACGCGATTGCTTTTTCGGATAAAAACGAATTAACTGGTCGCTATGCGGATACAACACGTGACAATTTCAAGAACACAATGGATATTTCTGTGTATTCTTTGGTTGATTTGACACGTCGGGCGTCTAAACTGATGACAGACGGTGGTTCAATCGTCACATTGACATATTTTGGTGGTGAAAA
>CACXXP010000022.1 GCA_902771695.1 uncultured Pseudomonadota bacterium | reverse complement strand
TGTGGAACAACGAAAGCACGAAATGTATAACTTGGTGGCGGGAAATATATTGGTACATTGTCTAGACACGGAAAACATGGCCGATTTTAATACAGATATTGTTGATGCTGAAACACTGACAATACCTTTTCAAATGGATGGGAAATATTACAGTTTGAACGTAAATGTCGCAACATTGTTTAACTATATAGATTTAAAAGCAGGTATTTTGGTAACAAATCTGCGAAATAAAATGCGCGGCGATGTTATTACCAAAGGCGAAACGCCAAAAGATTATTTCTTTTCTGGTCAATGTTCAGACCACTGGGTGCGCGTAAACATTGATAACGATGTCCCGGTCAACAAGGCCGGTCAAGCGGCGTTCCCAACCTATGCCGGAAATGAATTTTTCATAGATTTCCCATTTGGTAAAAGCAATCGCGCCTTTCCGGGTCTTATAATTGCATCCAAAAAAGGTATCGGTGGCAGCGAGCAAGTCGTATGGTTCCAAAATTACAAAGTGGCACGTGAAAATGCAAAAAAGTTTGCTGACGCGTTGCAAAACACACCTTGTGCAAATGATATGTTGGCCGTGGATGTCGTGTCATTAAACACGATTCCTGTGGTCCAAAACGGAAAAAAACAATGGGCAATTGGTGGGGGTGTTGCCGGTGGTGCATCCATAGGACTTGGAATAGCATTGGCATCTAACCCAGTCGGATGGATAATTGCGGGGATTGCCACGGTTGGCGGTGCCGTTGCATACGCAATTGCACCACAATCTTTGGCCGATATGGAACAAGTTATGGTTATGGATGGTCCGTACCTTATTAAATAAAAATGATACGAAATGTAATTGCGGTTTTTGCAACACTGTTTATTGGCAACGCATTTGCCGCAGATAAGATTAACCTTAATAGCAATTTCGCAGACGAGATAAATGCACAATGCGCATCCGAAGCATTGGCAAATGAAATATATCGCACCGCGGACACCGTCAGCGAATCGGATTCTGAACAAGATATAAAAAATTGGGTGTATGATGTATTTACTGCTCCTGAAACACTGGGCGATATACTATCTTGTCCAGAAATTGCAAACGCCGATGACAATACCCAAATTGTATTCAAACCAATAAAATATGTGTTTCCACATGGACGCGAAATACTCATAAATTATCAGACCCAGGCAAAAGTGCTGCGTCAACGTTTTATGTTGGCCACAAAAACAGAATTACCCGCCGATGGCCCAAGTCCCGCCATGTCTCCCGATGATCCGCACGCCACATGGGTAAATACAGACCCATCATGGTATGCAATTATGGTGACGCGCCCCGGGGCATTACAGGAATTTGTCGGCCCCGATAAAAACAATACCATATCTTTTGATTGGATTGCCGCAAACATAGATAATTTGTACCCATTGGATTCTGACGGCGGTGTATGTTCCACACGTTCGGGCATTGGCGCAAAAATAGATAACGCAATGGTTCACAAGGTTATACGCGAACACACCGCAAAGCATGATGGCGACAAAAACAATTACTATGTTGCGGGCGATATAGATTTGCGTTGGGTATCTTATGCCGAAATTGCGTTGGACGTTGCACTAACTGTGGTCACATGGGGTGCCGGTGCCGCCGCCACCGGCGCACTGAAAGGCGCGCGTGCCGCCAAAGCGATGAAAGGTATTACAAAAAACATGCAACGTTTAACAAAAATAGACAAAGTCAAAGATTACGTAAAAACATCTGTCAAAGTTGCAAAAACTGAACGCAATATTGAAAATATTGGTCGCGTTGAAAAATCGTTATCTAATATTACAAAACTTGAACAGCGTCTCGCCAAAACCGCCAAAGGCACCAAACAATATGATCGAATTGCCGACCAATTACGCGTTGCACAAAAAGTTCATGCGGATAATTTGGCAAAAATGGGCAAAGAGGCCCAAGGGTTATCTGATATCAAAGATTTAGATAAACTTGCCGATATGCGCAAAGCCAACGCAAAAGAAGTAGCAGAATCAAGAAAAATTATGGAAAAAATGGCACGGGAAGATAAAAATGTTGCTGAATATGTCAAAAATTTTGATTCATTAAAAGATGTCAGCAAATATGCCAGGGATCTGAAGGCATATAAAAAAGCCCGCACCGGCAATGTATTTTCACGTACATGGCAAGGTATAAAAAATGCCAGAACAAGTATCAAGGCAATTCATGGCGGAACCGCCAAATTAAACCGCGCATCCAAAGTTGCACGCCAAGGTATGAAATCAGGGCGTATACGTGATTGGCTGTTTCATACGACACGGCGCAACATGGCGCGAATAACACGTGTCACCGAAGATTTGGCAGCATTAAGTTTTGTTATCGGTTTGATTGGCGATTTTTATGACCGCACCGAAGTATCAACAGATGAATTTACAAACGGAATTGAAATGCGCCCATTGTTGTTATTATCAGGTGACGAACTAGAAGGCCAAGATAACGTTGTAAACTATGGTATGTGGTTAATGTGGGCGGGCGATTCCATATCATCCGAAGATGACGATGCGGCATATTTACAGGCCATGGATTTCGCACAAAAATTTCATCAAGATTTAATTGAAACACAAGACAGCGAAGGTAAATATCCATGCAATGTTGATATTTACGTTGTGCGTCCAGTAATTCGTAATCCGGGCACTGGGACCCAATCACTATATTGGTTAATCATGAATGACCAACCATGGTCAACAGATGTAATAAAACCCAATAGATAAAAAAACCTATTGTTTTTTGCGCATATTTTATATATAATAATATAGAGAAGGCATAGAAAGGGGAGGTCACCGATATGAAAAAACTTTTAACAGCACTGGTTATTATATGCGCCACTGCAATGTCTGCAAATGCATACCAGGTTATATCTTCCAGAGAAATGGGCAAAGACGATGCAAAAAATCAAAATGTTGTTGTAAAATGCACCACTGATTTAGGTCGTCTGTCCAACCAAACATGCTCTTTGCGCCGCTATGTAAAATGTGTCGGCACGGGTGTAAATAAAAATTGTGGCAATTGGCAAGGTTGGCGCGATTTACGTAACCCGGAAAAGCAATATTCTGATTGGCGCACCGCGGCAAGCGCGTGCTGTCGTTCATTGGGTTTAAGATAAAAATTTTACAATATTTTATTTTCGGTACAATGGTTCCGCCGGAATAACGTGACAACCGTTTTCACGTTTGATTTTGATAGAATTCATAAAACCGTATAATATATCTTTTGTATATCTGCGTTGTGCCACTTCGGTCAAGAATTTCTGACGCACGTCCAACCAATTGTTGTGAATATCGCCACTATAATTTTCGACCGCCGTAACAACCGCGTCATCTATTTTGCAACTTTTGCTTAAACCCAAAAATTTTCTAAATTGTTGTATCGCCGTACATGCCCCACCGCCAACCGCCGCCAAGAACATATCACCGGAAATAACATCTGGCAATTTTCCAAAATTATATTTTTCCCAAAAACGCTCATAATAGATAGTTTCCGCATCTTTTCGTGTAAGTTTACTGACATCCATGTTCATACATTTTGGTCCAGAACCCAATCCATAACACGTGTAACCACAGGGATCATTTTTAATGGTTCCACACCCACCTTCTTTACGAAAGAGTGTGATAAGTGCTTTTTCAAATTGTGGTGATACGCTTTCATATTGTCCGCTGGTCAATATTTCATTTGTAAAATTCTTGCTTCTTGCGGCTGGGAAACACGACCCACCATGTGTTTTATTGCTAACAACAACCCGTCCACCACCGATTGTACGCCCTGTGAAAGAGCCGACTGGTGTTTCCGATGGTTTGGTTGTGGGTGTTTGTGTCGGTTGTGTTGGTTGGCCTGGGGTCGCAGAAGAGGGCGGCACCGAATAATCACCGGTTGCCAAAACCGCTTCGGCGGTGCCGGGGGTCTGGGTGCATCGTGTGGCATCCAATGGATATTTTGCGCAATATTCGGCATTGCTAAGTGTTTCCGCATCAGATTTGCGCCCCATTTCCAGCAACGCCAATTGCCGTTCAATGAAATGTTCTTCACCTTCTACAACCAAATCACGATATACCTGCATATTTTGGAACGGTTCATACCCCGCCGTCCGCAATGCCATACGGTCACCGAAGCTTATATCGTCTATGGTCTTGGGAAAATCTTGGGCGGTTAATCCCGGTGTTGATGCATTTGCAGATTGCAAACGTTTCAATTCCGCAGTTCGTTCCGCAACACCTTGTTCATATTTTGATGGTTGTTTTGCAAAGATATTATTCAATTGCACTGTTTGTGTTGTTTGTGTATTAGTCGCGGGTTTTACAATATTATTCGTGAACACATTGCCGTATGTTTTTTTATAATTTTCAAATTCAGAATCTATATATCCGCCACAAGATGTTGCAAAATTATGCCCGGGTAATTGCGATAATTGAACCATGACCGTTGGACGAACATCAGATATTTTTTTACAATCATTTGACGCACAATATGATGCGATTAAATTACCAACAACGCGGTTACAATCGCCAGTGTTTAAATCCGCCCCGGTTGCATAAATTGGTGTTGGCATACGTTGATTATACGGACTGTCCTTATTCCAAAAC
>CACXXP010000021.1 GCA_902771695.1 uncultured Pseudomonadota bacterium | reverse complement strand
CAACATGTTTATTGTGGCAAATAAATTCAGCAACCGGTACACACTTTAATCATAATTAAATATGAAACGAATAATCGTTGCATTTTTATTGATATTGAACATAGGGATTGCATACGGTGCATCGGACAAGACGATAACGTCCAAGACGTATGTAGATAATCAACTTGCGACGAAGCAGGATAAAATCCGGGCGATAGATGACAAGACGGTAATAACGCATACTGGTTCGGCGGGTGAAATTGGGGAAAAGGGTATATACGATTCCGATGAAAGTTATGCGGACCAACAAACGGCATTGATGACCGCCGGTGATGCGAATACAGGAATCAACAACGCATTAGAAAATGAGTTTGTATGTGTAGAATTTGATAGTGATGGTTGCCTTATCTGGGAAATAAGACCCGCAAAATTATCACAATTACCAAACGAATATACGCCATTAGAATACTTGGAAAGTACCGGAACACAGTATATAGACACTGGAGTAAAAGTAAATGCAAATACCTTGGCGGAATTTGAATATCAATTTACCGGTAGTAGATATTTTGTTTTCGGACAAATTGCTGGCCTTGGTAGTTGTTGTTTTGGTTACAGAGCTACTTCTAATGGAACGTGGTGGTTTCAACGTACACAGGCCAATATTCTCGATTCACTAAGGCATAAAGTTGTTTATGGTATTGATGGTAACGCATATAGGGATGATTTGCTTTTTGCCACAAGAGGCACATATGGCTGTGGTAATACACCCCAAGATTATACGATAGTAATTTTTGCCGAACGAAATGATCCCGAAAATGGCACAATAAATGGGGGGCATGTAAAAATATATTATTTTATTTTGAAAGAAGGTAACAATACGGTTAGAAACTTCATCCCTGTGCGTCGGAACAGTGATAATGTGTTGGGTATGTATGATTTGGTGTCAAATACATTCTTTACAAATTCTGGTTCGGGAACATTTGTTGCGGGACCGGTCGTAAGTTATCTTCCACAAAATCAATAATTATTTACAGTAGCCACGATATCCGCTTTTGTTCCTGTGTTATGATTGTGGGGTGTATGGTATAATTTTCCCGTACAAATAAAAGGGAGAATTATATGATAAAAAAATGTATGTGGTTTATTATTGCGTTGGTAATTTCTTTCGTGCCGGGAATCTTTGGTGTGTTTTTTACCCCGCATGGACATTCAAATGTTTGGTATAATGGTTTGATTAAATCATACCTGACACCGCCGGGGTGGGTGTTTTCTGTCGCGTGGACAATACTGTATGTATTGTTGGGTGTCGCGTTGTATTTGATTATTCGCACCGTGCACAAGAATATTAATAAAATGCGCGCGTATATTTTCTTTGGTGCGCAATTGGTGTTAAACGGTCTGTGGTCATATATGTTTTTCGGGGCACATTTACCGGGATTTGCGTTGGTGACGTTATTGGTGCTGTTTATTGTTGCGGTTTGGATGGCGCGTGTGTTCCATGGAATAAATCGGCCGGCGGCGTATTTGGTTGTTCCGTATATATTGTGGATGATGTTTGCATTCTATTTGAACGCGTATATCATTTTGATGAATTAAATTTTCAAGACCTTGAAAGCAGGGTCGCCAATGTTTAGGTATTTCAGCCCCAGTTCTTCAACGTAATCGGGGCTGTAATTTTGTAGTAATTTTATGTGGCGGTTCATGGTTTCAAGTTTTGATTGTTCTTTTTCTAATTCTTGCTGTTCCGCGTTCAGATTCCACATGTTCGCAACAAAGCGTGGAATATTTACGTCGGCAAAAAACAAACGGAAAAACATGAATGTTGCAATGGTCGCAAAAAACACACCCGCTTTGCCACGGATGCCACCGCGCCATGCACGGCCCATAAACCCAAATAAATTTTTGATTTTGTCTTTCATACGTGTCATTATATCACAAATGATACATGATAATCAAATTTTTGCTGCACCGATGGCAGGAATTTCTGATAAACCATTTCGTATGATGGTGCGGTCGTTTGCGCCCAATGTACCAGTGGTAACAGAAATGATTTCTTGTCATTCATTAACAGGGCGACATAAAAATTGTTTGCGTAATTTTGATAACTATGCGGCCGAAGGTAATGTTGGAACCCAGATATTCGGCGCGGTTCCGCATTTAATGGCCGATGCGGCAAAAATTTTACAGGATGCCGGCGCCGCATGGATAGATATAAATATGGGGTGTCCGGTGCCAAAGGTCGCCACGCGCAGCGGAGCAGGGGCCTTTTTAATGCGTGATCATAAATTGGCCGGTAAAATCATAGATGCGGTTGTGCGTGCGGTGCAAGTACCCGTGTCAATAAAAACACGTCTGGGGTGGGACGAGGCACATACTGACTGGATGGATTTGATACATGTTGCCGCCGATAATGGCGCAAGCTTTGCGACACTGCATGGGCGGACACGGGCCGCCGGGTATGTGGGGGCCGCGGTGCATCCAGAAATACTAGATATGCCAATTCCAATTATTGCAAATGGTGATTTGGAAACCGCCCAAGATGTTGAAAATATGATAAAAAGTGGCTATGCGGGCGCAATGATTGGACGTGCAATGTTTGGTCGGCCGTGGATTTTTGGGCAAATACTTGGGACGGCCAGTGTGCCAGAAAATATAGGAACGGTCGCGTTGAAACATCTGGATTTGATGGTTGAGTATTATGGCGCGCGGACCGCGATTCCTATGTTTCGGAAACACTTGGCATGGTATTCTGCAGGAATGCCAAATTCGTCTGGTTTTCGGACTAAAATCAACCAGATAACTGAAGTACAGGATATTAAACAAGAAATTTTGCAATTTTGGGGTTGCGTTGCGAATATATAGGTCTATTATAATAAAAAACATAATAACCCAAGGGGTATGCGGTGACAGAAGAAATCCAAGATACAGTACTGAATAACGATATGAGTGCGGGGGAAATGTTGCGTATGGCACGGACGACCGGTCGCCGTAAACGTGAAATTTCTACTATTGCCAAGCAACTGTGCATACGTGAAGAATTTTTGCAGGCGTTGGAAGACGGTAATTATACCGTGTTGCCAGAATTGGTGTATATTTTGGGCTTTGCGCGTAATTATGCAATGGAATTGGGAATTGATCCGGATATTATTGTAAAAAAGATTAAAAAGGAGATGGGTATTGAATCTGACGAAGATACCGTTGTGTATCAGGTTATGAACGAACAGCACGATGTTGAAAAGCGCAAAGTTAAAGAAAAAATAGATAAAAATTTACAAAAAATCAAAGACAGTAAATCGTGCAAATTCTTTGTGAAATATTGGAAATGGATTTTGGGCGCATTGGTTGTATTGGCGATTTTGGGCGGAATTATTGGTGCGTTTATTGCATCGTCTGAAACCGCGGTTGACCCGGTATCTGTGGTGGCACCTGTGGTCACCCCGGCAAGCACAGAACCTGCGTACAGACAGACCGTTCGTGAAAGATTTGGAACAGAAAATCGTGAAGACGCAGAAATTGTGATTCAGGCATATGAAGAATCTTGGGTAAAAATTGAAGATGCACGCGGCAAAACAGTGTTCAGTCGCGTTCTGGTTCCGGGGGATTTGTACTATGTGCCCAAGGGGAATAAAAACAAGGCGACCTTTGGCAATGTTGGTGGTATTGATATTTGGGTTCGTGGTGAATTGGCGCCCAAGGCCGGTAAAGACCATACGCGTAAAACCGGAATATTGTTGGATGCAGATGCATTAATGGGCACAGATAAATCCGCTGATAAAAAGACCCCAGACGACAAGAAAGATACCAAAGATACAGATACTAAATCCAGTACCGATAAAAAGACCAGTGATAAACCGGCCAGTGAAAAAAAAGCGTAGCCAAAAATCGTTTGCGTTGGTATTGAAATTCTGAATAAAAGTTCTATATTTTCCTTGCTATGTCCGGATTTATAAAAATTCGCGGTGCCCGCGAAAATAATCTTAAGAATGTTGATTTGGATCTACCAAAAAATAAATTGGTGGTATTTACTGGCGTATCCGGGTCTGGAAAATCTTCGTTGGCATTTAATACGATTTATGCCGAAGGTCAAAGACGTTATGTGGAATCTTTGTCCAGTTATGCGCGCCAATTTTTAGATATGCAGAAAAAACCAGATGTTGATTTAATAGAAGGTTTGGCTCCGGCAATTTCTATTGAACAAAAAACTACGTCAAAAAATCCGCGTTCAACCGTTGGAACAGTTACGGAAATTTACGATTATTTGCGATTATTATGGGCAAGAATTGGCGTGCCTCATTCGCCGGTGACTGGATTGCCAATTAAATCGCAGACGATTGCCGAAATGGTTGAATTGACGTTGAATATTCCATCTGGTGTACGGTTGTATATTATGGCGCCGCTTATTCGTGACCGCAAAGGTGAATATAAAAAAGAATTGGCGTTCTTGGTAAAACAGGGATATCAACGCGTAATCATAGATAACGAATTGTATGATTTGTCGGCGGTGCCGCCATTGGATAAAAACAAAAAACACAATATTTTTGTGATTGTTGATCGTATTCAAATGCCTGGGGCGGATGCGACCGAATCAGAAATGGAAGATTTTCGTTCTCGTATGTATTCTTCATTTGAAGGTTCGTTGCGCTTGGTGCCGGGGTCGGTATTGGTTCGTCGGTTAGATACCAACGAAGATATTTTATATTCACAAAATTATGCATGTCCCGTCAGTGGATTTGCCGTTCCAAAAATTGAACCAAGGTTATTTTCTTTTAATGCGCCGATGGGTGCGTGCAGTGCGTGTGATGGTTTGGGCGTACAATTAAACATGTCGCCTGATCTGATAATCCCAGATCCGTCAAAATCTATTTTGGATGGTGCGATTGCGCCGTGGTCACGTGGTGGAATGCTTAGTCAGTTTAATCATCTATTGGATGCGTTGCATAAGCAGTATAAAATTCCGCTTTCGCGCCCTTGGCATACGCTGACCGCTGAACAGAAAGACATCGTTTTGTATGGAACTGGTGACAAACCGATTAAAATAAATTGGAATGGGTTCATTTATGAAAAACCGTTTGAAGGTGTTGTAAATAATATTGAACGTCGGTGGCGTGAATCTGATTCGGAAATGATGCGTGCAGAATTGGCCAAGTACCAATCGGAAAAACCATGTCCGGTTTGTCATGGAAAACGTTTGAATGTCCAGGCATTATGTATAAAGATAAATGGTGCGGATATCATAGATGTCTGTGATATGTCCATAGATGATTCATATGCATGGTTTATGGATTTGCCGAATCATTTAACACAAAAAGAAAATGATATTGCGCGTATGGTATTGCGTGAAATAACCAGTCGTTTGTCATTCTTGAAAAATGTTGGGTTGGGTTATTTAACGATGTCGCGTATGTCGGGAACATTGTCTGGTGGCGAAGCACAACGTATTCGTCTTGCATCACAAATCGGCAGTGGTTTATCTGGGGTGTTATATGTATTGGATGAACCGTCAATTGGATTGCATCAAAGTGATAATGATAAATTGTTGGATACGTTGAAAATGCTGCGCGATAAAGACAACAGTGTAATCGTTGTTGAACATGATGAAGATGCCATGCGCGCCGCAGATTATTTGGTTGATATTGGACGTGGTGCGGGTGTAAATGGCGGAAATATTATTGCCGCCGGTACCCCAGACCAGGTGATAAAAAATAAAGATTCGTTAACAGGGCAATATTTGTCCGGAAAAAAGAAAATTCCGGTTCCAAAAAAACGTCGTGGTGGTAATGGGCAATCTATTACGGTATGTGGTGCATGTGCGAATAACCTTAAGCATATTGATGTTGAATTTCCATTGGGCAAATTTATTGCATTGACCGGTGTATCGGGGTCTGGGAAATCAACGTTGTTGTTGAATACGTTGTATCCGGCGTTGATGCGTGCATTGTATGGATCAAAACTGGAAACGGGTGCACACGATATTATTCGTGGCATGGAAAATATAGATAAAGTTGTTGATATTGACCAATCACCAATCGGGCGCAGCCCACGTAGTAATCCGGCAACATATACCGGTGTATTTTCCAACATTCGTGATTTCTTCGCTGAATTACCCGAAGCCAAAACACGTGGGTATGGACCGGGGCGTTTTTCATTTAATGTCAAGGGTGGTCGGTGCGAAGCGTGCCAAGGTGACGGTCAAATAAAAATAGAAATGAATTTTTTGGCAGATGTTTATGTTGAATGTGACAAATGTCATGGGTCGCGGTATAACGAAGAAACATTGGCCGTAAAGTATAAAGGAAAATCTATTGCCGACGTGTTGAATATGACGGTTGACGAAGCATATCGGTTCTTTATAAATCATCCGCAAATCAGTCGCAAATTAGAATTATTAAAGCGGGTCGGATTGGATTATATAAAACTGGGGCAAAGTTCATTAGATTTATCCGGGGGCGAAGCCCAGCGTATAAAATTATCCAAAGAATTATCTGCACGCAGTACGGGGCAGACGCTGTATATTTTGGATGAACCGACAACCGGATTGCATTTTGAAGATATAAAACAATTACTTGGGGTGTTGCACGAATTGGTTGACCAGGGCAACACCGTTATTGTCATAGAACATAATTTGGAAGTAATCAAAACGGCTGATTGGATAATAGATTTGGGACCAACTGGCGGCGCCGGGGGCGGTCAGGTCGTTGCAATCGGGACGCCTGAAATGGTGGCGGAAAATCCGGAATCTCTTACGGGAAAATATCTGAAAAAGTATCTGGACAAGTAGGTTTTTATCACATAACATTAAAGAAACGCGAAGGAGTAAAAAATGTTTGGATTTGGTAGAAAGAAAAAAGAAAATACAGAAAATCTAAATAACGAGGCAACCGAACCCAAGGTGCCAAAGGGTATGAAGGAAACCGCCGAACGTATGATGGCCGGTCAATTTGATATGAATGATATGTTGGCACAATTAAAGCAGATAAAAAAGATGAGTAATTTTAGTGGGCTGCTTAAAATGGTGCCGGGTATGTCTGGGGCGGTTAATGCGATGAAGGAAAAAATCAAAGACGGCAGTGTTGATTCTCAGATTAAGATATTAGAAGCGATGACGGCGACCGAACGTGCCGACCCAGAAAAAATCTTTGCCAATGCCAAGGCGCGTATTGCCGAAGCCGCGGGTGTCACAGTTCGTGATGTTGAACATATAATTAAACAATATCTGAAAATGAAACAACAAATGGCGATGATTCAACGTATGGGGGGAATGGAGGCCGTTATGCAACGTATGCAATCCCAAGGCGGTGCACCAGATGGTGTGAAATAAAAAGGATTAAAAGATGCCAAAATTTATAAATATAACTTCTGCACCGGTATATTCTGAAAAGTCAGGAAAACTTCGGGGATGGCGATTATCGTGGGTTTCTGTAACACCTTATTTCGAAATAGACGAGATGCGTTTTTTCAAAGAAAGATTACTAAGAAATAGTTATCGGGCAATGTGTCGATTTAGAAATAAATTCATCGGACCAAATGAAAATACAAAATAAAAAAATTGCAAAACATAAATCTTCGGTTGCGTGGCTTCAACGCCAGGCGTCCGACCCATATGTTGCACGTGCACATGCCGACGGTTATCGGGCGCGTGCGGCATATAAACTGATTGAAATAAATGAAAAATATAAATTTCTGAAAAACGGGCAAACGGTGGTTGATTTGGGTGCGGCACCGGGTTCGTGGTCGCAATTCATTGCCCGGACTTTTCCAAAAACAAAAATCTTTGCGATGGATTTGTTGGAAATAACCCCGATAAATAATGTTGAATTTTACCAAGGCGATTTTACCACTGACGATGCGTTGAATTGGTTGGTGGAAAAATTGAAATTGGATGATAATAAGGATGGCGTGGTTGATGTTGTGGTGTCTGATATGGCGCCGAATACTGTTGGACATCAAAAGACCGACCATCTGCGCCAGATGGTTTTATTGGAATACGCTTTTGATTTTGCGTGTCGCGCATTAAAGCCGGGTGGAACCTTTGTTGCAAAATCTTTTACGGGTGGAACGACAAATGAATTACTGAAGCAAATCAAAGAACGTTTTGATGTGGTGCATCATGTTAAACCAAACGCATCACGAAAAGATTCCGTTGAAATGTTTATTGTTGCATTGGGTTATAAAAATAATATATAATAATTGCTGTATAAACAAAGGGGAAATGAAATGCCAGTTGCAAAAACCAAGAAAACAACAACTCGTCGTACAACGACACGTCGTGTGGTCAGTAAAACAGAACCGGTGACAATGCGGGCCAATCGTCCAATGATTGATCCAATAATGGCGATTAAAAATTTCTGGACACGTTATTTTGATTTTATGGGACGTTCCACACGTAGTGAATTTTGGTTTGGTGTGTTGTTTGCGATAATTGTTAATATGCTGTTTGCACGTTTCGTTGGCGGAATAGTTTCAACAGTTGTCAGTGCAGTTTTGTTTATACCACTGATGGCATTGACTGTTCGTCGTTTCCGTGATGCCGGCATTTCGGTATGGTGGTATTTAATACCGGCGTTGTTGGTGTATTTAATTCCAATTGTTCGTGGCGCGGCATGGTATCGTATGTTGTCATTGAATTATGTTTCGTCAGGTATGTGGATGTATTCTTTGTTCTTTTTGGCATTCGGCGTATTTATATTGGTTGTTGGATGCATGCCAAGTAAGAGATAAAATATAATAATCAGTAAAACGGTCGCGATTGCGACCGTTTTTATTTTACGAAAATAAGGTTTAAGACCTTGACTTGGGTAAGCAATTTTTTGTAAAATCTTTACATACGAAAAAAGTCGAATGCAGGGGATAACTAATGAAAAAATTATTGGATACCCCGACGGTTGGCGATAAAACAACGACATCAAAAACGTATGTAACGAACCAACTTGCAACGAAACAGGATAATATACCCGCCGGCACAAATGGTTCGGTTGTGACATATACTGGCAACGAAGGTGTTGTTGGGGAAAAGGCGGTATATAAAGAAACCGCGGCATATAATGCGACCGCATTGGTCGAAGCAGGCCAGGTTAATACCGCGATACAGAACGGGATAAACGGCCATGTGACATGTGCATCCTTGGATCCAACAGATAATACAACATGTTTATTGTGGCAAATAAATTCAGCAACCGGTACACACTTTAATCATAATTAAATATGAAACGAATAATCGTTGCATTTTTATTGATATTGAA
>CACXXP010000020.1 GCA_902771695.1 uncultured Pseudomonadota bacterium | reverse complement strand
TTGTTGGCATATGTGTTCGCCGCATGTGTTTGCGTCTCAAATGTTGCATTTGCGGTTTCTGTATTGATCTTGTTTGCCAATAATGCGTTCGTTTCTGGTTTGGTATAATAATCAGATAAATCAACCTCGCTACCGTCAAGTTGTGCTTCGTTTATCTTGTTTGTGACATAGGTTGCATCTACTTTATTATTCAGTGCCGTGGTTATTGATTCATTTGCCAATTGCAATGCGTTTACGGACGCAGTCAAGCTGTCGTCTTTATTTTCCAACGCATTAATCTTGTTGCCGTGTTGTGTAAGTTGGGCATTTATCGTTTCTTTATCCCCAGTATATGTTGATGTGGTTACAAACGTTGTGTTTTCACCCAGTGCGTTTTGGATCATTGCATTAATAGTACTTTCATCAACATTACCGGCCTGGACATCTGCAAGTGCTTGAGACAATTGGGTTGATGTTACTCTGTCTGCTAATGCATTTGTGTGTTCTGCAATTGTTGATGCATTTGCGGTAATACGTGCATCCAATCCGTTGACAACGGACTGGTCCGCTTTGCCACCCAAAGCATTTGACACTTCGGTTACCAAATTGTTATATGTGGTAACACCGACTTTGTCACTAACCGCGTTATCCAACGCTACAACCGCATTTTCCAGTGCGGTTACTTTATTGTTTGCATTTGCAACGATGGTTGATTGGTCTGAAACCATTGCATTTAACGAATTAACCGAAGTTGTGGCGCTGTCTACGCGTTCAGACAATGTGTTAACTTCTGGTTTTGTTGCAAAATGCGCATTTGCATAAGTTGTTTGAACATAATCCGCCAAAACAGATTCATTGCCAACAATCGCATTATTTAATTGTGTTTTGGTTGCGTATGTGTTTTCGGCATCAGATATGTTTAATTTTGTGTCAACCGCAGAAGACAACCGGGTAAGTTCTTGTCTTTCCGTTTCTGTCATACCTGTGGAATCGGCATAATCCATAAGGGCCTCGGATGCGGTGTTTATTTGCGTGGTAACTTCATTCTTGGTTGGGAAATTGCCAATCTTGTTATCTATCAAACCGTTGATGGTTGCAGTATCAACACCCTGGTTTTCCAAACCGTTAATTCTGCCTTCTACGGTATCAACACGTGTACGCAGGTTGTTAATGCCGGTGTTTGCGGATGTTGCCGTTGTCGCCGCATAATTAACATCGTTTGATAATCTGTCATACTGACCGTCTAATCTGCCATAGTCATCTGTTAATGCATTAACACGTCTTTCCAATTCATCCAACGCGGCCGCAGATGCCCCAGAACCATGTCCAGATATTCTGCCATGACTGTTACCAACACTGGAACCGCCGGTTGATGTTGCCAAACGGCCAATCGTTGTTGGTGTGGTTGTGCCACCCGACACAGACGATTTTGGTGTTACACCTGCCAATTTAACCGACCCGGTACGCAAAGTTCCGGCCCGTGCCGTTGTTCCGGTCGCGTTCTGTGTAGCGCCAATCCGCAAACTTGCGGCACCAAATGCCATATCGGCACAACACACAATTGCAATTATACTAACAAGTGTTTTTCTGTTTAACATGGTTCGTCCTTTTTTGTTTTTTTTGTTTAATTTCCTACGTAGCAAATTTCGTTGTTATAATACCCACCGATTTGCTCGCACATTTTTTTGTACCAAGAATCCGTGAAAGTACAGATTTCTTTGGTTGAATCCCATATGGCATAGTTCGTGGTTGCCGTTCCTTCTTCGCCTTCTTCATCACCAGAATTATACCCCAGACATTGCATCATACGTGTGTTTTCATAGCACACACCCCATTTTTCAATGGTTGTATCGCCTGTGCCACGCCCAGAAACCTTGTTATAGAACATACTCCAACGTGGCGGTTCCGGCGTTAATGTTTGTGCATGACCATAATTATCTGAACTGTACCAATGCCCTTCGGAATCTTCACATATTCCTGCCAACACTGCACGAACACCAGCACGAACATCGCTTATTAATGAATCAACGCGTGTCTTTATCTGTGTTTCCAACAAATTGTAATCTTTATCCGGATTTGTCGTGACATCCGAACAATTTGCCGCCGCATATTGTTTAATAACATTTGGTAAACTCATATTATTATTCGGGTCATCCACGGGCGACATACCCTTGCAATTATAGGGGAATTCGTAATTGTCGTTTTCGGGCGTACACAGTTTTTCAACATATTCGTCAATGGCCTCGTTACACTTTTCAACAACATTCAGCGAATCCACCGTTGAAACATAATTCAGCAACGATGCCAAACCGCATGTGCGGGAATCACTGGTCAAATGACCACGCGCATCAAATTCGCAAGATTTATTATCGTTGGCACTACCATACAATGCGGCACATGCCGTTACTTTTTCACGACACATATCACGGGCCGTATAACGCCCCAACGCCCCCGCCGCCGTTGCGGTATTCTGGTCAAAGTTTACCAATGCCTGGGTCTGGGTGTTATAACATTCCGCCATCGTTTCAACGCAAGACATTTTGACTTCTTCTATTTTGTTTGTTTGGGCCTGGGCAATTTCAATAATCGCATTGCGTTTAAATTCTGTCCAAACAAAGTCCGCAATTTCACGACATGTATCCAGTTCACGCGTCACATATTTACGGTAATTGTCCAAGAACCGATTGTAATCAGGGTTGTCCGCCAAAACATCACCCGAAACATCGCCACTTAATGAAATGGTTTCTTCCAATTTGAACAGGCGAGGGGAATAAATTGCTTCGCCGGTGGCACCATTTATATATGCGCCTGTCGGGTCCAAACAACGCTTGTAATTGTCGCCGCATGCCGTGTCTTGCAATATTGCTGTACGAACCTTGGATACACATTCATTAACATCCGCCGAATTGTGTGAACGGTATTCTTCCAACCGGGCCTCGCGCAGATATTTTTCTGCTGTTCTGATCGCTTGGGCCACAGTTTCACGTTTTTTGTTCAGTGTTTTTTCGTATGCGTTGCAATCCTGGGAAATCAAGATGTTATAGGAACTCTTTGACATTGAAAATACCGCGTCATTTTCACATGTACCTTGGGACAGACGTGAACACTGTTTTTGGGCGGCACTGAACAACGCCGTTCCTTCTAATTGGGACAAATCTTGACCCGATGATGAAAAGATAGAATCACCACCACCCGACCATATATCATCCATATCAGACGAAAAATCCAATTCCAACACACCAATAGAACCAGACCCAGATGATGTTTTAACCGAAGTTTTACCCGACAACAAATCGTTAATCTCGTTCAGCATTTTGGCAGATGCACTGGTATCTTTCTTAATCGCCTGTTCTCCAACGGTGGCAGAATACATTGCGTTAACTTCGGCCGCGGTTTTATCAACCGCATTTAAATTATTATCTTGGAAATTTTGCAACATTATCATCGCCTTGTCCAAAGCGTTTTCAATGTCACGAAACTGGGTGAACCGGTCACTGCAAAAACAACGGCGGTATGTATCGTTGGCCTGGCCACAAATTTGATCCATGCATGTGGCATATGATTCACGACAATTTGCGTATCCAGAACCAATTTTGCTGACATCGTTAAACAGGGCGGTTGCACGCACCATTGCACTGCGCGATATATTTGATGTGTCCAGAATAGTGCTTTTTCCGAATCGTGCATTTGTTTTCACACTGCGTGCAACACGTGATACCGCCGCCGGCGCATTCGCCGTACGAACACGGGTACGCGTGCTAGGAACAGCAGCAGTCCGCACCGCCGAAGATATCAAGGCCCCACGAGATGTGACCCCCGCACGTGTTGGATTTACACGAACACGGGGTGGACCGGACACCGCACGACGCGACACATTATCGTTGTTATATGCCACAGCCCGAGAACTTGTTGCCGAATCGGTTGACCTGGGATTAGATGCATTTGTTGGTGCATACGCCCCATGTGCGACACCACATGTCACCAACAACCCAATGAAACAAGAAAATAATTTTCCTTGTAATGCCAAAATTTCTCCCTTCTGGTTTAATTATAATATTTTTTTGCAATTTGAGTCAATACCGAATTTGCCCCCGTGTTATTCTATGCAACAATTGACTGCATTTTTAACCCAATCGCCCAATCTACGAACTGTTGATTTGGATTCCGACATTTGTTTTTTTACTTCTTTTTCTTTTTTCGGTTCGGCATCCATCACAGATTCATAGAACTTTGGTTCCATTTGTTTAACACCGGCCAAATCAATCATGTTCATGTTTAACCCCCAAAACAGAGAGTACAATTCATATGCTTTCTCAAACATTTTGTATGCGTCTTTTTTATTGCCGGCACCCATGGCTTTGGTCCCAACTTCGTACAGACGCATAGAAGCCGCCAACAAATGTTTAGATATGCACCAAACTTCGCCGCCTTCGTGACCATTTTTTGATACAATGCGTTCCATCAGTTCTTTGCGCATTTCACGAACGGTATTTATTAAATCATAAAAACCTGGCTTTTTGGTTTTTGCACCACTAAAAAAGAAATGTTCTTCTAATGACACCAAATTCATCAACGCAATGGATAAATCTTGGTCCGAAGACAAATCCAAAGGATTAACTTTTTTGGAATCGTCAATTTTTTTAACCATTTCTTCCAAAGACATTTTCTTCATAATCTATTTCTCCTTTCGCATACTTATTATTTTGTTATAAACCAGAAAACCAGTGTTGCGACCAACAAAAAACTTATTGGCACAACAACTTTTTGAAACGCGAATTGTGCATGACCACCATTTTTGCGTTTAATTGCAACATACCAACGTGCGCCCGCCCAAAAACAGACCGTTCCAACAATTATTCCAAGCAAGAATTTATCCACGCCCCACAAAGTATTCATACCAAAATGAACATTTGGCATCAAATAGACCATACCCAGTAAAGCGTAATAGAAAACAAAAGGAACCACAAGTTGCCAAAACGCGTTGTTAATTCCACGTTTTTTCAACCATCCGGCCGTCCATAAAAACACAGATAATGTTAAACCGCCCGCCCAAATACCGGTTATGACATCATCAACCCCCAATAACCGTGCACCTTCAAGACCGGCACCAACGGCAACTGTACACACAGGGCAAACCGCCATTGCGACGGACACCCCAAACAGTGCGACAACCGCCGCCACCAAGCACAATGATAATGTTTTTTTCATGATTTTCCTTTCCTTTTCCTTTATCTGACCGTTATGTTACAAAAATCGCACGCACCGGGTCAACACAATTTTATTACCCCGCGCATATGCGCACTGCGTGCGCGTGAATTATCCATAATTTCTTGATTTGTGGGCGTCCGGGTCTTTAACAAATTAAACTTTGCATCTTCGGTTGTCGGCATGTGCGGATCACCATTAACACTGGTCCAACGACGGAACGTGTTTTTAACAATTCGGTCTTCCAAAGAATGAAATGTCACACAGATACACCGCCCCCCAGAACGCAATAATCCCGGCACAACATCCAACGCGCGTGTTAATTCGCACATTTCATCATTCACGGCAATACGCAGTGCCTGAAACACTGGGGCAATATCGCGTGGATTATGAATTAAATCTTTTAATTCAAATGTTGTTTTTGGCATAGTATCTTTGATTGCGCGTGCAATTGCACCTGATGGTTTAATATCGCCAAATTCACGTAATATTTTGGCAATGTCATCAACCGTCCATTTCCCGAACATATCGTATACGGTTGGACCGTCCACCGACATGCGCATATCCAATGGGGCATCAGCCCGAAAAGAAAAACCACGTTCTGGGGTATCTATTTGCATAGATGAAATCCCCAAATCAAAAACGATTGCATCAAATGTATCTGACAATTCTGACATATGCGAAAAAGGTTGTGGAATAAAATTGAAACGATTACCATATTCTTGTTTAATCGCGTTCACATCAACCATAACATTTGGGTCGCGATCAAACGCCGTCACATTTGCACCCGCCGCCAAGAATGCACGAGTATACCCACCAGCACCAAATGTTGCATCCAAAACATTTGCACCATTTATGTCCCCAATGACATCCATAACCGCATCTAAAAGCACAGGTATATGTTTCATCATTCTATACTTACCTTTATTCCCAAACCTGTAAAATCACCAATGGTGTTTTTGCCCAATTCAACGCCACCCTTTAATTCCAATGCCGTCTTTTTATCACCTGAATACAGATTCAATACAACCTTGGTCTTACCGGCTGGCAGGGTGGTTAATGATTTTTTTATATCGCTTAAAACATTTTTATTATGAATTTCTAATGTCAATTTTTTGGCGATTTGTGCCACCCATTGCGTCAACGGTATAATAGAATCTGCAAATATCGATACCCGATCATCCCGATTAGATATGCGACCTGCAATTACCACCGCATTTTCTGTACTTAATATTGGTGCTAAATTTGTGACATTATCCCCAAAAGCAACGGCTTCTATATTTCCAAAACTGTCTGATGCATTTATGGTTAACATGTCTTTACCGGCCTTGGTCCGACGATGCGAATAAGAATTAACATTTGCCGCAACACGCACATTTGCCCGATCAGGCATATCCCCAAGCGTTGAACTGGTTGCCATGCGTTCGCTGGCAATCAAATGTTTGTATTGATCCAACGGGTGTGCCGATATGTAAAACCCAAGTGCCATCAGTTCATTTTCCAATTTTTGTCCAAATGTCCATGGTGTTGTTTTAACCAAATTCTTGGCCAATCGATCTTCGCTGACATCATCTTCCACAGTATTTGCAAATAAAGATAAAGTATTTGCGCCTTCTTTGGATTTTGCGGCATAAGATAATATCATATCGGCATTTACAAATATTTCGGCGCGATTTGGATTTATAGAATCCATTACACCAACGCGTGCAAATGCCTCTAGTATTCTTTTATTCATAAATGGGGCACAACGTTTTGCAAAATCGGTTATATTTTTAAATGGTCCTTTGGCACGTTCCGCAATCAACGCATCGGTCGCGGCAACCCCAACTCCTTTAATTGCGGCCAATGCATATATAATCTTGCCGTCTTTGACCGTGAATAAAGATTCACTTTTATTTATATCGGGGGGAACGATCTGAATACCGAAATTTGCTTTGGCATCATCAACGAATAACGCCAACTGGTCCGTATCATTCATATTGCTGGACATAGATGCCGCCAAGAATTCCGCCGGAAAATGTGCCTTTAGGTATGCGCATTGATTGGCAACAATAGAATATGCAATAGCATGCGATTTATTAAACGCGTATTTTGCAAATTCCTTGAACTTTTCCCATAAATCTTTTGCGGTTGCTTCGTCCAAAGTCCCTTCTTTCTTGCAACCTTCCAAGAATTTAACCTCTAGTTTGGCAAGCAATTCCAGTTTCTTTTTACCCATCGCTTTACGCACGGTATCTGATTCACCGCGTGTAAACCCGGCCAATGCACGTGTCAATTGCATAACTTGTTCTTGGTAAACGATAATACCATAACTTTCTTTCAATATCGGTTCGGCACGTGGATGAACATATTCAATTTTCTCTTCACCATGCATACGCGCGATAAATTGAGGAATAAATGCAATTGGCCCTGGGCGGTTCAATGCATTTAATGCGGATATTTCCAAAAAGTTCGTTGGATGCATCTTGCGCAAAGTTTGTTGAACGAACGGGGCATCAAATTGGAATATACCTTCGGTCATACCGGATTGCCACAGTTCCAATGTTTTTGGATCATCGGTCGGTATTTCATCCAAATTTATATTTATCTGCTGGGTCTTTTGGATAAGTTTTGTGGCATATTTTAAGACAACCAAAGTTTCCAAACCTAAAAAGTCAAATTTAATCAACCCCGCAGATTCCAAATAATGTCCATCAAATTGACATGACGGTAACGGATTGGCCGGATCACGATATACCGGTGCAATTTTTGTTGTTGGACGATCACCGATAACGACCCCACATGCGTGTTGTCCCAAATTCCTGAAAGAACCTTCTAACTCTTCGGCGATTGAAACCACCTTGTTCATATCTGCATCAGTATTCAACACATGTTGTATTTCTTGTGATACATCAATGGCTTCCTTCAATTTTTTGGCGTCTGGCGGAATCATTTTTGATAAACGATCTGATTTGGAATATGGAATACCATAAACACGTCCGACATCACGAATTGCGCCACGGGCTTGTAAACTGCCAAATGTGATAATACGACACACAGAATCATGCCCATATTTATCACAAATATAGGCCAAAACTTGTTCTATACCACTTGGTTCAAAATCAACATCAAAATCGGGCATAGAAATACGATCTGGGTTCAAGAAACGTTCAAACAGCAAACCGTACTTTAACGGATTTACATGTGTGATTCCCAACGCCCACGCAACAATAGAACCCGCACCAGAACCACGCCCAGGTCCCGTCAGAATATCATGCCGGCGACACCAATCAATATAATCCGCAACAATCAAAAAATATCCCGGAAATCCCATACCAATAATAACATCTAATTCATAATTTGCCTGGTCATAATATGGTTGCGTATCGGTAATATGGCATTGTTCTAATCGCGCCGCCAACCCAGACATCGTATGATCACGCAACATTTGACATTCATCTTCAAAATTATCACCAAATCGCGGTAATAATGGTTTTTCGTTCACATTAACAAAGAAAGCACAACGTTTCGCAATCAGCACTGTGTTTTCTATTGCTTCGGGTAAATCAGAAAACAATTCACACATTTCGGCGGATGATTTGAAATACTGTTCTGATGATTTACGTGGTCTTTCAGGATCAACAACCTTGGTTTGCCCCAAAACACAACTTAACGCATCGGCGGCCTCGTAATCAGATGACTTGGCAAAACAAACATCATTTGTTGCAACAATCGGTATATTTAATTGCTTTGCAATCTCTAAAAAACCTGGTTCGGTTTTTATTTCATCTTGCAAACCATGACGTTGAATTTCAATATAGAAACGCCCAGGAAATACCGACTCTAATTTTTCTGCATATTCGCGGGCCAAACCATCTTGTTTATTTAATATCGCAATACCAATTGGGCCCAAATGTGCCCCAGACAAACAAATGATATTATCCGAATGACTTTTTAATTCTTCAAAAGTTATATATGGTCCTAAATGGTGATTTTCATCACGCATATACATTATCCGACTAAGTTCGCACAGGTTAAGATAACCATTATGATTTTGTGCCAATAAAACAATTCTAGACAAAGATGATTGCCGCAAAATCTTTGGATCTGCGGTATGATGATTTAATGTTATTTCAACACCAATTATTGGTTGAATCTTGGCCTTGGGCATGACATCTGAAAACTCGGCACATCCCGACATCATATTTGTATCGGTCAACGCACACGCGAACATGCCGTGTTCTTTGCATAACTCGGGGATTTTTTTGACCTGCAACGTACTTGCACCTATGGAAAGGCGGCTGTGCGTGTGAAGATGAATAAATTGTCCGTCCATGTATTGAACCCTAGCAAAAACAACAAATATGTGTAAAGCAGATATTTTGCAAAAATTACATATTTTTACTTGTGTTATAAAAAGAAAGGTTTCCAATATTTTGGAAACCTGATTCTTTATTTCAATTTACCACAACAATGCTTGTATTTTAACCCTGAACCGCATGGGCAGGGTGCATTTCTCCGTGCTTCCCCAGCCATATTCAAATTCTGGTCATGTTCGGCGCGTTGCTGTTCGGTGGCATCAACATCCGCCTTGGTCAATTCCATGCGCGAAATATACGCCACAGACATAATCTTAAAGTTATTTATCGTATTTCTAAACAAACCCAATGCTTCGCGTTTATACTCATACAATGGATTTTTTTGGGCGTAACCGCGCAAGCCGATACCTGTTTGCAGATAATCCATTTGCTGCAAGTGTTGTTTCCATACAGAATCCAATGCACCCAACATCATCTGACGTGATGCGGTTTGCATCATTTCCGGTCCATATTTATCGGCCTGACTTTGATAACGTTGCATACCCAATTCATATAAAATCTCATATGCCTTGCGTTCCGTTATTGTCTCGTCAGTTTTCCATTTTTCAATATCGGTTATATCCAACGCGAATATACGTACCATTGCATCGTGCAACCCCTTGATATTCCAATCTGCTGGGTGTGCCTTTTCTGGAATATTGTTTTCACAGATAATTTCAACAACATCACCTATCATCTCTTTGGCAAGTGGCGCAACATCTGTGCTGGTCATTAAATCATCACGTTGTTTATAAACCACTCCACGTTGTTCATTCATAACGTCATCGTATTTAAGCAATTCTTTACGCGCCTCAAAATAACGGGCTTCTACACGTTTTTGCGCTTTTTCCAACGCCTTGGTTATCCATGGATGCGTAATTGCTTCACCTGGTTTCAACCCCAGTGTAGTTAACATTCCACTAAGACGTGCGGCACCAAATATACGCATCAAATCATCATCCAATGCCAAAAAGAATTTGGAATCGCCCGGATCGCCTTGGCGTCCAGAACGACCACGCAATTGATTATCTATACGACGTGATTCATGACGTTCTGTACCAATAACATATAAACCGCCCGCATCCAGAACAATCTTTTTGTTCTTTTCAATTGTGTCATATATTTCTTTCTTTTTTGTATCAAAATCAGGCGCATCTTTATCCAATGCTGCAATCAATTCTTCGGCATTTCCACCAAGTTTAATATCCGTTCCACGCCCCGCCATATTGGTCGCAATTGTCACGGCGCCTGGGGCACCTGCCTGGGCAACAATTTTTGCCTCGGATTCATGATGCTTTGCATTTAACACCGCAGGCGTGATGTGCAAACGCTTTTTTACTATCTCGGCCAATTCCTCGGACTTTTCAATTGAAACTGTACCGACCAAAACTGGCTGTTTTCGTTTGATACAATCGTCTATCTGATTGATAATAGCATTATATTTTTCTTCCTTGTTAAGATAGATTTCATCATGATGATCCACACGAATAACCGGTCTGTTTGTTGGAATTGACACAACACGCAGTTTATAAATTTCCTCAAATTCTGCGGCTTCGGTCATTGCGGTTCCTGTCATTCCAGCAAGTGTTTGATACAAACGGAACAAATTCTGATAAGAAATGCTTGATACAGTTTGATTTTCTGGTTGAACACGCACATGTTCTTTGGCCTCTATGGCCTGATGCAATCCGCGTCCAAACCGACGCCCAGTCATAACACGTCCAGTGAATTCATCAACGATTAAAACTTCGCCATCACGCACAACATAATTTACATTCTTTTGGAACAAATGGTGCGCCAACAAAGATTGCTGAATATGCATAACCAATGCGGCATTTTCTGGTGCGTACAAATTGTCACCAACCAACATGCCCGCATCCGCCAATAAATGCGTCACAGAATCAACACCTGTTTCGGTCAATGTGACATGACGATCCTTTTCGTCTTTTTTATAATCATCTGGTTTTAATTGTTTAACAACCTCGTCAACCTTGGCATACAGCTCACTGATATCTTCAGACGGTCCAGAAATAATAAGCGGTGTGCGCGCTTCGTCAATTAAAATGCTGTCTACTTCGTCAACAATACCATAGAACAGCGGGCGCAATACTTGTTGTTCTTTTGTAAATTTCATATTATCGCGCAGGTAATCAAACCCCAGTTCCGAATTCGTCACATAGGTAATATCACAATTATACGCCGCACGACGTTCATCATCGGCCATATCATGCTGAATAATACCAATGGATAATCCCAAGAATTCATATATCTGGCCCATCCATTTTGCGTCACGCGATGCCAGGTAGTCATTAACCGTAATCAAATGTGCACCTTTGCCATACAACGCCTTTAGGTACAATGCCAATGTTGCAACCAATGTTTTCCCTTCACCGGTTTTCATTTCGGCAATTTGCCCATTATTTAATACCATACCGCCAATCAGTTGCACATTAAAATGCCGCAAACCAATTGTCCGAATAGACGCCTCGCGCACCAGGGCGAACGCATCAGGTAATACGTTCTTTTCCTTTTCGCCCGATTGCAACCGATCGCGCAGCACTTCCGTCTGGGCGCGCAATTCTTCGTCAGACATCGCATGATACTTGGGTTCCAGGTCGTTTATGATAGAAACTGTTTTATCATAAGATTTAACCAAACGGTCGTTTGCCGACCCCAATATTTTCTGAATAATATTCATATCTTTCACTTTTCCTTGTTTTGTCTGTATAGGTATAGCAAATTTTGTGCCTTGCGGTCAAGATACTTTATGATATAATACAATAAAAATAATAAACAAGGTTGCAATGATGATTTTATATCAAAATTGCCACAAGATAAGGGAGAAATACTATGAAAGAGCAGGTCAGACAATTACAACCAACCAATATAACCAGCGATGTTTTTATCATATCACCGGCACAGTTGGAATATATCGCCAGTGTTTTTAGCAAGAATTTTGCAGATTCTATGAATATGCGGACATTTTCTGGGCGCATATGTGAAATTGCCCGTGAATCATTACGCACCGCATTAAAAGAAGCAAAAAAGATGGGCGAACATCGTTAAATAACACTTTGATACAACGTGTTTAATTGAAACAGCGGCACATTTCTGTGCCGCTTTTAACTTTTATGTTTTTTATCTACCACGAACGCGTCCACCACGACAATTGTTCCTTGGCAACGCCATGGTACCCTTATAGGTTTGTGGTCGTGTGGCTTTAGAGTTATTTTTACTAATCTGTGGATATATTCCATACCCCCAATTCGCGAATTGTGTACTATCACTACGAATCATTCCCATTACACCAATATTTGTACTGTCGGCATCTGGCAAGATTTGATATGGTGTCCACCACCAGCCTCCACGAACCTTCGGCGAAATATTAAAACGTTTACTTAAACTATCACGCGCAGCATGATAACCTATCGGGGTCCATGCACCATCCGGTGCACGAACAAACAAAATAATAGTATCATAGCATAGAGCCCAAGATCGTATAGAATCTAAGCGTGGCAAACAATACCAATCACCCGCCCCTGACAAAAGATCCACTATATATTCTTTCGTTCCACCCGGTACTGGCACAATCGTATCACCTCCTGGGCCAGGAACTATCGTATCCCCCCCGGGCCATGGCGCCAATGTATCGCCTGGAATATCCGGAATTGTATCCCCCGGAACTACCGGTGTAATCGTATCACCGGGAATTACCGGTGTAACTGTATCCGTTGGTGTTGGCCCCGGTGTTGGGGTTGGTTCCGGAATTGGCTCTTTCTGACACGCGGTTAACCACGCCAGCAATGACACAATAAATACCTTAATGGCCACCGGTGTTAAACTTTGTTGTTTTTTACTCATCTGAAATCCTTTTGGTTTCTCGACAATATTATATCAAAAACATCATTTTTGTCAAACAATTATCTTTTATAACCCGTTCCGTGCACTATCGTCATACACAGAATAGGTCGCTTCATCTTTAATTTCTGACTAATACCATCCGACATATTCGTCGCAGTTGTCGACATATTACCATAGAACACCGTATCTCCAATCTTAACATTTAACGATGGAGTTGTTTTTTTCACGCTACGCAGATAAACATGGTTTGCACCAACATGTAATATACGTCCACAATCTGCCGCTTCGTCCGCACCATATCCATATCCAATGGTTGTCATGTCATTTCCACATGCATTACATGTCAATGTTGAACCGTATGCAACCACACCACCCGCAGACCAATTACCCACGCCCGCATTTGTGCATTGCCCATTTGCCGTTGGCAAACATTGTCCCGCACCACATGTCGTTTTACATTGATTTTGCGCATACAGTCCCGTTCCACCATCCGTATAACCGGTCGGACATGTTGTGATATTTCCAGTATTTGGCCAATAAATATTTCCACCACTACAATATGAACCCGCCGGACACGTTGTTAATGACGCATTGGTATTATTCACAATATACTTACCGGCGGTTACGGATATTTGAACATAACATACCGTATTATCGGTCTTGTTGCCGGCGACACTTTTGGTATATAAGCCACCACCCAATGTGCTACACTTTGCACATGTTGTTGTATTGTTCTTATAGTAGTTTGCCGCACAACTTGGCTTGGTCACATAATATGTTGTGGTTGTCGGTGTTGCGGTCACCGCGGATATAGACGTCAATGTCGTTGCATCAATCGTATTTGACGCGGCCCATTTTGCCGAATTTGTATATCCTGTTTGAGTAAATCCGGTAAATGTCGGCAATGTGCATGCGGTATCATAGAATAACCGTAATGTCGCATTTGTTGTACCCGTCGCCGTACTTGCAACCTTGCATCCGGTGCCGGTATTCGCGGTTATGGTTCCGCTGTATCCATTTTTATGTAATGTAATGTCATAATAACATGACTTTTTGGATGTCGCCGTCACACCGCCCAAACTGTGCCACCCCGTTGCAATTTCCGTTGCACATTCCTTTAACCCTTGGTCGGAACCATTGTATGTAAATGTACCCCCTTCACAGTAATTGTCAACCAAGCATGGTTCGCATGTCGCGCTATCCCCCGACAGGTAATATCCCGCCTCACATGTTATCGTATTCGCATTACAAACCGGATTATTGTTCGCATCATATTCCAATGTATACCCCGCATCGCACGCCCATTTTGCATAGTATGTATGCGGACCATAATCACGTGTACCAACAGATGTACTTTGTCCTTCAGTGCAATTATTCTGCATTGTCGGATCATCCTTGCACCAACCAACAAACGAACCATGCGACAACGACATATCTGCGCCACTAATGTTTGTTGTTGTTGTATACGTATGGCTATCCGGACGATTACCACTC
>CACXXP010000019.1 GCA_902771695.1 uncultured Pseudomonadota bacterium | reverse complement strand
CAACATGTTTATTGTGGCAAATAAATTCAGCAACCGGTACACACTTTAATCATAATTAAATATGAAACGAATAATCGTTGCATTTTTATTGATATTGAATATATGCATTGCATACGGTGCATCGGACAAGACGATAACGTCCAAGACGTATGTAGATAATCAACTTGCGACGAAGCAGGATAAAATCCCTGCGGTTGATACCAAGACGGTAATCACGCATACTGGTTCAGCGGGTGAAATTGGGGAAAAGGGTATATACGATTCCACCAATAATTATGCAGAACAGCAAACATCACTTGTAACGGCGGGCGATGCGAATACGGGAATCAACAACGCATTAGAAAATGAGTTTGTATGTGTAGATGAAGATACGGATAGTACTTGTTTGTTGTGGAGTGTTAAAAATGAATTCAACCCGAGTAAAAATTTATTTAATAAAAATGATTCAAAGCTATTAAGGGGATATTGGTTTAGTTTTGATAGTTCCAAAGTGGGTTTAAATTTTTATTCTGCTGATAGAGCAACATCTTCTGAAATGTTTATAAGTGCACCAATTGCCGTTGAGCCAAATCATACTTACACCATGTCTAATTATAAATCAGACAGTTATTCTATGGCCAATCCATCATTTGTTTATTTGGATGAAAATTTTATTATAATAGGTGGATTTAAAAATGGAAGTCAAACTCGTCGCACGTTTACCGTTCCGAATAATGCCAACATTAAATATGTTGTAACCCCTGGTCATGTACCTATGTTGGATGTTGCACAATTAGAAGAAGGTTCAACGGCCACTTCGTATCAGCCATATGGCAATACATACATTCCCAGCGGTAATTAAAAAAAATTATTTCAATCCTTCGGCGGCGGTGCGTGCCAATTCGTCACAGCGTTCGTTTAATTCTTCGCCGTTATGACCACGTACCCAAACCCAATGAATTTTGATTTTTGATGCGGCTTCGTCCAGTTTCTGCCACAGGTCTTGATTCTTAACCGGCTTTTTATCCGCGGTGCGCCAATTGTTTTTTCGCCAATTTTTAATCCACGATTGCATACCATTTTTTACATATTGACTGTCAGTGTGAATTTCTATTTCACTGTGTCGTGCGGCCGCCGTGATTGCACGCAGAACCGCCATCAGTTCCATGCGATTGTTTGTTGTGTTTTCTTCGCCACCACTTCGTTCGGCGCGATGCACGCCATCGGTTGCAACAAACGCCCATCCACCCGGACCGGGATTACCAAGGCAACTGCCATCTGTCCATATTTTTAACATTTATTTACCCTTTTGTTTATGATATAATATCACAAAATGAATATAGATGCCAAGATTTTACACGAAATGTCAAATGTCGTACGTTCTGATGCGTTGCGTGCCATTCGTCGTGCAAAAAGCGGACATATTGGAATTGTGCTTGGTGCCGCCGATATTATCACGATGATTTATGCGGTGTTCTTTAATCCAAAGTGTGATCGGTTTGTGTTGTCTGCGGGGCATGGGTCGGCGATGTTGTATGCCACATTAAATCTTGCCGGATACAAAGTTGGGGATTTAGATTCTTTTCGCCGGATGGGCGGATTGCCGGGGCATCCAGAATATGGATTGCCCGGTGTTTCGGCAACAACGGGACCATTGGGCCAAGGTATCGCGAATGCGGTTGGTATGGCAATTGCGGCAAAGCATAACAAAACGGGTGGGGTGGTATATTGTCTGTGCAGTGATGGTGATTTGATGGAAGGTATCGCCCAAGAAGCAATCGCGTTCGCCGGTCGGTATAAATTGGATAATTTGGTGTTGTTGTGGGATAACAATGGAATCAGTATAGATGGTACGGCTTTGGTTGATGTGGATGTCCCAATGCGTATGCGTGCGGCGGGTTGGGCGGTCCGACATGCAAATGGAAATGATTTCAACGAATTATACGATGCGATTCATGAAAAATCGTCGGGGCCACGGTTTGTGGCATGTGATACGGTGCTGGGGTTGGGATCCAGTGTTTCTGGAACGCCGCGTGCACATGGTTTTGCATTATCTGATTCGGAAATAGCACAATTGATAGAATGTTTTGATTCACGGCGTGGACGTGATATGTGGCGTGCACTTGCGCGGGAAACGACAGTGATGCATGCAAATCATTATACTGGTGTGCCGAATATTTCGTTGCCAGACGCACCGCATTTCATTTCTACGCGTGAAATGTCCGGAATATGTCTTGGGAAAATGATGCATCGCGGTTTGAACGCCATTATGGGCAGTGCGGATTTGGGCGCCAATACAAATGTACATGTTGATGGCATGCGTGATATACGACCAAATGATTTTTCGGGCAATTATATAAATTATGGTGTCCGTGAACATGCAATGGCGGGTATTATGAATGGATTGGCGTATGCAGGTATACGCGCGGTTGGTTCTACATTTTTGGTGTTCAGTGATTATATGCGGGGGGCGATGCGATTGGCGGCGTTATCTGGGTTGCCGGTTGTATATGTTTTAACGCATGACAGTATTGCGGTTGGTGCCGATGGTCCAACTCATCAACCAGTGGAACAAATTGCGGGTCTGCGTTTAATTCCAAATATGAATGTGTTTCGTCCGTGTAACATGACCGAAGTTTTATGGGCGTGGCGGACCGCGCTGTCTGAATGGACGCGTCCATCATGCATTATTCTGTCGCGTCAGAAAATTTCACGCATAGAATCTGTGGCGGGCGGATATATAGATGCCGGCGGATATATTATTTATAAATCTAAATCGCGGCGGATTCATTTAACGTTGGTTGCAACTGGGTCCGAAGTTCCATTGGCAATTGCTGTTGCACGTCGTTTGGGTTCAGGGGTCCAGGTCGCCAGTATCCCATCCGTTTCACATTTCCGCAACAATGATATTGAATATCGCCATGAAGTATTGCGTGGGCATGTAATTGCCATAGAAGCCGGCGCAAGTGCAGGTTGGTTTGAATTTGCAGATGATGTTATCGGTGTTGATAATTTTGGAATGTCGGGTGCGGGTGATATGGTTTACCGTGAATATGGTTTTGATGTGGATGAAATAGTGGCGGCGATAAAAGCCAAGATGAAACATGGCAGATTCTGAATTCATAACTTCTTGGGGTGAAAAAATTCCCGTGATAATAAACGTAAGACGTGGTTTGCGTAATATCACGTTGCGTCCGCATGCAGGTGATGACCGTCATATTGCAATATCGCGACCGTGGTTGGCATCAAATGCCGCGGCAATGAAATTTGTAGAACAAAAACGGCGTTGGTTGGAACGCTTTTTCCAAAACGCACCACAGAAACGTCACCTGAAATCTGGGGATGAAATAGAATTTGTGGGCAAGACGGTAAATGTGGTGTATGACGGCACAATTCGGGCCAATAACTTCGTGTTGAACAGTAATGGAAATTATACATTGTTTGTTGGCGGTGATGAACGGTTGTTTGAAAGCCGTGTGCGTAATTTTATCAAGGCCGAATTATTAAAAGAAATTAAAATGTTGATACGCAAAACCCCACGTGATTTTTGGCCACGACGAATTTGTCTGCGCGATACATCATCGCGGTGGGGGTCATGTTCCACAACAGGAACAATGTCTTTTTCGTGGCGGTTGGCGTTTGCACCGTATGATGTTATGCGTTATGTTGTTATGCATGAACTATCGCATGTGAAACACATGGATCATTCGCCAGAATTCTGGGCCCAGGTACGCGCGCTGTATGGGTTCGGAGTTGAACGTGCACGGCGTTGGTTGAACCAGAATGGCGCGAAATTATATGAATTTTTATGATTTTTTCAACATAGAATAAATGGGTTTATTCTATCATTTTCTGATGAATATGCTGAAACCATACCTAAATATTTTGGGCGATTTTTGGGGTATAATGCGAATGTGTTAGAAACACATAATAAACAACCAAAGGAAAAAACAATGAAGAAAGTATCAATGATTGCTGTAATGGGCGTTATTGCATCGGTGTCTGCATATGCGGGGTCCGGTAATACGGCAAATAACAATACAAATAATAACATGATGGAGGTCGTGACCGTAGAGCAGGTGCGGGGCATGGCCGATAATTCGCCAGTTATAATCCAAGGGTATCTGTTGCGAAAAAATGGGGAAAATTCATATGTATTCCAAGATACAACCGGTACAATCAATCTTGAAATAGATGAAGAAGATTGGGGTGGCATGACGGTTACACCAAACGACTTTGTTGAAGTTTGGGGCGAAGTGGATAGAAACGGTTCGTCCATGATAGAGGTTGATGTATCCGCCATGAAAAAATTATAAAAATTATACCTGATGTCAAAGCAAAAAAAACGGTTGCGATTTCGCAACCGTTTTTTCTGAAACCATTAATTTTATTTATTGGTTAATTTCAATTCTATGCGGCGGTTTTTTTGCATGCTGGATGCATCGGTTCCCAATTCAATTGGGTGTAAATCACCAAACCCACTGGGGACCAGACGACGCGGTGATACGCCATCACGTACCAATTCATTCATAACCGCGCGTGCACGCAGTATAGATAATTGCATGTTGTCTGCATATGACCGATTTCCCGGAACCACTGGTTTTTTGTCGGTGTGACCGTCAATACGAATAATCCAATCTATATTCGTTGGAATCTTTTCTTCCAACCCTTTGATTACATGTGATAACAGACGAACCTGATTTTTGCCTTCGGCAGATAACCGATATGAACCAGTTTGGAACAATATATCACTTGGAACAATGAAACGGTCACCGTCTTCTTGGACAGATGTCGTATCGCCCAGTGCCATTTTTATTGAACGATAAAAATCCGATTGGTATTTCTTTAATGCCTCTAATTCCGCGACTTTGTCAGCCAATGCCTTGTTCAATCGTGTTGACATTTCTACATATTTTACTTCTTGTTCTTTGGCAGATTCTTCGGCTGCCGCAAGTGCGTTATTTAGTTTTTTCAATTCCGCCAAATATTCTGCAGATTTTTCCGCCATTTGTTCTTGCATCTGGGTCTGCAGTTCTTTGCGTTCTTGTTCCAAATCAGCAATTTGTTGTTTCGCAACCAATGCCTGATTTAATTGTTCACGCAATTCGGCCATTTGTTTTTTTGTCTCTTCATCTTGGGCCTGCAGTGCGTTCACTTGGTTTTCATATGCCGTAATCAAATCAATAATAGATAATTCTTTGGATTCCAAATCTGTTTCCGCAGATTGTAAACGCGAACGTGCCATGATAAGAAGTCGGGTTGCTTCTTCTTCGTCAAGTTTCATTTGACGGATTTGTTCGCTTTGTTCGGCATTCGTTTGCTTTAGTTCTGCAATTGTCTTAACACCGGTTGATTTGTTAAATACACTGGTCGTGGTCCACAAGAAAACAAACACAATCAGCAAGAATATCAATATGATGACCAGATTGGAAAACAAGTCCACAAATGCGGGCCATGTATTTGTTTTATCGCGAAACTTAAAGTTAAACATGTGTGTCCTCTCTCGTTTTTTTTATTTATTCCCATTAAAATTCGTCGGATGCAATGTATTCTATATTGTCATCTATGCGTTTTAATGAATGTATAATCTTATCCATATTGTCCTGTATCTTTGGCAATACATTATCCGCAGGATGTTCAACACTGGTCCGTTTTGCCAAGAATTCTTCCAATTCGTGATAAATTGCGCCCTGGGCCATGTTTACCTGTAATGCCAGAAAACCGACAATCAAACTGCCCCCCAGGCCGAGCAATGAACTGGTAAACGCGGTTGCCATGCCGCCCAACGGCTGTGACAGACCCATTTGCATGGATTGTAAAACACTTTCATCATTAAAGTTCAGGTTTCCAATCAGGTTTGCAAAACCCCCAACTGTCAAAATCAACCCCCAAAATGTGCCAAGCAACCCCAAAAATACCAATGTATTTGTTATATATCGCATTGAATCACGTTCATCTTCAAACCTTATCATCACCATGTCCAGTATACTGTGCAGACCACCTTCATTTAATTTATTTGGACGACCACGCAACATCGTTGCCACAGAACGCAGAATGTTTGGCATTTTCTGGGCCGGATTGCGTTTATTTTTGTATGCGGTCAACCAACGATGTTCCGGCACAAGGGCGAATATTTTTATAAAGCACAATATTATACCGAATAAAGTTGTTCCAATAATTACCCCATTCAGATATATATTTGCCGTTGCAATCTCGAAAAACGTGCGATAAAAGAATATGACAACGCACAAGATAATCGCCGTAAAAAGTGCCATTCTATTAAGGTTTCCGTGAAAATTGCTCATTTATATTCCCCCATTACAATGTAATGTTAGTAAATTTTGCAAACCTGTGTCAATAGAGATTATTTATGAAATATATCATGAAAATGTGTTTGTGTTTGACTTTATGACTTTTGGTGCTAGGATACTGCACGCAACAAAGGATTTGTAATGTCAGGCATGATGGATAGTATTAAAAAACATAGACAAGGACGGCGTGCGGTTCGTTTCGTAACATCTGTCATAGAAAAGGGCGATGTGAATGTTTCTTATAATTCAGACCAAATGCAATTGATTGCCGGGTGTGATGATTCTGTGGAACGTTATGATTTGTATGCCACCAAAGGTGACTTTTTTACCGGTGCACCGAAAACGTTTCATGATATTGCGGTTGTTTCCGTGGTTAAAATAGACGGGGCATTTTTTACGGATTTTGCATTGGAATTCAATCATAAGGAAATTGACGTACCAAACAGAAAGGCACGTTGGTTATATGACCAGGCCCAGATGTTAAATATGCAACGGCAAAAGAATGCAACCGTCCGGGCAATGTGATTTGGAAAAAATCCCGAACGTTTGTTCGGGATTTTTTAATTATCGGTTAAATTTAATTTCATACATGGGTACTGTCGCATAATTATTCCCTGGCATTAATTCTTTTGGAATTGCATCACGGCTATATTTTTGTAAAACCTGTACTATGGCTTCTGGATGTCTTGCAAGGTAATTTTGCATAACCGCAATGGCCATATTCTTGAATTCTGGTGTTTCAGCAAGTTCAACGTTGCCATCCAGTAACATTTCAAACCATACCGCTTCGGTTGGTGCCATGTACGCAATGATATCACGTGCGAAACGGTCACTCATTATATTTTTTAGCATTTCTGGGTTAATCGCATAATTGGCACCCATTTCCGCCCAATCCAGCATAAAGTTTGCAGCGTCTGCGGCGGCCTGTTCATGTTCGCCCCCACGTTTTTTGTATCCTAGATATAAGAATAACATGAATATTGTGGGCGCCCAACTAGGTACCAAGTGTTTAATCAGATCGTTATCATATTCTTTTGCTGACTCTTTAGTGTACCCGTATTTTCTGACTTCTTCATCTTCTTGCATTTCTTTTTGTCGGTAATATTCTATATAGTAGTCTTGTTCTTGTTCGGTGAGTTCGTCCCATGTTTTACCATCATATCGTTGTCTTTCTACTTGCTGATTTTTTAGTTGTTTTTCTTCTTCGGTAAGTTTTTCGTATGCTTTTCTTTCTTTAAGTTCAGATATTGGAATGCCCAAAGTGGCAAAATACACAGAAAGTAGCAAACTTGTTGCACCCATGATTTTTACCGCCCGCCACATAGTGGACAATTTCTTACGCATTTCATCCAAACGGGGCGTCCGGATTTTTGTCATATCCTGGCCATTCTTGCGCATTGTTTTAACAGAGTTGCTAAAATTATTTTCCCAGTCTTCTTGGATACGACGTTTTTGCTGGGCCTTCCATAATTCTTCTTCAGAAACGCCGTAAAAGCGTTTTTTTGGATCTATATTGTCCGGCATAAAAATTCTCCCTTGCTTTTTAGCAATTGTATCACATTTTGGGCAATATCATAATAAAAAATGCTTGATTTTTAATAATATTTTGTAATAATTGTGTCCGTTCCTGCTGTGGCTATGGTGGTCACGGCTGATATAAACCAAAGGAAATAAAATGGCTTACTATGAAAGTGTTCTGGTATTTCGCCAGGATTTGACCGAACCGCAGGTTAAAGAAAAAGCGGACAAATATGCAAGTATTATCAAAGAATTAAAGGGCGATGTAAAATCCACGGAATTCTGGGGATTGAAAAATCTGGCCTATATTATTCGTAAAAATCGCAAGGCACACTATGTTATGATGAACGTAGAAATGCCGGGAACCGCGATTGCCGAATTGGAACGCCGTTGCCGTATTGACGAAGATATTATTCGTTTTCTGAACGTGCGTGTTGAAAAATTGGCAGATGGTCCGTCAATCATGATGAAAAAGAATACCGAGGAGGCAGAATAATGGCAGTCCGTGCAGCAATCTATCGTAAAAAATCTAACCCATTAAAGGGCAAGGTTATTGACTATAAAGATGTTAAAACTTTAAGCCACTATATCACAGAACGTGGTAAAATCGTTCCAAGTCGTATCAGTGGTGTTTCCCAGAAAGATCAACGTTTGTTGACACGTGCAATCAAACGTGCACGTCATTTGGGTTTGTTGCCATTTGTGCGCAATAACATCGGTTAATTAAATATTTGGGTTTATCCCTAACTTACAACAATAAGGACAGATAAAATGAAAGTTATTTTGACAGAAAAAATCACACGTTTGGGTAATATCGGTGATACCGTAGAAGTTAAAACAGGTTTTGCACGTAATTTCTTGTTGCCAAACAACAAGGCGTTGCGTTGGTCACGTGAAAACGTTGCATTGTTTGAAGCACAAAAGGCCGAATTACAGGCACGTCATGAAGCCGCCAAGAAATCAGCCGAATCCAAGGTTGATGCGGTGAAAAACGCCAAGATGTATATGATTCGCCAGGCCGGTGATACAGGTCAGTTATATGGTTCTGTATCCAGCCGTGATATCGCCCGTACATTGAAAGAAATTGCAAATGTTGATGTTTCTTCGGCCCAAGTTATGTTGGGTGCACCAATCAAATCTGTTGGTGCGTTTGATACAAAAATCGCATTGCACCCAGATGTAATTGTTCCAATCAAGGTTTATGTTGCGCGTACCAATGATGAAATAGAAGCATTGGTTGCAGGTAAGGTTTTGACATTTGGAACCAAGAAAGTTGAAGAAGAAAAGACCGAAGAAGAGCCAAAAGCCGAAGCAGCCGAAGTTGCCGAAAAAACAGAAGAAGCACCGGCCGCCGAAGTTGCTGAATAATTACAGGTTTCTTTTCTTATTGAAATCATATTTACCCCGGTTTTCCGGGGTAAATATTTTTATCTAGGAATACAAGCGGTTTGATTTTCATCATGTTGACGACAAAAATTCATCAGTGATGAACAAGAAAACCAAATTTTTGCAGTATAATGACAGACACGATTTGTCATTTCCAATAGATTTAGTTTATCTGTGGATTGATGGCAACTGCCCCGAATTTAGAAAAACCAAGGCAAAATATTTGCGGGCCGCCGGCAAGGATACCAATAAATATGTTGATGCCACAAAAGATCAAATTTTTTGTGATAATGATGAATTGAAATATTCCCTGCGGTCTGTGGAACAAAATGCCCCATGGGTAAATCATATTTATATTGTGACTGGTTTCGGTCAGGTGCCAAATTGGTTGAATACGGATAATCCGCGTGTGACAATTATTCCCCAAGAATCTATTTTGCCCCAAGGTGCATCGCCAATATTTAATTCCTGTGCCATAGAGGCCTGTTTGGCAAATATACCGGGATTGGTCGAACATTTTTTACTGGCAAATGATGATATGTTCTTTAATGCGCCTACATCGCCAGCGTATTTTTTTGATGCCAATGGGCGTGCAAAGTTTCGCGCAATATATCGTAAAAATGGTCATATCGTGCGCGATAACCACAGTGTATATCTATTACATTTGATAAATGCGGCCGCGGCAATAGAAAAAGCGTTTGGGGTTCGGTTATATGATTACAAAGCTTCGCATGGTATTGACCCATACATAAAATCTTCTATGCAGGAATGTTATAAAAACCCAATTTTGGCGAAGTATATAAATACCACGCGGCGTAACAGGTTCCGTGACGAAACAGATGTTCACCGTTTAATGTTCAATTTATACGACGTTATTTATGGCCGGGCCAAGATAATAAGAAGTCATTCGAAACACAATGGGCATAATATCATATTGGATTGTCTGTATAATTTGATTCATTACAAATCTGTACATGATTCCGCATTTTATTGTACCGATGCGGTCGAATCAGGTGCCTATAAAAGCAATGCAAAAATTATGTGCATAAATGACAGTTGGTGTAATTCATTGGTTAATAAACAACATAACAGAAAATTTTTTGATACAAAATTTCCGTATAAAAGCGATTTGGAAAAATAGGTTTTATTCATGACAAAGAAAACACTAATTTTTGATGTGTCTGTTATCGCCGAAAATCTTAATGGGGGGCGGGGGCGTTCAGGTATATATTTCGCAACATACAACATATTGAAAAATTTAATGAAATCGGAACGATTTAATGTTGTTTTATACAGCGAAATAAACGATGCCAAATTTATCGATTTTATCAAATCTGAATTCGGAAATAATGTGAAAGTATTTTTTACAAACCGGTATGCGTTGTTTTTATCCAAGATGACAAAATTGGATAAAAAATTACGGGCCCACAGACATAATGTGTTGAAATTATTGTTAAATATATTTGTGCGAAAGCCGGTTAAATTTTTTGGCCGGTTGGCCGGGGTGCCGTACTGCGATGTTGCCTTTTCGCCATTACGGGTTTTTGGGAATAAAATACATGCGGGCAAGAAGTATATATTGTTGCATGATGCGATTCCGGTATTGTATCCAGAATATTATCCGCAAATGTTGCTAAAAAAATATTGGTTTTATGATTTGATGAAATATATAAAATCTGGGGCGCGGTGCAAATATTTTGCAAATTCAAATGCAACTAAAAATGATTTTGTGCATCTGTTTAATATGAACCCAAATGATATCACAGTGACCCCATTGGCCGCAAATGATACGTTTCGCCGGGTCACGGATGCAAAGAAATTGGCCCGCGTACGCGCAAAATACCATATTCCAAAAGGTAAAAAATATGTGCTATCTTTGTGCACATTAGAACCACGTAAAAATCTGATACGTGCGGTAAAAACATTTATTGAATTTATACGGCGGAACAATATTCAAGATATGGTGTTTGTCTTGGGCGGTGGGCACTGGAACGAATTTATTGGCCATTTGGAATCCGAAATTCATGATTTGGGTAAATATAAAGATAAAATTATCAGGGCAGGGTACATAGATGACACTGATTTGGCGACGTTGTACAGCGGTGCCGAATGGTTTGTGTATACTTCACAATACGAAGGGTTTGGACTGCCACCGTTGGAAGCAATGAAGTGTGGTTGTCCAGTTATTACATCAAATAATTCTTCTTTACCCGAAGTAGTCGGACCGGCCGGTGTAATGATAGATTGGAATAATGATGAACAACATATTGTGGCGTACGAAAATTATTATCGTAATAAAAAATTGCGTAATGAAATGCGGACCATGGGGTTGGCACGTGCAAAAGAATTTTCTTGGGAAAATACGGTTGATTTAATTTGTAACGAGATAATGAAATGAAACAATTTTTTATGTTATTTCTGTGTCGTTTAATTCCAATACGGCGGTTGAGAAAATTTCTTATGTATAAAATTCGCGGATTGGGTATCAAAATAGTTTTTGTAAAAAACGGTGTTGAACGCATCGCGAAACTGCATGAATTGTGCATGGTATTGAAAAAACTTAAAATTTCTGGGACGGGAAAGAATAATGTTGTTAAGGTTGAATTGCCATATTCAAATGGTCTGATGTTGCATGTGATTTTTTCAACCAGTGATAATAATTTAATAGAAATTGGAAAAAATGTGACGGGCGCATGGGGAATTGGGTGTTATGATTTTAATAATCATGTTGTCATCGGAAAAAATACCAGCAGTTCCAGTGTAAATATTTCTTGTATTGGACATACAGTGTTGATAGGGCATGATTGTATGTTTTCTAATTCTGTGCATATTTGGGGCGATGGGCACAGTGTTTTAGATTTTTATACGGGTGAAGTTCTGAACAAACCCAATCAGCCAATTGTTGTTGGTAATCATTGTTGGATTGGGGAACGTGTCACATTGACCAAAAATGCGCAATTACCAAATGATTGTATTGTTGGGATTGCATCGGTCGTGACAAAAAAATTTATCACAGAACATTCTGTGATTGCCGGGGCCCCCGCCAAGGTTGTAAAGACAGGTGTCACATGGGATGGGGTGTCGCCGTTGAAATATAAAAATAAATTATAAAAAAACTGGGGATTGTCCCCAGTTTTTTATGCCGCGATTCCGCACGCTTTCCAATCTTTTGTGATGTTGTTGGACATATAACATGTAAATCCTGTGGCTGATTTTGTTCTGGCACCAACTGCGTAATATGTCGGCGAATTACTGTTGGTATCCGTTACCATTGTGACCTGTAAATTATAGTTTGCATCTGCCATTTCTACTGGGTATGTGACGGCAAATTGACTTTGTGTAGAACTAGATACGCATGTGCCACCTTGTTCAACCCAACCGCTTTTATATTTCCGATACCATGTATAATTATTTTCGGCGGTCGGCGATTGTGATTCAATAACATAATCGTATCCGTTCAGGGTGTTGATTGATGTAGTGTGACCGGCAACGGTTGTGCTTAAATCAGTTAAATCGTCATCGGTTAAAAACGTATCAATTTGCCCCAAAATCGTATCCAGTTCGGCCAGCAAATCTGCAACAGTCGGAATATTCGCAATAGATATGATATTGGTCACTGTTTCATCTTGTTCTTTCAGAATTTCCATACACTGATTCAAATCTTGGTTTAATTGGTATGATTGAGGTTGCAGTGTTGGTTGGTAATCTATGTGGCGGACCCGTTCAACATGTCGCCATACTTTGATTGTTGCGCCATTTGCGGGTGCGGTTGCAAAAGTTATTGTGCCACCGGTGTATTGAATATCCGCATCATCTGGTGTTGCATTTGGTGTGATTGTGAAATTAGTTGATGTGACCTCTACATTATTGATACTTGCGTGAATATCGTTCACACCAAAAAATGGGAATGTAAAATTGAAAACTGTCGTTTCGCCATCCCCAGTAAATGTTTGTGTATTTGCCATAATTTATCCTTTCTTTTTTGTTTAATATTAAATAAAAAAGCCCGCGCATAATTGCGGGGCAAAATAAAAAAACGGCGACATAAATCCGTCACCATTTGTGCATGTATTATATCAAAAAACGCCGAAAAAGTCAATGCGTTTTACCGGCAACAAAAAACCGCCCAATCGGGCGGTCTTTTATTTTTACGAATAATTATTTATCCAATGCTTCAATGATTTGATCATATGGAATCGCCCCAGGGAATGCCTTTTCACCGATAATCAGATAAGGTGTTCCGCTGATTTCGAATTTCTGGGCCAAGTCACGAACATTTTTCAATTCACGTGCGACAACTGGTCCTTTCATATCGCGTTCCAATTGTGCGGTATCCAAACCAACTTCGGCGGCCAATGCCATAACGTTCTTTTGGATTTTTGCGCCCAATTTTGAACGATCCTTCATATCTTCTTGGGTGTAATATTCTTTTTCCATCAACTTTTTATCCAACGCAGATGCTTTGTCATTGCCTTGTAATTTAGCGGCGATAACAGCTTTCGCCGGGGCATCAGACAAGTCGCCATGGATAGAGAAGTTTTTCAAGACAACGCGGACGTCATCACGAGATTCCATAACACGCGCCAATTCGCTGTGAACACGGCGGCAATATGGGCATGAATAATCAGACCACAAGAAGATTGTCTTTTTTGCATCTTCGTTGCCCCAGATTGGTGCGTCTGCAATCATTTCACCCATGTTGGAACGAACATATGCGCGAACAGCTTTGTTCTTTTCGGCATTTTGTTGTTCTTGCATCGCGGTGACCATTTCTTGCAAGATAGATGGGTTTGTTTGTGTCAGATATGTTTTCAATACGACACGTGATGTGCACGCCGCAATCAAAATGATAGCAATCAATTTGATTACTTTCGTTGCGATTGATGCTGGCTTTTTGCTGTCCTGTTTAACGATTGCGCCGCCAAACAAAAACAGTGCGATGCCAATAATCAAAACGATGATTGTCCAAAACATGTTTTTTCTCCTTTGCTTGTTGAACGGTGTTATATTGCAAAAAAAAAATTGGAATTGCAACAAAAATGTTAAATTTTTTTATTGTCCAATAATTTTCGTGAATTTGGCAATGTGGCGCCTTGGTCATTGCAGATTTTTTCAAGAAATTTTAATGTGGTATCTAATGTGACCGGCATTTTATACAGAACAGATAAATATGGTGCGGCACAATCATCACACACCGCCCGTGCGGTCTTGGGTGATATGTAATTCAGGTCGGTTGTTTTTCCGCAACCCGAACAATGTGATAAATCCATCGCGTACCCCAATTCCCCAAGTAATTCAATTTCCCATTTTATATATTCATCGGTTGCACGGGGCAGGGCATTTAATAACCCGACAGTTTTGTCATACAATGTTGGATATGGTTCGCGTTCGGGCAGCATGGTGCAAATTAAATCAAATGCGGCATTCATATATAATAATGCATCCGGTTTCATCATAATTGGTGCGGCCAGATTTTTTTCACTTTCCCAATGAAACACGCCCAATGCAGAATCCAATCGTGCGTTCCATGTCATTGTTCCCATTTGTCCGACCAGTGGTTTATTGGTTTTGGTTGTAATTGCGCCACGCAACATACCCGTCACCATGCCATGTTCGCGCGAAAATATGTGCGCGATAGCATTTTTTTCATCAAACGGTCGCAATGCGACCAAAATTCCATCAGATTCCAATTTCATGGACAACATTATATAAACTTTGCATATATCGTGGCAAGTGAATTAGTTTTTTACCCCAATCCGAATCGGAAACGTTGGTTGACAATATTTTTTGTTTGTCAATACGATATAACTCATTGTTTTTACCGTTTTTTTTTTTTGCGCTTGCGTCGCCGCCGCGATTTTTGTTAGAATTTTAACAGGAATAAAAAAGTAAAAGGGGGAAATACATCATGCAAATTAAATTAACAATTGCGGCGGTAATCGGTGCATTGGTTGTAGTGCCGTCATTTGCAACGGATCCAACACCGGCGGAACGTAAAACGGTGACATCAAAAAATTATGTGGATACCCAGGTTGGTACACGTCAACCAAAGATACCTGTGGCGGGTACGAATACATCAAATGCGGGAACATCGGTTGTTATGTACACCGGCACGGCGGGTACAATCGGTGAACGTGGCATATACAGTGATTCATCCAGTTATACTGCGGGCAGTGATGCAAATAAATTGGTGACGGCGGGCGCATTAGATTACAAGGCAACCCATTTGCCAACAATGGATACATCAAAATTAACATGTTCAAATCCACCAGATTGCACATTATGGACAATTGACGACCAAACGGTATATGGCACCGGCAACAGCAATAATAACGGTGGAAATTAAAACCGTCATTCCGACAAAAGTCGTGATGACGAATGTAAAAGGAACGAGATATGAAACGAATATTGATTGGAATATTTGCGATTGTAATGGCGTTGCCGGCCGTTGCGGATGATGGTGATAAAACAACGACGTCAAAACCATACGTTGATACGCAGATTGAAACGACCCAGGTTAAAATACCCGCGGCGGGTACCCAGGGCGTAGGTGAGGGTACCAGTGTTATAACCTATACGAATACGGCGGGTGGTGGTGTAATTGGTGAACGCGGGTTGTATACCGGTGGAACATATAGTGCGGGCGATGCGGATAAATTAATTACCGCGTCTGCATTAAATAATACATTTACAAATATACCAACAACGGATACGACGACATTGCAATGTGCAAACCCCGGCACATGCACACTGTGGACAATTGTTGATCAAACGGCATACGGCGTAAGTAGTAGCGGTATCGACCTGTCCGCATTACTAAATGCAACCGCAACAAGTATCTGCTATAAACGATTAAGTAACGGCAACGTAACCGCGGGCACATGTAGTGAGTCACCGTCCACCCATGGAGATTGGGGTGTGGTGTTTGACGTAAATGGCGAAACCGTTCAGGTAAATGGTATCAGTGCATGCAGCACGGTGAACGAAAGTTTAAGTGGGGGTGGTATACCAACGAACCAAAGTGGCGTTCAGTCAGATTACGAAAGCAATATGGCCGCTGCACCGACGTCTAGTCCTGTCGGTGGCGGATGCTATTGCAAAGCCAATGATTCGGCGGCGGGTTGGGTGTTCAGCGGCTCGTACTCCGTCTCGTACTGTGCGTACCTCTGTGCGACCAGCTGCGCGGGCTACGTCCAGGACAAGTCCGTTTTTCGGGGGGCTGTGTTCGGGGTGAATTAGTGATTCCAGAATATTTGAAAAAACGGTTGCATTTCTGCAACCGTTTTTACTAACCACTAACACTAACCACTAACCTACATCATTCCCGGCATGCCGGTTGGCATTTGTGAAGCGTTCGATTTTTCTTCGGGAATTTCCGACATAACCGCACCGGTTGTTAACAATACGCCCGCGGTGCTTGCCGCCGCCATAATTGCGGTTTTAACGACTTTTGCCGGGTCAATAATTCCCGCCTTCATCATATCAACATATTCATCGGTTTGTGCGTTGTATCCAAAATTGTAATCTTTGGATTCGGAAACTTTGCCAACGACAATTTCGCCCGATACACCCGCGTTTTCGGCAATTTGTGCGCACGGTGCAACGATTGCGCGACGAACAATATCAATTCCGACATTTTGATCGGTATTTTCACCCTTTAATTTCGCCAATGCAGAAACCGCACGAACCAATGCAACGCCACCACCCGCAACAATACCGTCCGCAACCGCGGCACGTGTTGCCGCCAATGCGTCATCTACGCGGTCTTTCTTTTCTTTGACCTCTACTTCGGTCATGCCGCCAACCTTAATCACGGCGACACCGCCAACCAATTTGGCCAAACGTTCCGCCAATTTTTCGCGGTCGTAATCACTGGTGCTTTCTTTAATTTGTTTGCGGATTTCATCGGCACGATTCGCAATTGCGCCTTTGTCGCCGGCACCACCAACGATTAATGTAGATGATTTATCAACAACAACGCGTTTCGCCGAACCCAAAACCGCCGGTGTAATATTGTCAAATGTCATACCCATATCATCGGATATAACCGTTGCACCGGTCACAATCGCGATATCTTGCAACATTGCTTTGCGGCGGTCGCCAAATCCCGGGGCCTTGACCGCGCATACCTTTAATCCGCCACGCAGACGGTTCAGAACCAATGTTGCCAATGCTTCGGATTCAACATCTTCGGCAATGATAAGCAACGGACGACCCTGTTGGGCGATTGGTTCCAAAATAGGCAATAATGCCTGCAGTCCCGTGATTTTCTTTTCGGATACCAAAACGGATGCGCCATCCAATTCCGCCAACATTTTTTCACTGTTGCTGACGAAATATGGGGACATGAAACCTTGGTCAAATTGCATACCTTCTACTACATCAATTTCGGTGTCTAAACCTTTGGCTTCTTCCACGGTGATAACACCTTCTTTGCCGACTTTTTCCATCGCATCGGCAATCTTGGTACCAATATCAGAATCGCCGTTGGCAGAAATCGTTGCGACCTGGGCAATTTCAGAACTGTTTTTTACCGGACGTGCGTGTGATTCAATGTCCGCAACAACCGCGTTGGTTGCAATGTCAATTCCGCGTTTGATGTCCATTGGGTTCATACCCGCGGCAATAACACGGCGACCTTCGCGAACAATTTTTTGTGCCAAAACCGTTGCGGTTGTTGTACCGTCACCGGCATCATCGCCCGCCTTTTTGGCAACCTCTTGAATCATGCGGGCACCAATATTTTCGGTTGGATCTTTTAATGATACCGCCTTGGCAACCGTGACACCGTCCTTGGTTGCAACCGGTGCACCATAAGATTTATCTATCACGACCGTGCGACCCTTTGGACCCATAGTAATCTTTACGGCATTGGCCAATTTATCAACACCGGCCGCCAATTTATCTGTATCAAAAATAATTTCTTTTGCCATAATCTATACCTCTTTATTTAATGATACCCAAAATGTCGGATTCTTTAATCAGAACATATTCCGTTCCGTCAATTTTTACATCATTTGCCGATGACGCCCATTTCGCAAACAGGACCGTATCGCCCGCCTTGACCGTCATTGGAACACGAACCCCGTGTTCAAATACACCGTCACCAACCGCAATTACGCGACCACGAGACGGTTTTTCTTTGGCGGTGTCGGGAATGATGTTTCCACCGGCAGTTTTGTTTTCTTCTTCTATTCTTTGGATTAAAACATAGTTATTTAATGGTTTAAACATAATAACTCCTTTTATACATGTGTACCATGTCGTTGACAGAAATATAGTACCAAAAATCGTGATTTCAAGTGGTTGTTGTTTGCAAGAGATGCGCAAAAGTGATATAATATCTAATCGAAATAAGGAGAGATGTCTATGCTGAATATTTATGATTATCAAAAAATCCGTGATATTTTGATGGTATTGGTTGGGGATATTAAGGAAGGTGATAATTCTGATTGGAGTATATTGGTTCCGCGCAGCCCTGATGCCCTTAAAGATTTAAAAAGTTTTTTGGATAAACGAAATGTGAATTTTTACACTTTACCAGAGATAGATGAGACAGGTGGAGAGAATGTAGTTTTGATGTATGGACAAGATGCAGAAATAGATGATACGGTTCGGCAAATGCGATATGATCCGGAAATACAAGATGTAAACAAAATTCTTAAAGAAATGCGCAATCATAAAGATGATGGTACTACGCGGGTAGCAATTGATGAATTAAAGAAACTTATAACCAAGGTTAGCAAGGTTCAATACGAAGGTGAAAAAGAACCATCACATTACTATTTTTATTTTACGGATATGGAACGTGCGCAAGAATTGATGGTGGAATTAGGCCTGTGGGTTGAAAAGCATACCAGCCATGTCAATAGAAAACCGGTAGAAGTTTTGCGCTTGTCAATGAGTAACGTGGCCGGTTGGGGGATGGGTATAATTAAAGAATTGAACAAGGCTGCCCAAACACGCCAGCAAGAAAACTTTGAACAGGGGCAAGGCGCATTTTCAAAAATACTTGCGTTAGCAGATTTGAAGACGTTGATAAACAAGGTTACGCGCTTGTCCAGGGAAGAAGAAGCAAAACCAGAAAATATAGGTAAATTGTCGTATTGTTTTTATTTCGATGCGGGGGCATTAGACAAAGCGCAAGAACTGTTGCAAGTTTTGGGAATGCCAACAGTACGCAAAGAAGATAACAACGGTAGAACATACTTGCTGTATTCTGTGAATGCAAATCAGTTGTCTGAGGATAGTTTAAATACAATATATACACTGGACCAGGTTGTTTTGAACCGTGAAGCTAGGGCAGGGCAAAATGATGACGGGCTGCACAGAATGTAAAAATATTTTTGGTTGAAAAAAATTAAATTTTTTTGATAGAATCCCCTTGTTACAACCAAGGGGATTTTTATGTATGATTCAAATAATGTCTTTGCAAAAATAATTCGCGGTGAAATCCCGTCAAAGAAGGTTTATGAAAATGAATATGCCATGTCTTTTTATGATGTAAATCCAATGTGTGAAAAGCATGTGTTGGTTGTGCCAAAGGGCGAATATGAAAATATTTTGGATTTTGCAAAACGTGCGCCCGCCGATGAACAGGCGGGATTTTGGGATTGCTTTGTCAAAACCGCGGACGCAATTGGCGTGGATAACCAATTTAATGTCTTTGCAAATGCGGGATTGGATGCGCCGTTGTTTAACCAAAGTGTTTTCCATTTTCATTTACATTTGATTGCAGGTGAAAAAACAGATGCGTGTTTGAATATTATGAAGTGTATGTTATGCAAAAAGTAAAACTGCGCGTGATTCCGCGGGCGCGCCAAAATAAAATAGAATTGGATGAAAACGGTGTTTATCGTGTTCATATTACGGCTGCGCCTGTAGACGGTGCGGCCAATGTGGCGGTTATAAAAATGCTGGCGGAACATTTTGGTGTGCCAAAATCACAGATAACAATTATTCGTGGCGAAACGTCACGTGATAAAATCGTTGAAATTCCCGAATAATCATTTGTCGTAATTTATGATTTGGCGCATCAGTTCATCAGGTGTATCCGCAACATGAACATGATAATCATCAACGCTTTCTATGAATCCGCTATCTTGCATTGTTAAAAACATGCTCGAAAAAGATTCCCAGAATTTAGCAGTATTCATAAAGAATAACGGTTTTTTTGATTCACCAATTTGTTGCATTGTTAAAATGTCTGTAAATTCGTTTAATGTTCCGATGCCGCCTGGCAATATTATAAACCCGTCGGACAAGTCATACATCCGCTGTTTGCGTTCATTTACGCCCGCGACAACTTCTACTTCTATTTCATCATGGGCGGGTTCTTGTTTTGCAACAACATTATGGGTCGTGACACCCAAAACAACCCCGCCATTACGCAAGGCCGATGTCGCCGTCGCACCCATCAGACCAACGTTTCCACCGCCAAATATCATACGAATTTTGTTGCGCGCCAACAATTCACCAACACGGACCGCATCACGTTCAAATTGCGGATTTGTCCCAAATTGGTGACCGCAATACACAGCCAAAGAATTTAATTTATGTGCCATATTTTTCCCTTTATTTTTCAGAATTATAGCATAAAATATGCTGGTTATGAATAAAAACTTTGTTGATTTTATGGAACGGTATCGTGGGCAGAAAATGGCCGTTGGGGTCAGTGGCGGTGTTGATTCTGTGGCGTTGCTGCATTGGTTGGTTGCGATGGGCATGGATGTGGTTTGTTTGCATGTGAATCATTGCCTGCGCGATGCCGCCGATACCGAGGCCGCATATGTCCAAGATTTATGCAAAAAATTGAACGTGCCATGCCATGTTTTTAAATGGACGGGCGAAAAACCAGAAAACGGATTGGAAGATGCGGCGCGTTTGGCACGGTATAAATTCATGGCGGATTTTTGTCATGAAAATGGAATTAAATATATTGTTACCGCACATCAGGCGGATGACCAAATTGAAACATTTTGGATGAATCTTGCACGGGGCAGTGGGGTTTATGGTTTGGCCGCAATGCGCAGAATTGGATCAAATGATGGAATTACTATTTTGCGACCGTTGTTGGACGTTTTTCGGCGTGAATTGCAACAATATTGTGATGATAATAATATCAAATATTTTTCTGATGAAATGAACAGCGACCCACATTACACACGCGTAAAAATTCGCCAAAATCGTCACGTGTTCCAAGACGCAATTGGTGTTTCAGATGAACGCATGTTATTGGCCATTCAAAACTTGGGGCGGGTGCGGACCAGTTCGGAAAAAAATGTCGCGCATTTGGTGCGTCGGGTTATGAAAGACGGGTATGCATTGTTTGATGAAACTTTTCTGTTTGACCTGGGACCAGATATTGGTCTAAAGTTCTTTGGGAGTCTTGTTCAGAAAATTGGGGGGGATCGGTATCAGGCACGATTGAATTCTTTGTCGGCGGCATTAAATAAATTGCATGCCGATTGCAAATTCACACTGGGGCATTGTACGGTGCGGCGGTTGCGTGGGCAAATCTTGATTGTTCCCGAAGGCGAAAAAACAAGTTTTAGGAAAAGGAATAGAAAGAGAAATGTTAAACAAAAAAAATAAACAACGTAATGGTTCAACAATTTTTTTGATTTTATCGGCGGTATTGTTTGCCGGTGTTATTTGGTATGCGTTCACAGCACACGAAAATGTGACACCTGATGGTGTGGTGGCATCTGGGCCTGTGGAACTTTCTTTTTCAGATGTATTACGTCGTGCACCCGATATTAAAACCATGAATATCAAGGGGGATCGTGCAACAGGGGTTTTGGCCGATGGTCAAAAATATAGCGCCGTTATGGTGTATAATCCTGAATTGTTAGAAAAATTATCGGCTGATGGAACGGCGGTTTCCATAGATTCTTCGCGTGGTTGGGTCAATTATTTGGAAACATGGGTGCCGATTTTGATGGGCGTGTTGTTTATATGGTGGATATTCCGTGGAATGCGCGGTGCTGGTGGTGGTATTGGTCGTGCATTATTGGGACAAAATCCTACAAAAATCGTGACTGGAAAGCCGAAAACAACATTCAAAGATGTTGCCGGTATAGATTCAGAAAAGCAAGAATTGATGGAAATTGTAGATTTCTTGCGTGATAAGTCCCGATTCGCTGCTGTTGGTGCGCGTGTGCCACGTGGTGTTTTGTTATCTGGTGAACCGGGAACAGGTAAAACATTGTTGGCGCGTGCCATTGCGGGTGAAGCAAACGTTCCATTTTTTGCCGCATCGGGCAGTGATTTTTCCGGTATCATTGTTGGTCTGGGGGTCGCAAAAATCAAAGAAATCTTTGAAATGGCAAAACGAAATGCGCCGTGTTTGTTATTCATAGATGAAATAGACGCAATCGGTCAACGTCGCAGTCAAAATTCTTATAATGACCAAGACCGTGAACAGACGTTAAATCAATTGTTGATTGAAATGGATGGATTTTCAAACGAAACAGGCATCATTGTTATTGGGGCAACAAATCGTCCAGATATGCTGGATCCGGCGTTATTGCGTCCTGGTCGTTTTGATCGCCAGGTTTATATTGAATTACCTGATATGAACGGTCGTCGGGAAATATTGGAATTGCATGCAAAAAAAATAAAAATGGAAAAAGATGTCAGTTTGGAAAATCTTGCACGTGGAACGACCGGATTTTCAGGGGCTGATTTGGAAAATTTGTTGAATGAATCTGCGTTGCATGCGGTGCGCGCGGGGCATAAACTGGTCACCCAAGAAGACATGGAAGAAGCCCGTGATAAATTAATGATGGGACCGCGTAAGTTCCGTAAAATGCGTCCCGAAGATATTAAACTTACCGCCTATCACGAGGCCGGACATGCGTTTGTTGGAACAATTTATTCTGATATTGCCGACCCGATTCACAAGGCGACAATTATACCGCGTGGTCGTGCGTTGGGTATGGTTCAACATTTACCCATAGATGACAAGGTTTCAATGTCCATTGATGAAATTCGTGCGAATCTTGCCATTGAAATGGCGGGACGTGCGTCCGAAGCGGTGTTCTTTGGGCCAGATAAAATCACTACTGGTGCCGAGGCCGACATTGCAATGGCAACGCGTTTGGCACGGCGTTCTATTACCACCGCCGGTATGTCAAATAAGATTGGTATGGTGGCAATAAATCAAGTCCAAACCTTTGGACGCCAGGTTCCATTGGAAAGTGCATCTGAAAAGACAGCAGAAATTGTTGATGCAGAAATCAAGGCATGGACCGATGCCGCATATGCGGACGCTATCAAAATCATTAGCAAAAACAAGGCGACCGTTAAAAAGTTGGCCGAAGAATTATTGAAACGCGAAACACTGACCGGAGCAGAAATCAAAGAAATTGTTTCGGGCAAGAAAAAGACAGCGAAAAAGAAAACCGTTGCAAAAAAATAAGTTTGAAATATTACATATGCCCCCAGAAAATACCAATTCTGTGTTGGTGTCGTCGGGTGACAGTTGTGTGATATTTGATGCGTGGGGCCGCAGCGACGATTGGGATAATTTATTGAAATCACGCGGATTAAAATTACAGGCAATTTATTCAACACATGGACACAGCGATCATATTTCGGCGGCACCCGAATTGGCCCGGCGACATAATGTGTCATGGTTTATGAACAAGGCGGATTTACAATTGGTTCTGTGGGGAAATCAGATTTTGGATTTTTGGGAATTGCCACGCATACCGGATGATTTTCTGCCACCAACAGATTTGCATGCGGGAACGACCAAAATTTTGGATGATATAGAAATGGAAATAATTGCATCCCCAGGGCATTCGCGTGGTGGTGTGATGTTTTATTTTCCCGAATATAAAATATTGTTAACGGGCGACACCATTTTCCGTGATGGTGTTGGTCGTACAGATTTGCCGGGTGGTGACGAGAAAATTTTGCGTGAATCTATTGCGAATTTGGGCCGAATGAATTTGCCCGATGATACCTATGTCGTCCACGGCCATGGTGCTGATTCCATGATGGGTGCGGTTAAATCTATATTTCCTTGACATTACCGTAATTTGTGCTACACTTGCCAGAAACAAGCAGGTTTTACGGTAAAAGGGGATAAAAAATGGCTCAAAATAAAACACACAGATATGTTAGTTATGTTGATATGGGCGATGGTTGGTTCGTACCAGAAATAAACGCCGCTTCTTTGTTTGAAAAGGAACTCAATAAGAAATTGAAATTCTTGATGGACGCCACGGAAAAGAAAAAATAAAAAAAATTGTAAAGCATAAATTTTCGGTGGTCTTGGTTGAATTATTCAATAAAACAACCAAAATTTCGCGATAATAAAAAGGCAAAACATGTCGAATTCGTATGATAAACATGTCTATAGGGTTAAGTCGGATGAAGAAATGGCAAAGATCGCGGCCAAGGCAGAGGAAGAATTTCGCGATCAACAAACAATCGAACTGAATAAGGAATTGAACCGGCATAAAACCGAACTCGATCAATTGCCGGAAATATTTCGTGTCCGAATTGGTGCCTTGCAAGAAGTCAACCCAGAAAAATTTTCGGATTGCCCCGAACTTACCCTGGCCAGTTTGGCGGCCGCACGTCTGATTCGAACAGTGCCTGAAAAATTTCGGGATATTCCAAACACATATTATTGTCCAGTTTATTTCCGCC
>CACXXP010000018.1 GCA_902771695.1 uncultured Pseudomonadota bacterium | reverse complement strand
TTTGCAAGATTGCCGATTCAACAGGCAATATCGTATGGTGTTTGGATATTGGCGTTCAAAAGAACTTTATTATTACTGATGCGGCGATTTATGTTGTTGATACCGATGATAATTTGAATGCAATTCGTATGCGTGATGGCGCAATATTTTGGCGCGTAACGCTTGAAAAATCACGCACACCAAAATATGAAAATAAAATGGTTATTGTTGGACATGAAAAATTTGACGCCGAAACAGGCAAACATATAAAATAAAAAATCCCGCATTTGCGGGATTTAATTTTCTTATAATAAACACGATAATGCGGCGCTGGTGTTCTTCATCATTAACCATCCAACATGATAATCAGATAAATATACGGTCAATATAAATAATGCAAATATGCCGACAACCGTAATAACTGCGCCACGGCGGCCATGCATGCAATATAATGCAATATTATAAAACAAGAATAAAATATATATATCACCAATGATACTGATTATCCAAAGAGAAGTGCAATTAAAGGCTAATGCATTTATAACCAATATAATCGGATAGATAAAGAATATAGATGCCAATCCTTTTATCGCAATTTCCCAATCGCGTTCGCCACCCGTTATTTCAGATACCAACATCATCAGTCCGCCACCAACGAACAGTAATGCCACTGCGACGACCGGGACAATAACAATTGCCGTAAATACAGAATTTATGGTTACTGTCGCGCCACCAATCAGTCGCAATCCCAATACCAATAAACCGCCAACCAGGCCGTATATAAATGCCTTTAACATAGATTCTTCCATGTCGCCGTCCGCAACAATCTTGGAAAAGAAGCGTTTTGGGTTTATAATAACGTCTTTGATAGATTTATACCATTTTTTGATTTTCTGCATGCCCTTACTCCTTTATTTGATTATTTATATTTTTGCTTTATAATTACAAAAAATCAACGGAAAAAACTATGACAAAAATAACAATTGCCGGACGGCCAAATACAGGTAAATCAACATTGTTTAATGCATTGACAGGAACGCGTGATGCATTGGTTCACGATCGCCCTGGGGTGACGCGTGATACGATATATGGTACATTGGCCATGCGTCCTGATTGCGAAGTTCGGGACACAGCGGGTTTAGAGAAAGCCAAGAGCGGTATTGCCGCTGATTCTACGGGTATGGCGATGGATGCGATTTCAAGTGCCGATGCAATTTTGTTTGTTGTTGATGGTCGTGTCGGACTGATGCCCGAAGATATTGAATGGGCGCGTTTGGTGCGTCGTAAAACACATGCACCGGTGTTGTTGTTGGTGAACAAGGCAGAATCAGTAAAGCGTCTTGGGGATATTCATGATTTTTATAAATTGGGTTTTGGCGATCCTGTTTTGATTTCGGCAGAACACAAGGTTGGGTTTGATTCAATATTGGAATTTTTGGACCGCGTTGTACCAATGAATTCCCCAGAAACCCCGAAAGCAGAAACGCGTATGCGGGTCGCGGTGTTGGGACAACCAAATGTTGGTAAATCAACATTGGTAAACCGCGTCATTGGCGAAAATCGCCAAATCGTAAAAGATGAACCCGGCGTCACGCGTGATACGGTTAAAATTCCGGTAAAATTTTATGGCCGTGATATATTGTTGATGGATACGGCGGGGTTGCGTCGTAAATCAAATGTTCGTGATGATGTGGAAACTTTGTCCGCGCTAAAATCATTGGATGCGATTGAAAAATCTGATGTTGTAATTTTGGTGGTTGATGCCACGCGTGATATTGAAAACCAGGCATTAGGTATTGCCGCACGTGTTTATGATGCGGGCAAGATTTTATGTGTTGCATTGAACAAATGGGATTTGGTTGAACCAGAATTACGTGATGAAAAATTATTAAAATTGAAACATCATTTTACAAATTCTTTTCACCAAATAATAAAGCCGATGATATTGGCTATATCGGCGGAAACCGGAACCGGTGTCCAAAATATGTTTAAACGTATTTATGAACAGTGGGATATTTCCAATGCCACCGCCCCCACGAGTTTAATAAACAAGATAATTGGCGAATTGGTTGCATCACGTCAACCACCGATGTCGCGCCTTAAACGACCAATGAAGATAAAATTTGCATCGCAAACCGGTCGTCATCCAATGCGAATAACAATAAATGTTGGCGGGGCTTCGGATATTCCAGAATCTTATACACGATATCTGCGCCGTGGAATCGCAACGGCGTTAAAGTGGGAACATTTACCCATTACGATTGAATATAAGAAAGCCGATAATCCGTTTGATTAGTAATTGCTTTAATTCAATGTAGTTAAAAACATTGGAAAAGCATTTTCTTCATCATCAACATTTTCGGTCGATTCAGTATTTTCTGCGTTGTCCGCACTTGTTCCTTCGGCATTCGGTGTATCAACCGGTGTTTTATCTTTGGGGTCACGTGTGGAATCAATCTTGCTCTGTTCTTCGTTCACAATACGACCATAGTGTTCGGCCGCCTGTAACAAACGTTCGCGTTCAATTTCGTCGGTTGCAACGCGTGCCTGGTCCATGTATTGTTTGCGTTTTTGACGCCATTTATGGCACCGTTGAATCATCATGCCAACAGAAGATTGGTTTCGTGCAGATTGCTGATTTTTTTTATTTAACATATTATTTCTTTTGTTTTGGAAAAATATTGCGGGCCAAGGTCCTTGTCAAACCATCCCTATCAAACAATGATAATAGTAAAACATCTTAAAACCAATTGCAATATTTTTTTTCAATTGCTATGCTTTTATCATACAGGGGGGGACTTGTGCATAATCAACGTGGAAATTTTTTGCTCCAGGCATTACTTGCACTGACATTAGTGTTTGTGTTTATCCCCTTTTTTGCGCGACGTTTGGTAATAAATGATATGGGGGCGCATATGTATGCGACCACGCGCCAGGTTGATGTCGCGAAAACCGCGGCAAAAATTTATATTCAAGAAAATGCAAATTCATTACCATACAATCGGGTTGTGTTGGATGGTAGTAATTTTTCCGACAAACTGGAACCATATGGTTTGCCATTGGGGTTTGTGCCACGAACTGCGATGGGTCAAGATATAAGTTTAATCATAGATAAAACGAATACCGATATTTCGGCATTTTTGCGTTTAAGTGGTGGAAACCTTAATACGGTGCAACGTGCGGAACTTGCACGCAGAATTGGATTCTTTGCGGTCTATAACCCAAATGACGCGGACGGTGACATAGATGTTGGAATACAACTTGGGGATGTATATTCTGATGTTGTAAAAAGAAACGAAAAAAATTCTGATTTGGCCGGTTTTTTAACCGATTTAGATATGGGCGGATTCAGGTTTGATAATGTTGCAGATATGTTGGCAATGCGTGCTGCATATGATACCGGCGATGTTACAACTATTTCGGTCACCGGAAACGAGGCCGGACGCAAGGAACGTAATAATATAAAAGTAATAACTGCAAACAAGGCGATATTCCAAACAGGTGCGGGTGATTCCGCATTGTCACTTACACGGGGAACATTGAAAACAGATGCGTTGGTTGCACGAACAATTTCTAAATTTGGTGATACGGGTAATTTAACAGCCACAGATGCGGCGTTTGATAGTTTTGATATGGCGACCGGGCGTACCGGATTTACTGGGCCGAACAAATGGCAAATTGGTGGCGATGTTGTGACCAGTCGTATAACTTTTAATGTTGAAAGATTGGATGTTTCGTCATTTATAAATGTGACGCGTGGTCAAGATGTGTTCATAGATTCAGATACACTGTCTTACAGTGCCGCCAGTGGCATAGATACAAATTATATCTATTCGTCCAACATAACATTGCGCGATCAAACATCAGATAGTTTGGCGCGCGGTGGCGATGGACCGGTAATCATAGATATTCGTCCGGCGGGAACATCATTGTTGCCAGATGTTTTGGTTGATACGATAAATAATGACGGCATAGAAATACTTGCCAAGCCAACCGATGATGATGCCACCACGGTCAGTTGCAGTTCAATAATTTCATCCCTGGGCAGTAAATATAATCAAAAGTCATTGGCGCAATACATTATATGCCAATATGTTTATTGGCAACGTTTGGAACACAGAATAAATATGAAACAATGTTTAATGAGGGGCGGCAGTGATTGTAGATAGTTGCAGAATCTTTTCGTCCAAACACAAATCAGAAATCAAATCACAACATGGTGGTGGTTTGGTAGAGGTTTTATTGGCAATTGTAATTGTTGCGGTTGCTGCACCGTTCACATATTCTATGATTACCGAAACAACGCATACAATGCATGATATGGCGGTTGCAAATGATATTATCAGTTTGCGCAACAGTGTGTTAAACTTTGTTCGCATAAATCAAGATTTGTGGCCCGATGTTGCACAAATCAAATTATCTGAAGAAGAATTAGCAGAATTTTCTGATGGAATTGCCACAGGATTCATAGATAAATATACCGTGCGTGGCGGTGCCGTCATAGATGTATATTTGTCGTTCAGTTTTGATACACCGATAAAACGTGTTGCACAAATCGCACGCAATATCGGAACAGATGCGGCGGTCGTTGGTGCAGATGGTATTGCGTATGGTGATAACTGGGCGGTTACGGCACCTGATTTTCACGAAGGTGATTTGGTGTATAAAATCAGTCGTAATTTATCTGATATGGATACGTCACGTTTCTTGCATCGTGGTTCATCCGGGGAAGATAATTTGAATGTCATGGAACGTGATTTGAACATGGGTGGACATGATGTTTATAACATCGGTGGAATTGACGCAAAATCTGTGCGTGTTCGTAATTTAGATGCGACATTTATAAATGCGGAAACCATAGACGCAAAAAATGTTTATTTTTCATCGGGTGCAAATGTAAATGGTGATAATGTCAAAATTGGTGTGTTGCGTGTATCGGGTGACGTAAACGGATTTAGAAATATAGAAGCATCAAAAATAAACAATTCTGCATATACTGTAAATGGTCGCATAATTGCAGACCGTGCAACAATAAATAAAACATTAAATGTTTCACACAATTTAACACTGAAATCATCATCGTTGAAAACAATCAGTGGTTTTGCGGGTATGACGGTCGGATTTGTGTATGCACCGTATATATCAACCAGTGATATAACATTTTATGAAAATTATGGATTGACGGTGTCGGGCGAATTGTTCTATTCAACAACTGTGCCGGTTAAATTGGGAAATTGGACTTTCCCGTCCACCACACCACCGTCATTCAGTGTTCTAAATTTGACACGTGCAAAAATACCAGGAACCCCAAAACGTGATGAATTCGGTGCAATATTAACAAGCGATTGGAAAACAAAATGAAGTATAAAAATCGCATCTTTGCAAATAAATTCGCAAACCGTGGTACGGTGCTGATAGAATTTTTGTTAACTATTGGATTGGCGGCGACATTAATGCCGTTTATATATGGTTATCAACAACGCGCAATCACGCGTGCAGAAAATGTTAAGGTCGCACGCAATATGCAAAAAATACAATCTGTGTTGGAACGGTATATTGTTGAAAACAAAGACGCAATGCTCACAACGCTTGGACGTACTATATTCCAGTTGAATTTGTCCGATTTGGTTGAATATGGATTGGATGAAGAATTTGTGAATGCGTCAAAAAATAAATATCAATTGCGTATATTAAAATCTGCGGATACGTCTGACCAGGCGACATTACAGGGCGTTATAGTATTTAATGATGTTGATATAACGCCACTGCGAACCCGTGAAATTGTGTTGATGGGTGATGATAAAATTGGTTTCATAGATGGAACAAGTGCATATGGTGGATTTGGAACATGGCGTGCCGATACCGTGGATTTGGGCATAGAAGGTACATCGGGTATAGTGCAAACAACCGCGATAAATCGTGATAATTCACTGTATTTATGGCGTGTGCCATCTGATTCTGTGTCGGATGCGACAATGTTGTCGGCATTAAACCTTGGAAATCGTGATATTAAAAATGCAACGTTTGTAAATGCCATGGGATTGTCACTGGCGGAATCGTTGGATGCAAAAAAAATTGTGACGAATGATTTGATATTTGTAAACCGTACAACCATAGATTCTGAATTCAAAACGCCCGCGGGCGTGGTGTCTGGGGCTTTGTCGGGTGATTCTAAAAATATTTCTGTGTCAGGAACATTAAGTTTGGCGGATTTGGCCAAGGTTTCCAGTCTTACGGCCGATAATTTATGGGTGAATAAATTAACGCTCAGTGGGCTTTCCACTGCGTCCGAAGGTGTGTCAACATTACATTCAAATGGTTCATTGGATATGACCGAAGGTCGTATTACTGCAATGTCTGTGACGGTTGGTTTTACTGGATCTTTGACATCAAAGCTGATTGTTAAAGAAAAAATCATAGATTCCATAAATCATGATTATTATTGGGATGTTAAAAATCGTACGGCTAACTTGGCAGATATAAATTCGCCGACATTGTCCGATATGGCGTCCAAAATTGTAAAACGTGAATCGGTGTCTGGGTCAACGGTATCGCGTATATTCAGTTCTGTTTCATCCAACAAAAACGCTACTGTTGCGGATTTCATGAACGCCATAAATGAAATTCAACAAAATGTACGTGGAAAATATCAAATGTTGAAATTAGAATAATTTATGATATAACAGGATATACCATGAAGATAAAATGTGACATTTGCAAAACAGAATATACATTGCCCAATATACCATCTGGACCGGTTCGTTGCGCGGTATGCAATAATGTTTGGACACCACCACGCACAAATCGTCGCAGTGGTTTAATGGTATTTGTCGCATCACTGTGCGCATTGTTGGCGGCGACAGTGTTTGCGGTTGCGGTTATTGTCACATCGCGTCGTGATGACCCAAATAAACGTCCGTTAATTGCAACAATAACCGATGTTACCACAATAAATAATACAGATACCCCACAGATTCATGTCAAAGGTACGGTGACAAACCGTTCAGATGATATATATGGTTTACCTGATTTAATGATAATTTTATACGACGCATCTGGGACACCGTTGGTGCAACAGAAATTTATGCCATCGGCCACATTGTTGGATGCCGGGCAATCGGTTGAATTTTCACATACCATATCAAACGTGGTTCCGGGTGTAAAGCGTGTTGGGGTGGAATTGTTAGAAACAGACAATGGGGGAAAGAGATAATGAAAAAGATTATTGCGTTGGTTGCCATTTTAATGCCAATTTGTGCGATGGCTGCAGATACGACACCACCACCACCGATGCAACCACGGGTCAGTATTTTTTCAACAACAACCGACTGGGCGGCATTAACGGGTTTGCCGTTGCGTCAGTTTATGGGCAATTTTTCATGGTCCAATTCAGATGTGATGCGTGGTATGGTATTATATTACCTGGATGCATTTCCTTGCTATGGCGAAGCGGACAGTGTTCGTATATGGCTTGGGCCGAACAAACAATCTGATGGTAAATTGCGTTTGGTGTGTGTGCATGCACCAGAAAAAATAAGTTTTGCATGGCGGACCGCTACGCGTGATGCGGACCAGACACAAAGTACAGGAATTTTGACATGTCCGGTGACAGGTGAATATGAATTAAAGATTGATATATCAAAATGCGTTCGTGGTCCAGAATGGAAGGAATATAAATAACCCATGACCGATATACGCGAATTTGTTGTTTCCGAAGAATCCGCAGGCGTGCGGTTGGATAAATTCTTGGTTGGGGTATTGCCAGAATTTTCGCGCAGTGAAATTCAACGCTTTACGATTTTACGAAATGGCGCCGCGGCCAAATTTTCTGAAAAAGTCAAACCAGATGATAAAATTGTTGTGATTGTTCCGCCACGTCCAACTGATGTTGCAACCGATAATGTGTCCGATGAATTGGATTTGGAAATCCTGTACGAAGATGATGATATAATCGTTGTGAACAAACCGCGTGGTGTTGTTATGTATCCATCTGCGGGAAACAAGACCGGAACATTGGTGCAAAACATATTGTCGCATACACATTTATCTGCATTGGGGGGTGAAACGCGTCCAGGGGTTGTTCATCGTTTGGACAAAGATACCAGTGGGGTTATGGTTTTTGCAAAATCAGATGCCGCATATCGTGAATTGGTAAAAGTTTTTTCGGCGCATAATTTAACGCGCCGATATATCGCATTTGTTTGGGGGGTGCCAAATTGGACTGGGGCAGATATCACGGGCAATATTGCGCGTTCTTCCCGAAATAGACAGAAAATGACGATGGTCAAGACCGGTGGTAAACCGGCACATACTGTTGTAGAAGTTTTGAATGTTTGGAACCGGGTGGGTGTCTCAGAATTTCGTTGCACGTTGATGACCGGACGGACCCATCAAATCAGGGTGCATTTGTCGGCGCATGGATTTCCGGTTTTGTGTGACCCGATTTATGGTCGTGGGGCCAATCGGTTGGGGTCGGTTCGCGATGAATACCTGTTGGAATTTCTTAAAGAACATAACGGTCAAATGTTGCATGCACAAATTTTAGAGTTTAATCACCCAATTACCGGTGAAAAAATGCGTTTTCGTGCAGAATTGCCAGATGATATGTTGGAATTAAAGGCGATTTTGGATAACTGACGCCAATTAATCAATTTTAACCACTAATTTTTTCTTTTTTTTTGTTTGGTTGTATGATATAATTGATTGATACCAAAAGGGGACAGAGAATGAATATTCTGACAAAATATAGTGGTTTTTTGGCGGTTTTATGCGTTATTGACGGTACATACGCGGCCGGTTTGCGACAAACCAATGATGGTTCGAACGGTACGGCACGTATATCTGTTGCCACGGTTGGTAACAAGACGATAACGGCATCCCAGGCGGCGGCTCGTCGTTTGCCAACGATGATTTCGGCCAAAACAATTGCGGCGGCGGCCAAAATTTCGGCCAGTAACAACACTACGACAACCACCACCACCACTACTACGGCTACGGTTGACGACCCAGATGCGTCCCTGTTAAGTAAAACGGAATGTGTGGAAAAATATACCGAATGTATCAAGGAATCCGATGCATGCGGTTCGGAATTTGAAGAATGCACAACATCAGAGTTATTCTATGCGAAAAAGCCACAATGCAACAGTGTATTGTTGCAATGTAATGCATCGGGGATAGAGGCCTTGTTTGGTGTTGATAATACAACAGATTTATCAACAAAAAATGATAACGGAGAATATATGTACCCAACCGCAGGTAGTATATTGGGGCAATTCATAGAGGCCGGTCATATCAACAACATGTATGATACCAGTCAATGCGTTAAACGTGTTACGTCATGTCTGAAAAAAGATAATGTTTGTGGCGATGCGTTTGAACTTTGCACAACAAATAAAGAATTCAAGAAACAAAAATTATTCTGTGAATCAACATTTGCACGTTGCCAAGAAGGTGGCATACGTGAATTATTTGGTTCTGCCAATCCTTCGGATAACCCGTCCAGCACAAGTCGTTTGGGTGTTATGATTTCCGAAGGTGCAGAATTGGCGGCGGTGAATTCTGTTTCTACGTGTTACAAGGTTGCCGATCAATGCATATTGTCGGCATGTACTGCGAACCCATACCGTTGTATCACCGACAGCAGTTTGTCTGTGGCAACAATTACCGATGCAATTAACGATGGTAAAAGTTTACCCCCAGAACAAGCCGAAGCGGTATCTGATGCAACCACACAAAAACAGGTTTCTGGATTTATCATGAATGCCTGTTTGGATACAATTGGCGGAAATAAATTCTGCTATGCGACCGTGAACCAGGGCAAAATGCCGACACCGGCACAATTGATTGATCCGGACAATCGTGACGAAGTTTATGCAGATATTTATTCTTCACGTATGAATGCTGGCATGATTGATAAGATTCAAAAGATGGCCGATAAATTTGACAAGAAGGCCAAGGATAAATGTGCCGAAACACTTATGGGATGTGCAATGCGTTCATGTGGTTCGGGCGTTGGTTCAATGTGTTACAGTTTGGTATTCGGTTCGGGGCGTGGAATGGCCGATTTCAAGGGTACAATTAACGGCGACAGTTCATACCAAGAAATTAAAAACGGATGTGAAGCAATCGTAAATACTGATGCGAACTGTCAGTATGCGGCGGCGACATCCAATTCAACGACATACAATTACAACTATTCCGAATCTGGAACATTTGGTACATTGTTCCCGGCATACAGTGAAAGCACCAGTGACCCGTTGGGTGTTGTTGCAAAACTGAATGCGGCGTTGGCGGAAAATTACAATGACGCGGCAATTGCGGCATTGGCAAAACAGTGCAAAAACACCGCGGTCAGTTGTATCAAATCTATGTGCGGTTCCGATTATACAAATTGCTATCGTAATCGTACCGACATTATGTCTGATACATACGACACGGGCAATGCGGAATTTGACCACAGCATGAACAAGGTGAGTGGTGTACTTGACTTTACAATCGTCACAGGACTTTGCATGGAAACGGTTAAGAATGCAAATGCATGTGATGAACACTTAAAGATTCAAGGCGTTCGTTATTTATCCAAAGACGGCAAAGATGGTTCTGGTTGGGCCGGTGCAGACAGCGTCCGCACTGCATGGGTTGACGCGGTCAAGGGTGGTTATAAACAAACCAAATCATATGATGTAGAAGTTTTGGTTGGTTGCACCGTCGGCACCAGCAGCACGTCCGAGATATGTAAGGCAAAACAGGGTAATCCAAACATGGTTGAAGATTGCGGATATGTTGACGAAGACGGATGCATATATGATACCGAATATCGTATAACCGAAACAGATTATGCATTTAATATGTCGGCCGATTCGTTGTTCCGCGAAGTATTGGGTGATATTGAAAAAGAAGCCCAAGCGAAATACAACGCGAAAGTCACCAAAGAACAAAATATGTGTGTTGGTGCATAAAGAGCAAACGTATTCCAAAGAATTACAGCATGTCTGGGTTAAAGGTAAATGACTTTGTTGCAAGTAATGATTTGTATGGTTCGTTCTGCCGTGCACGTGTCACGATACAGTCAGACGATCCGAATATCCAAAAGGCATTGCAACAAAAGAACCAGAACTGGTCAACGGCATACTTCGCGGTTGGTGATGTGTTCACATGCGGTTCTTGGATTCCACAAGAAAAATTGGAAGAAATTGCAAAATACGCATCGGGCCAGGTCGAAGGCAGCGAATTGTACGAACGTAACCAACAACAGAAAGAAAGAGATGAACGTAATTCTAATTGGATTGCGGCGGCATCCGCCCTTGCCGGTGGCGTGGGTGTTGGATTCTTGGCAAACACAATGCAGAAATCAAACATCTTGGGTGGTTTGCTGAACAAGAATGCGAATACCAGCAGCACCAGCAAACAGAACAAGAGTAAAGCACAAACATGTCTCACCCTTGCAAAAGGTATCAGAAGTACGGTAAATGGTGCATCGTCAGGTGTCAATTGGGCAGACAGAACAACGGCTATTGTGCAATCTGTTACAAGTGCTGCTTCAAGACTGGATGGTGTAATGAGAAATATCAAAGATAGAAACGGCGATGATAATGGGTTGGGTATCAGTATGAGTAGTTGTAAGAACAAAGATGCTGATACTGGTATAGAAGACATAAATGCTTGTTTGCAGGTCGCACAAGAAGCGGAAGATAAATGTCAAATGGTTGTTGACCAAGATGGTGAAATAGAAGTTGGTGCAGGTCAAGATAACACGCGTCGTTGGGTCAGCATCGGTGCCGGTGCGGCGGCGGCGACAGGAACGTTCTTCTTGGTGCGCAAGGCAGTACGTGATGCCAAGGAAACAAAACGTACCCAGGCCGAACAAGATGCATACGACAAGTTTATGCGTGAAATTGGTGACCATATCTACTGCTTTATCGGTGCAGACGAAGCCGGTAATTATGGTGACCTGATTGAAATCAGCGTTGACTAATCGTAATAAATACTGAAACGTTGCCCCGGCGAAAACCGGGGTTTCGTTTTGGAATTATAATCGATTCGGCAATACGAATCGGTGACGAATCGGTTTTCTGCGGATTTTTTATAAAATTTTGTTCCGATAAAACAAAAAATATTAAAAATATTAAAAATGATAAATGCCGGTTTTCTGCGGTTTTTAATTGGGCAAATTGGGAACAATAAAAAAAATAAGAATATTTTGGAAAAAACGCTTGACTTTTTTGGAATAAGCGTGCATAGTATACGGGCTTTCTAAGTTAGGGCACATGCGAAAATGGAATCTAACCTCTGGAATGCGGAAGGAATCCGCAATATTGTGAATAAAAGCAGCTCATCAAAAAATGATATGATTGAAAAATCATTGTCATGTTCAAGAAGAGATATGCAGACAGTTGAATTTGGAAATATCCAAACTTTGACTAAGTCAAATGTGCATATCCTAGACAGGTAGTAGGTTTACGTATAAACCTCGTTAAAAACTTGTCTTGCGAATAATAATATATGTAAAGACGAACTGATATTATGTCAGCTTTGTTTATATGCACAGGACTTAAACCACAGGTTTTTTAGAACTTGAGAGTTTGATCCTGGCTCAGAACGAACGCTGGCGGCAGGTCTTAGGCATGCAAGTCGAACGGGTGAAACAGGGGCTTGCCCTTGTGGATCTAGTGGCGCACGAGTGAGTAACGCGTGGGAAACTGCCCATTACTGGGGAATAACGTTTGGAAACGAACGCTAATACCGCATACGCCGGAAACGGGAAAGATTTATCGGTGATGGATGTGCCCGCGTTGGATTAGCTTGTTGGTGGGGTAATGGCCTACCAAGGCGATGATCCATAGCTGGTCTGAGAGGACGATCAGCCACGCTGGAACTGAGACACGGTCCAGACTCCTACGGGAGGCAGCAGCTAAGAATATTGGTCAATGGGGGAAACCCTGAACCAGCCATGCCGCGTGAATGAAGAAGGCCTTCGGGTTGTAAAGTTCTTTTAGTCGTGAAGATGATGACAGTAGCGACAGAAAAAGCACCGGCTAACTTCGTGCCAGCAGCCGCGGTAATACGAAGGGTGCAAGCGTTGTTCGGATTTACTGGGCGTAAAGCGTCCGTAGGTGGTCTGTTAAGTCAGGGGTGAAATCCCGGGGCCTAACCCCGGAACTGCCTTTGATACTGGCCGGCTGGAGCACGATAGAGGAAGATGGAATATCTGGTGTAGGGGTGAAATCCGTAGATATCAGATAGAACACCAATGGCGAAGGCAGTCTTCTGGATCGTTGCTGACACTGAGGGACGAAAGCGTGGGTAGCAAACAGAATTAGATACTCTGGTAGTCCACGCCCTAAACGATGCATGCTTGTTGTTGGTTTCCTTCGGGGAATCAGTGACGAAGCTAACGCGTTAAGCATGCCGCCTGGGGACTACGATCGCAAGATTAAAACTTAAAGGAATTGACGGGGACCCGCACAAGCGGTGGAGTATGTTGTTTAATTCGATGCTACGCGAGAAACCTTACCGACCCTTGACATCTTGGTCGCGACTTCCAGAGATGGTTGTCTTCAATTCGGTTGGACCAAAGACAGATGCTGCATGGCTGTCGTCAGCTCGTGTCGTGAGATGTTAGGTTAAGTCCTGCAACGAGCGCAACCCATGCCCTATGTTGCCAGCGGGTAATGCCGGGAACTCTTAGGGGACTGCCTGCGTCAAGCAGGAGGAAGGTGTGGATGACGTCAAGTCATCATGGTTCTTACGGGTCGGGCTACAAACGTACTACAATGGTGACAACAATGGGTCGCAATGTCGCAAGGCAAAGCTAATCCTTAAAAGTCGTCTCAGTTCGGATTGTCCTCTGCAACTCGAGGGCATGAAGTTGGAATCGCTAGTAATCGCTGATCAGAATGCAGCGGTGAATTCGTTCCCGGGTCTTGTACACACCGCCTGTCAAACCATGAGAGTCGATTTCACCCAAAGTCGGTAGTTTAACGCAAGAGGACGCCGCCTACGGTGGGATTGGTGATTGGGGTTAAGTCATAACAAGGTAGCAGTACCGGAAGGTGCGGCTGGATCACCTCCTTTATAGAGAATACCGTTATCACGAAAACGGTCAAATCCAAGTGCGACTGTCTGAATATCTCTTTTGTGAACAAAATTCTGGTATCAGCGGAATTACTGCCTGTTTCAGAATTTTTTATGATTGGGTCAGTAGTTCAGTTGGTTAGAATGTCGCTCTGATACAGCGAAGGTCGAAGATTCGAGTTCTTCCTGACCCACCATTTTAAAGATGAGGTTGGAATCAGAAACGATTTTTTCGTTTATGATTCCAGATATTCCACGAATATCGTCGGAATCTGCTTTTATAAGGCAAACATTGTTAATCGGTTTTTATGTCGCAAGTTAGATTTTCATAGAAATATGATTGTCTGATTTGTTGAACATCGTAATCTCAAAAATCTTTCTAATAGAGTAATCACGAAAGTGATAATTCAATTTTAGAAAAGCAAGAATCAACTAAAGCTTAGAAAACTCATTAAGTTATTTTTTATGCTGAAGACATTCTCTTCAAGCATAGGATAAAAAGTAACAAAGGGTGTTTAGTGGATGCCTTGGCAATCAGAGGCGATGAAGGACGTGAAAGACTGCGATAAGCCCGGGCGAGGCGTCAATATCCTTTGACCCCGGGATGTCCGAATGGGGAAACCCAGGTCGTATGACCTATCTGTGCCTGAATACATAGGGCCCAGAAGCAAACGCGGAGAAGTGAAACATCTCAGTAGCCGCAGGAAAAGAAAGCAACAGCGATTCCCTTAGTAGTGGCGAGCGAAACGGGACCAGCCCAGTAGCCGAGATTTTAGATAGCAAAACGCGATGGAAAGCGCGGCGATAATAGGTGATAGCCCTGTATGCGAAATCTAGTTTCTTGGTTCAAGAGTAGAGCCGGACACGTGAAATCCGGTTTGAACATGGGGGGACCTTCCCCCAAGGCTAAATACTCCTGATTGACCGATAGTGAACAAGTACCGTGAGGGAAAGGTGAAAAGAACCCCGAAGGGGGAGTGAAATAGACACTGAAACTGAATACCTACAAGCTGTCAGAGCCGGTTTTCCGGTGATGGCGTACCTTTTGTATAATGAGCCAACGAGTTATTATTGCATGCAAGCCTAAGCCGTTAGGTGTAAGCGAAGGGAAACCGAGTCTGAATAGGGCGATTTGAGTATGCAGTAATAGACCCGAAGCGGGGTGATCTAGGTATGAGCAGGCTGAAGGCGGCGTAACAGTCGCTGGAGGGCCGAACCCACTAGTATGGCAACACTAGGGGATGACTTGTGTCTAGGGGTGAAAAGCCAATCGAACCCCGTTATAGCTGGTTCTCCGCGAAAACTATAGAGGTAGTGTCTCTGGTGTTCGTCGTTGGGGGTAAAGCACTGAAATGGCTAGGGGGAGTAAAATCTTACCAAACCATATCAAACTCTGAATACCAACGAATTATAGCCAGGGAAACAGTCCATCGGTGCTAAGGTCGGTGGACGAGAGGGCAACAGCCCAGACCGCCAACTAAGGTCCCAAAATGATGATTAAGTGGGAAAGTGAGTCGAAATTCCAAAACAACCAGGATGTTGGCTTGGAAGCAGCCATCGTTTAAAGAAAGCGTAATAGCTCACTGGTCTATTAGCGTTTCGGCAACCAAAATGTAACGGGGCTAAAATCATCTACCGAAGTTGCGGGTGGCACGTATGTGTCGCGGTAGCGGAGCATTCTGTAGGCCTGTGAAGCGTAAGGCGTGAGCCGGCGTGGAGGTATCAGAAGCGCGAATGTTGGCATGAGTAGCAGCTAATCAAGGTGAGAAACCTTGACGCCGTAAGAGCAAGGGTTCCTATCCAATGTTAATCAGGGTAGGGTGAGTCGACCCCTAAGGCGAGGCCGAAAGGCGTAGTCGATGGGAACACGGTTAATATTCCGTGACCTGTGCGAGAGTGACGAATTTGGTAAATTGTTGTACCTTATTGGATTGGTGCGGCAGTGAACAAGTTCCAGGAAATAGCCCGCACGTATAGATCGTACCCAGAACCAACACAGGTGCTCGAGTCGAGTAGACTAAGGCGGTTGAGAGAACTATGTTGAAGGAACTAGGCAAAATGCATCCGTAACTTCGGAATAAGGATGACCTGTTTCAAGGCAACTTTAATCAGGTGACACAAACCAGGTGGGGGCGACTGTTTACTTAAAACCCAGGTCTCTGCTAAATCGTATAAGATGATGTATAGGGACTGACGCCTGCCCAGTGACGGAAGGTTAAGCAGAGGTGTGCAAGCATTGATGTGAAGCCCCGTTAAACGGCGGCCGTAACTCTAACGGTCCTAAGGTAGCGAAATTCCTTGTCGGGTAAGTTCCGACCCGCATGAATGGCGTAACGATCTCCACACTGTCTCCAACATAGACTCAGCGAAATTGAATTCTCGGTGAAAATGCCGGGTACCCGCAGCTAGACGGAAAGACCCTATGAAGCTTTACTGCAGTTTCGTAATGGCACTAGGGCACATTTGCGTAGGATAGGTGGGACGCTTTGAAGTGCGGATTTTGGTTCGCATGGAGCGGTTGGTGAAATACCACCCTGATGTGTTTTAGTGTCTAACCCGTGTTCTTGAACCAGGGCAGGGGACATTGCGTGATGGGCAGTTTGACTGGGGTGGTCGCCTCCCAAAGTGTACCGGAGGCGCGCAATGGTCTGCTCAGGCTGGTCGGAAATCAGCCGGTGAGTGCAATGGCAAAAGCAGGCCTGACTGCAAGGCGGACACGCCGAGCAGAGACGAAAGTCGGTCATAGTGACCCGGTGGCCCCGCATGGAAGGGCTATCGCACACGGATAAAAGCTACTCTAGGGATAACAGGCTGATGCTACCCAAGCGTCCATAGCGACGGTAGTGTTTGGCACCTCGATGTCGACTCATCGCATCCTGGGGCTGGAGCAGGTCCCAAGGGTATGGCTGTTCGCCATTTAAAGCGGTACGTGAGTTGGGTTAATAACGTCGTGAGACAGTTAGGTCCCTATCTACTGTGGGCGTTGGATATTTGAGCGAACTTGACCTTAGTACGAGAGGACCGGGTCGAACGAACCCCTGGTGTACCTGTTGTCGCGCCAGCGGCACCGCAGGGTAGCTATGTTCGGAACAGATAACCGCTGAAAGCATCTAAGCGGGAAGCTGGTCGCAAGATAAGATATCCCCATGAGTTCAGTTCTAGACTAGGACATTGATAGGCCGTATGTGTAAGCCCTGTGAGGGGTTTAGCTTAACGGTACTAATCGAACCATTGACTTTTTATCTTATCGTTTGGTTTTCCAAACGATATGCTTGAAGAGAACGTTTAAGTTGATTTGACAACGATGTTCATTGGGTTTAATTCTGGTGATTATAGAGCGGGAGTCACCCTCTGTTCCATTCCGAACCAGACAGGGAAACCTCGTATCGCCGATGGTACTTTGGCTTAAGCCACGGAAGAGTAGGTCGTCGCCAGAATTAAACCCAATACGATATAAAAACCGTTTTAACCGCCCATGTGGCGGTTTTTTATATTATGCCGAATACATAAAAATAAATGAATAGAGAAAAAGGTAGTTGAAAATGAGTAAGCTTTTATATGCCAGGCTAGTGGCTATTTTGATGAAAAGACACGCTGTAAACGAGGGTAATGATGTCACTCAGGCAAATGCAGTAGAATGCGTACACAGTGATGTCGTCGCAGAAAAGAAACCCACGGCATTGGCATTACAACGTGCTATTACAGAAAATATCTTGCGTCAACGTGGTGTGATAAGCCCAGATCTTCGCCGTTAAATTTCACAAAAGGATGTAGAAATATGTCACAAAATGTAATTTTTTTGGGAACAATTACGGTTACAGAATCTTGCCCTGTTACAACTATAGAATGCATAAACGGCAAATGGGTCAGCAAAACATATTCAAACATATACCGTATGCCTGGTGATATGCGCAGGAATTATCAAAATCAGAGTATCATGCATTATTCTGCACACAATAGATAAAAAAATCGAAGCAACGCCGCCCAAATGGGCGGTTTTTATCTGCTTTCGCATTGGTTTGCTATTTTTTGCCACCGTTCAATTTCATGCTTTCTTAAAACTTCACCATAACTTCTGGGAAATCCAATGGATACAATCTTATTACCAATCTGGGTATGTCCTATGTTGATATGCAACAGGCTGCTATATTGTAGGGCATCTTGGTATACAGGGCAATCTTTTTCGTTTTGTTTACACTGGGCACAAGGGATAATACTGATTATATTTCCGGTTGGGGCATCTGTAATATTGACATGCATATATTCAATTATCGCCATTGTTCATCCTTTTATTTTCATATATTCACGACGAATATGGCATATTTCGTTGTAAAAGCAATTTATTTTTGACAATACAAACTTTTATTGTACACTTGGTTTGTACAGTAACCAAAGGGGATGCACATGGAAAAAATTGAAAAAAGAAAATTGACTATTTGGGGCATTGTGATTTTTGCTGGGCTGGTTGTTGCGATAGTCACGGATCAAATGAATCCAAATAAGAATAATCGCGAAGTCCCAGAAAGCGATATACTTAGCAAAAAATCAAATAAAGTTATGCCGGCAAAACCACAAAGCAAAGTTATGAATTGGTTGATGGCACAAAACCATGCAAAAACGTATGCAGGTTAATCAAAAATAACCATAAAGCCGCCCATTTGGGCGGTTTTTTTATTCAAATAAAATACACTTGACAATGTTGTGTTTTGTGCTATATTTCGTGTGTAAATCAAAACAAAGGAATAAAATATGAAAAAAATAGTTTTATTATCTTCTGTGATTGCGATGGTTGCAACTGCGGCAAATGCCGATTGGCGTACGGTTCGTACAAATAATTGTGACCCAGCGGCAATGCATCAGTTGTTGGAAAGTGAAGCACACAAGCATCGTGCGGTTATTACCGAAGTCACATGTGACGAAGTTCATACTTTTGCGGAACCTGTGGTGGTTTATTCTGAACCGGCACCGGTTGCATATGAACCAGAATATGTTCCTGCACCGGCGGAATACATTCCAATCGTAGATTGTGTCCCGGGACCAACCACATGTGAATACTGTGCAGGTCGTCGTTAAAAAAAATATTATTCCGTAACATCCTAAAAAAATCACGTTTTGTGGGTGTTACGGGATTTTTTTACTCTTGAAAATTTATGAATACATGCTATTATACTGTGTGAAAGCTGATAGTATAGTTATGTTAGTAGAATCTAAGAAAGTTCTTTATTTTATCGGTGGTGCGAATGGTGCGGGTAAGAGTACACTTGCAGAAGAACTGTTTGGTAAAACACCAGAAATTAAATCTGTTAATGCCGATGATATTGCAAGAGACAAAAAGTGCAGTCAAACAAGCACAACAGTTGGTAGAGTTTTATTAAAAGAAATAGATAAAGCTTTGTCGGCGAATGCGTCTTTTATTTATGAAACCACATTATCTAGTAAGTTTGATTACGAATTAATAGAACGCGTCAAGGCCGCGGGATACAGTATAGAATTCTTTTATGTGACGGTATCTACGCCAGACGATAATATCAAACGTGTTGAGCATCGTGTTGAAAGTGGTGGCCATAATGTGCGCCAAGATGATATTTTGCGTCGTCGTAAAAAAAGTTTATGTCATTTTGAACCAGTATGTGCCCAGGTTAATCATTGGCGACTGTATGATAATACCGAATATGGTGCGCCACATAAATTGGTTGCCGAAGGTTCCACCCAAGCAGGTGGTACACAACAGATTACAATATTTAATCAAGATTTGTATGCTGGATTTATGCAATATAAACAATCCGAGGTAAAACCTTATATGGCCGAGGTTGAACGTGCACGTATCGCACGTAAAGCAAAAATACAAAATTTACAATCAAAATAATTTTTATTTTTTTATTCTAATCTTTCATTTTGTGCTTGCGTCAAATTCCTGATTTATTATATCATTGAATACAGGAAGGAAAGGAACATGAAAAATAAATTAGTTTCTGGATTGGGAATATTCTTTGTTTTGCCGGCTATTGCGGGGGCTCGGTTGCCTGCGGTGAATATGTCGGCGGGTGCAATTTCTGCACGTGCACAATATGGGGTTGCGTCAGAAAAAGCGGCAAAGGAAACCAGTACAGTAAAAACAGTTTCTGCACGTAAATTGGTGCCTGTATCAAATGGCGAACGTGCTGCGACAACAGAAAGAAATGTTGTTCAGCGCAGTGCAAAAAAAAAATCATCAGTGAATAAAAACACTGGGGACAAGATTTCTGCGACAAGTGAATATTTGATACCAAACCGTCCAAGTTCTGATTTGTGGGCTAAATCTGATGCGCCTTTGCGTATGCCGCGTGCAAATGAATTTTCTGTTATCACTTCCGATTCAATATTACCCGAAGAAAATATGGATGCATTTGCGTCAAATGCCCAGGAAATCAAGGCGGTATCCGCACGAGTTGCATCGTTAGATGAACAGATTTCACGTCTTGCCGAATTGCAGGCCAAGGCCGAAGCGGCTGTAAAAAATCAACATGTCGCGGATACAAGACCGTCTGTGGAAACATCAATTTATCCGGCCGAATCTGTTGCATTTAATCGTCACAGTGAAATTGCACCAGCAGAAGCGCACAGTATTCCAAAATCTGTGATGGAACATGGTGTGCGCAATGATAACGGTATAAATGTTTCGCGCATGGTTGTTGCACGCGATGATTTGCTGAATAATGATGTTGTTGTACGTTCTGTTAAAAACGACACTGGGTCCAAGATTCAAGAAGTTCGTGATGATATGGCAAAAATGTTACCATCAGAATTACGCCGCGCATTCAGAAAGACGTTCTTGTCAGAAAATAAACACCTGTCTACTTATTCCATAGACGATAAATTTGATGTGGCCAGTGATTTAACATCATCGCTTGAAGGTTTTTCATCGGTACGTGATTTGTCCGAAGATTCTGAAAAAATTCGTCCGTTGGAAATCAAAATAAGATTTAGAAATTCTGATTCTGCATTATCACGTGATAATTATAATCTGTTATCTGAATATGCGGGAATCGTTGTCGCAAATCCAAAACGTGCAATTCAGGTCGCAATTCCAGAAATGGCGACAACCACAATGGATGCACGTAAATTGGCGGCGCGTCGTTTGGCAATCATTGAACAGGTTTTGCGTGATACTGGTGTTTCAGAACATCGTATTGTTCCGGTTTTGTCTGCACGTGAAGAGGAAGGTTTCGTGTTGCGTATAATTTCAAATGAACAGTACGAAAGTTTGACACGTCAGAAATACAATATGTTTGGCGACAAGGTCGGTTCCAGAACATATAAAAGCATGACTTGGTAAACGTTGCGTGTCAAAGTTAAATAAATATTTAAATAAATTCCTGGATTTTCTGTTTCCGCCGTCGTGTCCGATTTGTTCGGCACCGGTGGAAAATCATGGCAGTTTGTGTGGTGATTGTTGGTCTTGTTTTGATTGGATTGATGGACCGCATTGTATGTGTTGTGGATACCCATTCCCCGATGATTATGAATTATCGGATGGTGCAATGTGCCCAGTATGTGCGGCGGGTAAAAATGAATTGGATTTTATACGTGCCGCATGCGTGTACGATGATATGTCGCGTTCAGTGATGTTACCGTTCAAACATGGTGGACGTATAAAATTCGCACGTTTTATGTCGCATGCAATGATATGGGCATTGCGTGATTTAGATATTTCACCAGATATCATAATGCCGGTGCCATTGGCAAACAGGCGTCTGTTTCATCGTGGGTATAACCAGGCAACATTGTTGGCCCGGGAAATATCGCGTGTATATGGTGCCCCGATTGATTTTGACAGTGTGCATCGCGCATACCGTCCAAATATGGGGCATAAAACACATGCCGAAAGATTGAAAAATATTCGTGGTGTGTTTAATGTTGTGGATGCCGATAAAATACGTGGGCGAAAAATATTATTGGTTGATGATGTTATGACATCGGGTGCAACATTTACTGAAATGGGGCGTGTACTGCGTCGGGCGGGTGCAACCGCGGTATATGGTGTGGTATTTTGTCGTGTTATTCGCGCAGATTAAAATATTGGTATCGGTGCTTGAATTTCTTTTTTGTTTTGGTATCATTTTCCGGAAACAACCAAAGGCAGTTATAATGAAAATAGAATTGGGTAAAAATATCGCACCACGTGAAATAGAAACACGTATCCAAGAATTTTGGGATTCAAATGATTTCTGGTCAAACGATGTTAATTCATCCAAGAAATCATTTTGCATGATGATGCCACCTCCAAATGTCACAGGCAATTTACATATGGGGCATGCGCTGGATAATGTGTTGGCTGATATTGTATGCAGATATAAGCGTATGGCGGGATATGATGTTTTGTGGCAACCGGGGACCGATCATGCCGCAATCGCGACCCAGTTATTGGTTGAACGTGACTTATCAAAGCGCGGAATAAACCCGCATGCGCTGTCATTGGATGAAAAATTAGCGGCTGCCCACAAATGGAAGGAAGAAAAAGGTGGTTTGATTTTCAAACAATTACATGCATTGGGCGCAACACCGGCATGGAAACGCGAACGCTTTACAATGGATGAAGGCCTGTCTCGCGCAGTTACCAAATTGTTTGTGAAAATGTATAACGAAGGTTTGATATATCGTGATAAACGTCTTGTGAATTGGTGCCCGCGTCAGCAAACATCTGTATCCGATTTGGAAATTGAAACACGTGAAGAACATGGCAAATTTTACTATTTCAATTATCCTTTGGTTGGTGGCGGTTTTGTTGAAATTGCAACAACGCGCCCTGAAACACTGTTTGGTGACCAAGCAATCGCGATTCACCCAGAAAACGCAAAGTTAAAACACCTTATTGGTAAAAAAGCGATTATTCCGCTGACCGATATTGAAATTCCAATTATCGCAGATGAACACGCCGACCCAGAAAAAGGAACTGGGGCTGTGAAAATTACACCGGCACATGATTTTGATGACTGGGAGGTTGGTCTTCGTCACAACCTTAAACCAATTTGTATTTTAACCATGGATGCAAAATTGATAAGCGAATTGCCGGTTCCAGAAAAATATTGGGGTATGGATCGTTATGCGGCGCGTGACGCGGTTGTCGCAGATATAGAAGCCGCCGGCCTGATGACAAAAATAGAAGACCGGGTTATTCCAACACCGTATTCTGAACGTGGTGGCGTGCCGGTTGAACCGATGCTGACGACCCAATGGTTTGTTGATGCACAAAAATTGGCGGTGCCGGCAATCAAAGCGGTGGCCGAAGGCAAGATAAAATTCATTCCTGAACATCGTTATAATTTGTTTATGTCTTGGATGAATAATATTCGTCCATGGACAATTTCGCGTCAGCTTTGGTGGGGTCATCACATACCCGCGTGGTATGACGCCGAAGGCAAGATTTATGTTGCGGAAACCAAAGAAGAAGCCGTCAAACAATCGGGTGGCAAGTCATTGACCCAAGACCCAGATACATTGGATACATGGTTTTCATCGGGATTGTGGCCGTTTTCCACATTGGGATGGCCAGATGATACACCTGAATTAAAACGTTATTATCCAACCGATTATTTGTGCACTGGTTCAGATTTAATATTCTTTTGGGTTGCACGTATGATAATGATGGGCATGTATGTGATGGGTGATGTTCCATTTAAAACAGTATACATGCATGGTATTGTTGTTGATAAACATGGTAAAAAAATGTCCAAAAGCAAGGGTAATGGTACCGACCCCGAAGAACCAATTGAAAAATTTGGTGTTGATGCGGTCCGTTATTGGATTGCAACTGCACCAATTGGAACAAACCTGCCCTATGTGGAAGACGAGGTTAAACGTGGTTCCAAATTGCTGACGAAACTTTGGAATGTTGCAAGATTTACGCTGGGGAATTTGGAAGATTTTAATCCTAAATCAGAAATGCCAGCGGTGGCAACCCGTCCAATAGAAGATCGTTGGATTTTGGCAGAATTGAATAAAACAGTTGCTGAAACCCGTAAACATTTAGATAGGTATGATAACTATAATGCGCGTGCGGCAATTGACACGTTCTTTTGGGATGTGCTTTGTGACCAATATATTGAATTCATCAAAGATCGTTTCTGGTCACCGGAAAAATACGGTGCAGAATCTAAATTGGCGGCTCAATGGACAATGTGGACAGTGCTGCGTTCAATCATAGGGCTGTATGCGCCATTTATTCCGTTCCTGACCGAAGAATTGTGGCAACAGGTATACCAACCATACGAAGGTGGCAAAACACTGCATACGACCGATTATCCGCGTGTAATGACGGAATACGATACCGATGTTGCCGACATGCAATATGCAATTGATACTGTTCATGCGGTTCGCACATTGCGCACAGAACGCAAGGTTGGTAATGGGGCGAAACTTGAAACATTAACGGTTTTGGGGAATGTTCCAGAAAACTTGTACGATTTGATTAAATCGGCGGCGCGTGCGAATAACATTGTTGTTGGTGACGCGGTTGATTTTGTTGTTGCCGAACAAGAGGCAAAATAATGTCTGATGCGAAACTGATAATAAATCGCGAATTACAAACATATCAGTGCGATAGGTATGGTAACATGCGTCCTGGGATTTTGATGAATGAATTACAGGGCATGGGCGATGCAAACGCGGAAAAAATGGGGTATGGGCGAACATTTATCCATGAAAAAAAGGTTGGATGGGTTGTCACGCATTACTTGGTTGACGTTGTCCGTATGCCGCGTAATGGCGAAATGTTAGAGTATTCAACATGGGCGGCAACACATGATGCACTGCGTGCCACCCGTGATTTCGAGATTCGCGGTGCAAACGGTGAATTATGTGTTCGTGCAACATCACAATGGGTGCTGTTTGATTTGGCAAACCGCCGTATAGTTCGTATAGATGACTGGGTGAAACCGGATACATGGCCGGTTGGTATGGCACGTGCATACGACCGGAAATTCGAGAAGTTTGCGGACTTTGATGCGGACAAGACGCACGTCCTAAAATGTCGCTTTGATGACATTGATGAAAATCAGCACATAAACAACGCCGTTTATGCGGTGTGGGCGACGGAAAGCGTTGGATACGAATACCGTGACACACACGTGTTAAAACGCATAGAATTGAATTATAAACACGAAATCAGCCCCACCACCCCAGAGGTCTGCATCGATGTCAAGATAGACGGTCTGACCACATATCACAAAGTACGCACGGCGGACGAAGGTGAAAAGGCATTGGTTGTGTGTTATTGGGAATCGCGTAATTAAAATGTGATTTAACGAACAAAAAAACCGGCGGATGCCGGTTCTTTGTTTGTTGTGTTGTGAAACTTTATTCAACCCATATAGATGCCAACGGGGTTGTTGAATTCACCGTCCCACCATTGTTCGGGTCGCCCGTTGCAACTGGAACCTGGATATACCGTGCGGCAACATTGTTGTCAAGGCTGTTACTGGTATACGTCAAAACTTTACCCTCGGCTGCGGTATTTTCACCAGACTTATTCGGTTTGTTCTGCTTCGTTGACCAACCATAAACAGAAACCGTTTGGGCTGAGCCACCCTCTGGTGTTACAGTAAACGCGCCATTTGTTGTACCCGTTGCGAATGTATATGTGGTATCGGTAAATTCCGCGGTTGATGGAACATCCGCATTAACAGAATGTGTCATGGCTTTGACTGTGCCATCGGTATCAACATAAACACCTTTGTATTGTGTACCAACTGCGGTATTTGCAGTATGGGTCACAGCAGTATCTTTGTCTTGCTTCTCATCTAATAAGTCATCGGTTTCTGTTTCTGTATAGAAGTTATCACGTAACAGTTTTCCAGTAGTCAACTTACCAGTAGTTGTGCTGTCCGTAATATCTGACTGCGCCATCGTGTTATACGTTGTATTAGTATCCGTATCGCCTAACCAATTCCAATTAGTACCATCGTATATAAATATTGATGGAACCCCGACTTTCCAAATTTTCTTAGCGTTTGTCGCGCTGATAGTCGTTGAACCATTGTACTTTATGCGTGCTGGGGTGCTGCCATTCAAACTTAATGTAAGGTTAGTTTCTGTTGTGGCCGTCGCCACCGGATTAACAACAATCGTCATACCTGTGGTTGGCGCTGTCGTGATACTGTCTATAGTAACTGTTTTTGCTGCTGTGCCCGTTGCACCGGCACCAGTTCCATAGTAATATGTCGCTTCATTAGATAACGGTGCACCGTTTACGGTGTGGTCACTGATATCCGCCGCATTTGTCGCACTGGTAATTGCTTCCTTGACCGCCCATGCGGTTGGAATATTTTTTACACCCGTATCACTGGAACTTGCCAAACCCGTAATTCCTGCGCCCTCTAATGTTATTGCACGCTTGGTCGCTTCGCCACCATCTGTTGTTGGGGCGATGATCAAGTTTGGTGTTGCATCATATGGTAACTTGTTCTGCTTTAATGCCAACGCCTGGGCAATAGCTTTCTCTTGAACAAGCTTTGTGGAACTATTGCTTAAACCACTTGTGCCACTGGTGGTCATCTTACTACTATCAACTGCAACTTGTGTAGCACCAGTTGTTGCGTTATCCGTTTTCTTCAAATATGTTGTATCAACAGTTACTGCGTTGGATGCATTTGC
>CACXXP010000017.1 GCA_902771695.1 uncultured Pseudomonadota bacterium | reverse complement strand
AAAATCTGACTTCATAGTACCAAAATTTCTGAAAGCATCACCACTTACCGCAAACTTATCATTTGGCTTGAACATCCACAATGTTTTTCCCGCACGCCACCCTGCCAATTGCTTGCCACTTGGCGCCTGACAAAAACTACTAGCCGCCAGATTAACGCATTGACAGTCACTCGTTGTATAGATATTGCCATCAGTAGAACCGTTCATGGCTTCATCGCAATTGCAACTACTCATTGTAGGGGTCGTAGTAAGCCCACCACCTGTGCCACAATTGTACGTCACAGTTATCGTTTCAGCAGAAACGGAGATATGTACGCCAAACGCGCACAAAAATGCGATGGCGATTATGCGAAAAAACCTTAAGAATCTGGACATTTTCTCCTGTACTTCCATTCCTATAGTAATAACCTTAGCAAATTAACAAAAAATAAGTCAACAGATAAAAAAGACATTTTTCTTGCATTTTTTATTTGCATTACGATTCGTTTCCGATACAATTATGCTGTCAGCAAGACAGAGCATAGCCGACAGCATTTTTGTCGGAGGAAAGTCCGGACTGCGTGGGACAACACACTGGCTAATTTACCAGGCAGAGCAATCTGACGATTAGAGCAACAGTGACGAAGCAAATCGATAACGGTTTGAGTGAAACGGGCAATCTCTGTGTGCAGCAACCCCAAATAGGTTTCCAATGATTTGTCCCAAATCGGAAACGGGTAGGGGGCTTGACATTTGGTGGTAACATCATTTGCAGATTAATTATGCTCGCCACCCAATTTGTTTGGTATCGGAATCGCCGGCACGATACTGAATTTGGGCGGCACAGAATCCGGCTTATCGTTTTGCTGAAACGGCGTTGTCCCCAAAGGTTTTTGGGGACCATTTTTTTGCTTTATTTTTTTGTATCGCCAAAGCAGGCGTTTTTTTTGCAACATTTATTAACTTTTTGTATTAACAATAGATAATAACACATTAATACAACATAATTTATTAAAAATATATAATTTACACAATTTTGACAATTTTTTGCATATTTTTGCATAATTTTACACCATTTTCACCCCTCGATTAGTCAAAAATTCACCACACAAAACACATGTTCACCAACACAAAGCAACAAACAACAAAAATCATATTAAAAACACGTCTAGAAACCTTATTTAACATCAAGTATATGCCATAATACCACCCACCAACAATAGTATTAAAAATAAAAAGCAACTAATTGACACAACGAAAATTATTTTAATTTTATATTTTATAGAAACACACCGATTCTTATTAAAAAACGCGGTCAAAAACCGCGTTTCATATTCAATATTTTATTCTTACATAACTTTACCCTGGGTCGGATAAAACGTTAACTGAATTTTCTTCCATTTATCATATTCATTTGGCGGCAACATACGTAATGGTTGGCATGTATTTATCGCATCACGAATTGTTTTCAGCACATATGCAAATGCCGGATCGGTTTCTGCGCGCGCCGCAGATTCAAACCATACATCCGAAACCATGCCGGTTTTACGCATCGACAAATGCGCAACCACCCGCATTCCCGCAATATCAGAACGATTGGTATCAATATTCCAACAACGTGTCATCGCAACGCGCAATGCATCCACAACAGAAACCGTCAAAGTCCGATCCAAAGACAACACATTACGATTCACGCGCACCACTGTTTTCTTTTTAGGCGCAGACACTTCGTCTGGTTTCTTTTCTTCTTGCTTTGGTTCTTCTTTTTTCGGTTCTTGTTTGGGTTTTTCTTCTTCTATTAATGAAGTAGTTTCAATCGGTTGTTTATTAACCGTGGATTCTGGTTTTGTTTTTGCCTCGGGCTCTTTATCTTGGGCTTGGACCTTGTCCGGTTCATCTGGAACATTTGTGTTATATAAAACCGTTTCATCGCCCGACACACGAACCTGGGACAAATCAATCATTGTGATTTGTATCCTGTCCGGCGCCACAAACCGTTCCGTGTCAGAAATCACCACATCGGTTATAAAAACTATTATTCCCAAAAGCATCAAATGCCCCAAAACAGACAATCCTATGTTTTCCGAAGCAAAATGATTGAATTTGGCCATAATTTAACCTAGTTTTCAAGTTTTGTGCGCAACCCGATGCGTTCAAACCCAGATGTTTTTAACTTTCCCATGACCGCCATAACCGCACCATAATCAGCACGACGGTCACCGTTTATAACGATTGTCAGATTTGGATTTTCGCCACGCATCGCAACCGCACGCGCAACAACTTCGTCCAATGGCAATTGTGTTGTTCCAATATAATATCGGCCGGCCGTATCAACGCTGATTTGCATTGCATGGTCTGTACCTGTTAACACCGTTGTCCCAGCGTTTGGCAAATCCAAATCTATACCATTCGTCATCATCGGCGTTGTTATCATGAACACCGCCAACAACACAGTCATAACGTCAATCATCGGCGTCAAAGAAATCGCCGCATCAGAAAATCTGCGTCGCACACGTGACATGCTATTTGCCCCCCAATTTTTCGTATAAATCATCCGCACGTTTGGTGAATATCTGGTGTGCAATCGCCGCAGGTATCGCCGCAATCAACCCCAACGCCGTGGTTCCCAACGCAACCGCCAAACCCGGCGCAATTACACCGATGCTGACCGATTGATTTGCACCAATAGATGCAAAAGAATCCATTACACCCCACACAGTGCCAAATAACCCAATAAATGGCGAAACATATGCAACCATAGACAAGAACCACAAATTTTTATCATATGGTTTAATAACTTCTTCGGGTTTGCCAGATAAATTTGTGCGCTTTGCCGCACGAAACAAACGTATCTTTTCAACGATTATCGCCCAAGACATAACACTAAACACCACCAAAACAATAGACGCAATCGCGGTCACCACATCTGTTGTAAACAATTTCCATAAAGAAAAACTATTCATTTTTATCCCCTTTTTATCCTTTTAACCCCGCGTTAAACGCGTTTAATAAAACATTTGGCATACGTACCGGACGCCCATCGCCATTCAGATACGCCGCCGTCCCGGTAAGTATAGCACAAATTTCATCCTTTTTCACGAACTTTTGTTCAACAGATACAGATGCCGCACCAACCGCGGTCACCGTGGTTTCTATGACAAATTCGTCCGTTAAAAATAATGGTCGCATATATTTAATATGCAATTCACGTATGACCAACCCAACATCCGATGCCACTGGTTTGGCCTTTTTACCCAACCATGCCATGCGTGCACGTTCTGCAACCTCTATATATCGGCCATGATACATTATTCCACCGGCATCTGTGTCGGCATAGGCCACAGAAAACTTAAATTTATGTATTTTCATCTTTATTTTTCCAATCCCATGTGCCGATATCCCGCATCCGTCACAATGCGCCCACGTGGCGTGCGTTGAATCAGCCCCAACTGCATTAAATATGGTTCTATTACATCTTCTATGGTATCTGCTGGTTCTGATAATGCAGCCGCCAAGTTATCTATACCAACCGGCCCCCCGGCATAATGCCGTATTATCGCATTCAGGTATTCACGATCAACTTGGTCCAAACCACTGTCATCAATATGTAATTGAGACAACGTTGTTTTTATTGTGTTTGCATCTATTGTGTCATGTCCCGCCGCCGATGCAAAATCGCGTGCACGTTTCAACAAACGATTTGCAATTCGCGGTGTTCCACGTGAACTTTTCGCCAACGCCAGCGCCCCCGCATCATCTATGGTTGTTCCCAATATTCCAGCACTGCGCTTAATAATCTTGGCCAAATCAGCCGGCGCATAAAAACTTAACCGTAAATCTATACCAAACCGGTCACGCAACGGATTAGACAGCAATCCCGTCCGCGTTGTCGCCCCAACCAGTGTAAACGGGGGCAAATCTATGCGAACACTTTTTGCCGATGGCCCTTCACCAAGCATAATATCCAACTTGAAATCTTCCATTGCAGAATACAGGACTTCTTCTATGGCCGTCGGCAAACGATGAATTTCATCTATGAACAGCACATCCATTGGTTCCAACGCGGTCAATATCGCCGCCAAATCGCCTTGCTTGGTAAGCATTGGGGCCGATGTAGCACGAAAATTAGCACCTAATTCATTTGCAACGATGTGGGCAAGTGTTGTTTTTCCTAATCCTGGGGGACCATACAACAACACATGATCCATTGGTTCGCCCCGTGCACGTGCCCCAGATATAAACACAGACAAATTTTGTTTTAACGCATCGTGTCCAATAAAGTCAGCCAAACTGCGTGGACGAATCGTTGCCGCCATTTCATCTGGGATATTTGGGTCAATAAAACGGTCTTTCATCATTCCTTCCATTTACTATTCCGTTTTTATTACAACAATTTAGTATCTTCGTTTTCACGTCCAACATATGCCTTGAAATCATTATACATCTGACGCAAATCAGCCGGTGTGGCATACGTTGCATCTGCGCCACGAATACGTATTGTTTCCAAATTGATTTGGGCCTGTTTTTTCAGTACCTGGGTCAGTTGGGTTGCAAATGCCTTGGCATCTTCGCTTTCTTCGGCCCCCTGGAGTAATAAACCACGATTCGGACGTGGCGACAAAAACGCAAAATCCGAAATAGACGGATCAGGCGAAACCAACACAAACCCAGAAATTTCCGGACGACGCATTAACATTTGCAAAACATACCACGCACCCAACTGGTTCCCGGCAATCCATATTTTTTCACTGTCTTCGTTATGGTTTTGTATCCAATCTATGACAGTTGCAATATCCAACATATTATCCGCCGTCGTTCCAAGTGAACCTTCGGAATCACCAACCCCACGGTAATTAAAACGCACAACCGAAAAACCAATATCCATGAACGCACGAAACATCGCATAGGACAACCGGTCATTCATATGATGCTTTTGCCGCGGATTTCCGGACAATACAACCGCCAACGGCGCCCCCGGATTCAACGATTTATGATATACTGCATGTAATTTTCCTGCTTCCCCAGAGATTATGATGTCAACCATAACTATTACCTTTGTAAATTATTTAATATGTTTATGATAGTTCTTTATAGAACAAACTGATACCAAATTTCAATAAAAATTTTTGCTTTGACACGAACGGCCATAATGTTCTAGAATAAAACAATGAATTGACACAGGGAAGGGCATAACCATGAAAAACTCTACTATTACAGCATTGTTTGGAATGTTTTTTGTATCGGGGGCAATTGCGGGGACACAATATATTACCGAAAATTTTCAGACAATTTATACTGAAACACCGGTACAATCTTACTATGCATATCCTGATGACCCAAATTTTGTTCCGGAAACAGAATTTATGCAACGGGACGACAGTTTTGATTATGACCAGAATATAATAGATGCCCGCGAAGCCGAACTGGCATATAATCCGGGTGTAATGTTTGCCGAACGTCCAATGGTTATATGCCGTAATTTTGGTTGCACACGTCTTAATGATAAAATAACGCGGACGTTTTTGTTTAACAGCTTGGTCAATATGTTCATGATGAATGCACATTCACGTATATATATATGTGAAGCCGATCCGTTCTCGCGCGATTGTTTGCAATCTGGGCTGACATTCCCTGTGCGTGCAGGAATTGCAAATGCATTGGTTAAAATCCCCAAGGCCACTATTTCCCAGGTAAATGTTTCAACCGGTCTATCACGCGCAACGGTAAATATGACATATGAAATGTTGGTTAATGGTATCACTCGCGTATGCGAACCAACAATTATGGACATTGTTATCCCAAGCAATTCCACGGCAACACTGTCCAATCGTGAATTCACGTGCAATTTGACCAGTGACGGTTTCAGCAATGTTTCACTACTTGTAAATCTTGACTATATTGACCTGGATTATGGGATTTTAGGTGGGTATTATTCATTAGGCACCCAGGGGCCAACCACCGGTGGTGGCACCGGATACGCGTTATTCAAAACAGAATTTACCACTGGGGGAATGCATTTCCGCGCCGCAGTTGATGAAAATGATAATCTGATTCAGACAATCCAACCGGGCGAATACGCGGTGGAACCACTGCGCAAATAAGATTGCCAAAAACTTGAAATCTGTGTAAAATATTGCTAGCATAAACCGAACCTTTATAACCAAAAGGGGCATTGGTATTGGCAAATAAAACAGTTCTTGTTGTTGATGATGACGATGCATTGCGGATACCGCTTGCACGGGGGTTGCGTAATGCCGGATTTAATGTATTAACGGCCCCAGATGCCACAACCGCCCAAGAAATCATGAAACGCATAATCGTTGATGCGATGGTTTTGGATCGCATGATGGTTGGCATGGACGGATTAACGTTCCTTAAACAAATCCGCGCAACAGGTAACACAACCCCGACAATAATACTGACGGCGATGGGTGGCCCAGAAAATACCATAGATGGTTTAATGTGTGGGGCAGATGATTATCTGGCCAAACCATTTCAATTACAAGAATTGGTACTGCGATTGAATAATATTATAAACCGTACACCCGTCACACAACCACAAATGCCCGAAAATTTGTTCTTGTCAGGTGATGAATTTTTCATTAAAACACAAAACGATGGAACATTATTGTTGGCGCTGTCGGGGGAAGAAAAAAAATTACTGTATAATCTGACAGATCCGGTCGGAAATATCGTATCGGCGCAACCAATGGTCGCAAAACGCTTGCGGAATAAATTAAATAATGTATCATCAAATTTAGATATTGTGACGGTCCGTGGACGTGGATATAAATTGGTGCAAACCGACAAAAATTAAAAGGGGAAAAATATGAGATTGATTCCACAACGTTTTTTCTGGCGAACCATATTGTTGATATTGTTACCATTGGTGGTTGCACAATTTATTATGGCAAATGTATTCTTTGGTAATCATTGGGCGCGTGTTCATGCGACAATGGCGCGTTCATTGGCCGGCGAAATAGCAACTATAATGAACTTTATGGATTCTGGTAACATGGACGCCGCGGAAAGTATGGCAAATGATGTGGGCATTGATGTATCCATTGATTTACCGATAAATCGCCCAAAAAGAACCGATAACCATTCGCGTGAAACTGGACCATTGGCATCAGAAGTATATAAACGCGTAAATCGTCGGGCCAAAGTATATGTTGATCGCGAACCACGCACAATTTACGTTGATGTTCCAACCAAAGACGGTAAAATTGCAACATTTACTGCCAGTATGTACCGTATTTATTCAACCAGTACCGAAGTATTTGTTATTTGGTTAATTGGTGCAATACTGATTGTGTCATTGTTGGTTGCGCCGTTCTTGATTATTCATAATCGCAGTGTCCGCAGCATTGCATACGCCGCCAACCGTTTTGGTCGCGGATTAGAGGCCCCTGGGTTCAAACCAACCGGGGCCAAAGAAATTCGTGATGCGGCCGCCGCAATGATTTCTATGAAGGAACGTCTTGACCGGTACAATCGTACGCGCACAGACATGTTAAACGCGGTCAGCCACGATCTAAAATCACCACTTGCGCGTATGCGAATTGGCATTGAAACGGACAGTGTTGATAAAGATGCACTGATTGGTGACATTGACAGAATGACCGAAATGATAAACGGTTATTTGGCATTCGCACGTGGTGAAATGCCAGAAATTGAGCAAACAACTGAATTGCCGCCAATGTTGTTACGCATTGCACGTGATGCGGCACGCGGGAAAGAAATCATTACAAACTTTCCTGAAAACCCAGTATTGTTTTATGCACGCCCGATGGCATTGGCACGTGCATTTGGCAATATAATTGAAAATGCGGCACGCTATGCAAAAAAAACTATCAAGATAACAGAAATAGATGCCGCCGAAGAAACAACCATTTTAATAGAAGACGATGGTATCGGCATACCAGATCACAAAAAGGCCGATGCGTTGCGTCCATTTGTGCGCCTGGACGATGCGCGCGCCCCTGGCACGGGCGGGACAGGACTTGGGCTATCTATTGCCAAAACGACAATTGAAAATCATGGTGGACAATTGTTCTTGGAAAACAGTGATATGGGCGGCCTGCGGGTGCGCATCGTATTGCCGATTTAATATTTATGATATTTGGAGATTAAAAATATGAACCTTTATAAGTATGTATCTGAAAAATTAAACAACGCACTGGGGTTTGAAGCAAAACTGGAAGTGCCACGCAACCGTGAATTCGGTGATTTTTCTACGAATGCCGCCATGGTTTTGGCCAAAAGCGCCGGTAAAAACCCGCGTGAATTGGCAAATGAAATCTTGGATAAAATATCAAAACTGGAATTTGTGGAATCTGCATCTGTCGCGGGGCCAGGTTTTATAAATATCTTTATCAAAAATGATTTCTTGTGGAACGCCGCACAGACCGCCGACAATATAACGCAAGCACAAAAACCATTAACCATAGACATGGATTATGGCGCATATAACGTTGCAAAATCCCTGCATATTGGACATATGCGGACATCTATTGTTGGCGACACACTGTATCGTTTGGGACGCAGTTTGGGACACAAAATGATTTCTTATAATCATATTGGCGATTGGGGACGTCCGATGGGATTGGTGATTGCATGGATTGAAAAACTGCACCCAGATTGGCCGTTTTTCCAAGATAATTTTGATCCGAACGGGGATTATTCTGCGTATACAATTGACCCACGCGAATTGGACACTTATTATCCAAAATCCAGTGCATACGCCAAAGAAAACGATGAATTTATGTTGCATGCCCAGGTTATTACCGCCGAATTACAGCACGGCCAGCCGGGATATACCGCATTGTATAACATATTCTTGCCGATTGCGTTGGCATCTATGGACCGGACAATTAAATCATTAAATATCGTCCCATTTGATAATGATTTGGGCGAACGCAACGCCGCCAAATATACTGATGTCGTTGAAAAAATATTACGCGATAAAAATCTAATTGAACAAAGCGATGGCGCCGAAGTCGTTGTTGTTAAACGCGATGATGATAAAAAACCTATGCCACCGGTAATGTTCTATAATTCACGTGGTGCGGTGACATATGACGCAACGGACATTATGGCCCTGTATTATCGTAAAAAGACAGATAACCCAGATAAAGTTATATATTTAACAGACAAACGTCAATCATTGCACTTTGAACAATTGTTCCGCGTTGCAGAATTGTTAAATATGTTTCCATCTGATGCGTTGGAACACATTGGTTATGGCACATTAAATGGGCCGGACAATAAACCATTTAAAACACGTGATGGTAATGTTGCCGAATTAAATGATATTATTGAAATGGTGCAATCTGCGGCATATGACCGCGTCCAAGAATCTGGCAAGAATCTGGATAAAGAAACCATTGATAAAATCGCATTGGCGGCATTAAAGTTCAACGATTTATCACACGACCTGCGCGCAGATTACATATTTGAACCGGCCCAGATTACATCGTTTGAAGGTCGCACCGGTCCATACATTTTGTACACGGCCGTCCGGTTAAATTCTGTCCTGCGTCGTGCCGGCAATTTTGATGCACCCACCAACGTAGAATTTGGCCCAGACGAACGCAATTTAATTATGGAATTGTTGGATTTTGACCGGACGGTAAATACCGCATTTGAAAATCGTGCCACCGATTTGGTCGCAAATTATGCATACGATTTGTGTCAACTTATTAACACATTCTATCATAATTGCCCAATACTGCGTGACGATATCCCAACCGATGTCCGCAATACCCGATTAACATTGGTGAAAATTGCAGTTGATGTTTTGACCAAGGCACTGGATTTAATGGGATTGGAAATACCGAACGAAATGTAATTGCAATAAATTCTGTGTTAATGATTTACCCCGATGCCAATCGGGGTATTTTCATATAAAAAAGCCCTTGTTATAAATTTTGATTTTTGATAAAATTGTAGCACAGGTTTGATTATGAGAGAGATGCGTAAAGTTTTATGTTTTGTTTTTGCGGTGTTTTTTGCAACATCCGCCATGGCGGCCAAGTCACTGAAAAAGGCATCATTTTCCATCCATTGCGAATCCGCCAGCCTTAATTGTGAAATTGTGGGCGATAAATCATCAATAAAAACAATTGATAGTTGTGATTCACCAAAATCGTGGAAACCCGCGGCGGGTCAGGCATATCTGGTTTCGGTTTCACTTATGCGTAAATGTGACAATTTTCAAAAAACCCAAATTAATTGTGACAGGGGACTGTTTTGGTTGGCCGACCCAGTTACAAGAGAAGAACAAATTTTTTTAGTATGTGATGATGAAACAGAATACCAGAAGGTAAACTATAGTGGATCAGAGAGCCGAGGAATTGACGCAGATTATCTTTTAAACCTGGACAAACCTTATAAAAAGAATTTGTGCGAAGGAACAGGTGGGAAGTTTAACGACACAACCGACACATGTAAATGTTCCCAGGGCGGTGAATTTACCGAAAATGGCTGCACTTGTTCCTATGGGGGGCTTAAATTTATAAACCCTGGCATCGGGTGTGCAGAACTGCCATCTGCATGCTCGGGCACTGGGGGAGACGTCAAAAATGAAAATTATGCAAATGGTTGCGAATGCCCCAGTGAATTAAATTTAATACAAACCGAAACAAAAACTGGTTGTATGTGTAAAAATGGTTACACGTGGCGAAACCCATATGATAAACAAAAGGGCTGTGTTGAAAAGGGTAAAAAACTTGATATAAGCATGACCGTTAAATCGGATAAATCGGACGCCGATGAAAAACTTAGTGGCGTAAAGGTCATATATTATGATGAAGATGGTAAAATACATGAAACAACTACTGATTCAAATGGCGTATTTAAACTTTCCAATTTACCAAACACATCATATGTAAAATTTGTGGCGGATAATTATGTGCCCGCAATATTTGCCGCTGTTTCATTAAACAATAATGATGATATTGTTTTGCATTATGTGGCACCAGAAGACGCAGGGCTGTATTACCAGGCATGTGTTTTACAGCCGGAAAATCCATCCCGAAGTGCAAGTGGCGTCCAGGTAAAAACATCCACCCAAACCCAGGATAACTGGGCGTATTGTGGCGGATTTTTGGATGAACGTGATTGCGGTAATTGGCATGCTGTTGTCAGTCCTGATAATATTATATATGAATGTCATGTAGATCCGGCAACAAAAAATGGGATCTGGGAACCAATAGATATTCAAGAACTGAAAAACGATGCCAGATGTAAAGCAAGTTGGGATAGCGATCTTACATGCCCCAAGCACGATCAGATACTTTATGAAGCAGAAGGCATAATTATTGGTATAGAAAAACTAGGGGGCACTTCTAGTATGCAAAATGTTACACGGTTATCCGATGGTAATACTTATACAAGTGCGGCAAGAAGACGAGTTTGCCATGAAAAAATTTCGGATTGTTCCGTATCACAGAAAATCCGTTGTGAAGATACATTGTGTCCAAATTTAGATAAATTGCCAAAATGGGGGGTACCGGACGAAGTTTTCCAAGATGGAAGCAGGGGCGATGACGATGTAGACGCAGATGCTGAAACACCAACAACATGCGAAGACAGCGGTGGGACACTTGGTGATGATGGCACAACATGTAAGTGCGATTCTGCATCAGGACTGAAAGCAAATGCGGATAATACATTATGTGAATGTTTAAATTCAAACATGACGTTTGATAGCGAATCGAAAAAATGCACTGTATCGATATCCGCCAATAATTTGGCTGGTGCTGCTGCACGGGTAAATGCAACCCCAGACGAAATTCAGGCAAACAGGGAAGAGCGACTGGAACAAGCCCAAGCAAATTTGAAATTGGCCAAAGATACTGAACAAAGTTTTGCAAATCGTATGTTGGGTGGTGCAACAACGGCGGCAACGGGATTGGGAATGATGACCGCCGCATCGGCACGCGCCGAACAGAAAGCGGACGCAGACGCCGAACAAGATATGACGGCGTACCTTGCCACATTTAAATGTGAATATGGACGGGGCCTGACCGCCAAGGCGGGTAATGAAGAGATAACATTACCAGGTGGCAACGAATTACTGGAATATTACAGTGAATATAAATCATTGGCAGATAATCTGAAAAACACTAAAAAAGCATTGGGGTTGCGTCCGGGTATAGAACAAGAAATTGTTTATGACAAAGCGCAGAGTAATTTATACAAGTATGCGTCTACGGGGATTACCCAAGGTGCGTATTCTTCGCTGTCACGCGCATTAACCGATGCCGAAGGTAAAGATGCGGCCGATTGGAATGCCCAAAAAGAAAAATCCGCACAAAACCTTAAAACCGGTTTGATTGCGACGGGTGCCGGCGTTGTCGGCGGTATCGTGGGGAATTATCTGATAAACAAAGATGTTAAATATCAAGAATTGAAACAAGAAATCCACGAAGCGGTATCCGAAGTTCAAGAAGACCACCCATCAGTCATTGCACCGGCCCCAAGGCCAAAAGAGCCAAAACCAGAACCCGAAAAAACACAACCTGTGGAAACCATAGACGTTCCAAAGCCAATCCAAAAGGCCATAGAGGTTACACCAATTCAAGTGTCATCTATTGTAACACCAACAAAATTTGAACTGGAAGAATTTTCAGTCACATCTGCGGGATTCGATTCGGGCAAAACAACATTGAATGCCGAAGGTGTCACAGCACTTAACTCATTGGTTCGTAAGATACTTGGCAAACTGGTAATGGACGACAGATTCCAAGACCGTGTTATAAACATCAAGGTCGTCGGCCACACCGATAGTACAGGCATTAGTGCAGCCACACAAAAAAGAGAAGGCTATAAAACAAACAAGGAACTTTCTGAAAAACGTGCGACCAGCGTTCTGACGCATTTACGAAAAGGTTTAGCCACGTTGGGCGAACGCGTCACATATGCCGATCCGGTCGGGCAGGGTGATACATGGTGCAAAGAAAACAATAAGCCAAAAAATTCTGCGGAATGTCGCCGTGTTGATGTATCCATAGAAGATATCACCCCTGCGGCACAATAAAAAAGATTTGTATTTCAGATTTTTTTACACTATTATATTCGCATTGTCGGGGCGTAGCTCAGCCTGGTAGAGTACTTGCATGGGGTGCAAGGGGTCGCAGGTTCGATTCCTGTCGCCCCGACCATAAAAATTAAACCGCCATTTTGGCGGTTTCTTTTTTATATTTTTTCAGACAACAATATCGCCGTCGCAATAACCCAATCACCCGTGCTGGTCCGATAATAATGATGTCCATGGTGGTGGTGATGTGGTGCATGATGATGCCCACCATTGTGAACAACATGATGATGTCCCGGACGCGGTGAAGATTGAACATGCGTCACAACATGTGACGGCTGTGGTCCATGATGTCCACCATTATGTCCTGGTCCCGCCACTGCAGAACCCGCAGATAATACCGCCGCAATCACGCCGGCCATGATGAATGTTGTTGTTTTTTTCATGTTTTACTCCTTGGTTTGCAAAATCATTATATATTATAATGATTATAAAAAGCAACAATTTTTTTACTATATTTTATTAAATAATATTTTTCTGTAAATTTATGTAATTTTATGCTTGCACGAATCGGTAAAAAGTTTCTATATTCCGATATCAGTTCAACAAACATGTCATATCAAAAGGGAGGAATCTTATGATTGTCGGTATTGGTATAGATTTGGTTGAATCAGGCCGTTTTCTTGATTGGTCTGCGTTTAAGAAACAACGCATATTTACAAAAAAAGAACTTGAGTACGCCGATGCAGATAATGCAAACTCTGAAAAACATCTGGCAAATTTTTGGGCCGCACGCGAAGCATGTCTGAAAGCGTTGGGAACTGGATTCGGCGAAGAAATTGCGTTTTCAGATATTTCTGTTGTACATGATGATAATGGACACCCAGAAATAATGATTACTGGTGGGGCACGTGCCGCATTAAAAACACTTGCTGGACAAACCGCCACCGTCCATCTGTCAATCACAGATCAAGATAATTTTTCCGCGGCAATGGTTGTTATTGAAAAGCAGTAATTGAAAAATTCACAAAAAAAATATCACACATTTCTGTGTGATATTTTTTAATATGTTGTTTCAGTATAACCGACACTATATTGTCCACCATCATGGACCGTCAGGTATTTACGGCTTTCGGGATCATTACCAGATGATTCTATTACAAAACCCCCATCCACATTTTCTTGCACATAACCATCATCAACATTTTCATCGTATTCAACCTGTTGCGGTTGTTGATAATATTCTGGTTCCGGTTGCGGATAATATTCTTGTGATTGAACCTCTTGATAATATGTCGCATCTTGCCCATTTTGATTGTAATACATTTCTTCTTCGTCCACGTATTCTGGTGGAACCACCGGCACAGAAATAACATCTTCGTCAAATATGACATCTGGTGCCGCGACACTTGTTACACGTTCTTCAACATACACCGGTTGATCTTCACGTGAAACAGGATATGGATCTTTGCGCGCCAAAACACTTTCTTCGGGTTCAACCGGCACCACCGTTGGTTCCGCCGCCATCAAAACATCATTATTTGGATATTCAACATTTATCGGCGTATCCGGTTCAACCACCACAGGAATATCTGGTTCTGGGGCGGGTTCTGGTTCTGGGGTCGGCGTCACAACTGGTTCTGGTTCTGGATTTATAAAGACATCGCCACCAGAAATCACATCTGGGTGAGTGACAGCTTCTTCGCCATTTTGTCCCAAGAATGGAACGGTTCCACCATTCTTTTTCTGGTATAACCACAATGTGAACACAGACAATATAATTAATATGATTAGCAACAAATAATAAATAATTGTTGGTCTAGAACGCCCTTCGCCCACAGGTTTCACCTTGGTATTGGTGCCAGTAATCGGTGAAATAGGGCGACTGGCCGTTGCGGCCACATTCGGTGACGCCGGGCGTGCACTTGAATCCGCCGCTGTGGCATACTGTGTATTACTTACTTGCCCGGTGGTATCAACATCCGCCCCTGTTGGACGTTCCACAGATTGTATTGTATTTAACACTGGTTTGGCCTCTTCATATTCTTCGTGTGTTGTTTCTTCATATGTCTGCGAAACCGTTTTGTTTTCAGAAAAACTTAACGGCTTTGCAATTGGTTCGTCGTTATTTTCTACACGCGCAGCATCACGATTAAAATCGTCTGCATCATAATTTTTTTCAATGTTAACAGTTTCTTCTTTTTTTACCACCGTCTTGTTTTGTTCGGCGGGTTTTATATCATCAAATGCGACCGGCTTGAAAGCAATCTCTTCATCCAAGATTTCTGGATCTTGATCCAACAATGGTTTTACTTCTTCTTGGTCCTGGGTGTTTGGCATGTCATATTCCTCGCGTTCTGTGGTTGTTTCGTAATCAGGAACAGGTAATGTTATCTCTTCGGTTGTTTCATTAAACTCTTCGGTTGTTTCCTGGGTTGTTTCTTTTACTATTTCAGTTTTTACTTCTTGTTGTATCTCTGTAATCTTCGGGGTCCGCGAAATCGGTTCTTGTTTTATATCTTCAGGTACATCATCTAAATTTTTCACTTTTTCTGCATCTGATTCAACCGATATTTTTTCTTGTACGACCAACGGCGGACGACGACGCGACAGCACATCGCGCGCAGTTTCTGCATCTTCACGCGCAGCATTTCCACGACGCAACGCATTTTCAAGCCGCCTTGTAGAACGTCTTAATTTTTCATCAGTCTTTTCAATCTGCGATTCGGTTTTAAGTATTTTTGCCGCGGATTCCTTGGCAGGTTCACGTCCAATTGCATTACGACGATGTTCCAATCGTTTTTCTAATACCTTGCGTCTATTTTGCAGCACTGTGATTGAACGTTCTGTTTGCATCGCGGTTCTTGCCGCTTGTTCTACTGTATCGGTTGCCACAACCAAACGTTCCGTGGCCGCACGACGTACCGCCGCATCACGAAAATCATATAACTTTACCAACGCCGCAGTTGTATCACGCCCAGCCACATACACATCTATTAAATCCGAATAATATCCTAAACCATCATATTCAATATCTAACTTTTGATATTTGTTTTCTTTCTTTGGGCGAATGTTTTCCAAATTAACGTGAAAATCATTAGATAAAACATCATCCCATTTACGTTCCCCATATGCCCCCATTACCAATAATACATATGGTTTATATTCGTCTATGGTTTCATCCACGACGAAAACCAACCGCCCGCTGTTGTCGGTCCATGCACGAAAAACATTGCCATCTATCTGGTAATCTGTGGCAACTAATTCATCAAAATCTTTTCTCTCTCGTGGCATACTCTCGCACATCCCGCGTTTTGATTTTATTTTTTCTTTGGTGGTGTAAACTGATACGCCTGTTTACAATGTTCATAACAGTATGGTTTGCCAACAAACACCGGCGCCCCACAGAAATGAAAACCTTCGGAATCAGGATCCCCAATCGGCCAACGACACTGATCTGGTTTCAGATTTGCCATTTCCAAGGCATGCTGAACAACACGTTGATGAACCCCAACATTACGACCACTGATTGCGCGTCCCACCGGCTTTTTCGGTGCAACAGCTTCCTTTTTCGGCGCAACCTCTTTGGCCGTTTTTTTCGTGGTCTTTGGGGTCACCTTGGTCGTCACAGGTTTCTTTTTTGCCGACGTGGCGCCCGTCTTTTTTGGTGCCACGGCCTTTTTTGTCGCAACCTTTACAGTTTCCTTCTTAACAGCGCCTTTCTTGACAGGGGTCTTTTTTACCGCCGTTTTTTTACTTGCCGCCGGTTTAGTTTCCTCGGTCGCCTTGGCATTCCAACCCAACCGATGCAATTTACCAACAACCGCATTTTTGGAAAGCCCCAATCTTTTACCAATTTCCGAAGTGGACAAACCCTTGCCCATCAAGGCCTTTAGCTTTTTCAAGATACTATTATCCCACGACTTACTCATTTTCTTTTAACCTTACTGTCTTTATATGATAATATATACTATCATAAAACCGAATCGAAACGCAAGGGAGAAAATATGTTTTTATATTTATTTTGGGCTTTTTTTGGATTGATTTTAGCATTGTCGGTGTATCTTGGGTGGAAAATTGCCAAAACCGACCTGAAACGGCGAATTATTCCGGACGCATACCTGTTCCCGCTGATGATACTAGGTGCCATTTTGGTTGCGTTTTTTCCGTGGCCCATAGATATCAAAACTGGTATTGTCGGAATGACATTTGGGTACATCGTATCCGCCATCACAGGATTAATATTTGACAGGGTTTTACAACGCAGAAATCCAAAAGCAGACGCACCAATCGGAATGGGTGATATTAAACTGATTTCGGTCGGCGGATTATGGGCTGGGCCATCAGGACTGGCAATAGCATTAGTGTTAGCATGCATATTTGGTGCCGCATGGGCATTCAAGAAAAAACAAAAATTCATACCGTTTGCGCCATTTTTCATCTTGGGCACATTTTTGGCTTTAATTGGTATCGCATTTTTGGTATAATATACGGGTAAATGGAATAGGGGGGATGAAGTCAAAACTGGTTGTTTTTGCCGGATTTATCGCATGTTTGGTTTTGGAATAAGGACAGTCCGTATAATCAACGTATGCCAACACCAATTTATGCAACCGGGGCGGATTTAAACACTGGCGATTGTAACCGCGTTGTTGGCAATTTAATCGCATCATATTGTGCGCCAAATAACAATTGCGCCAATAAAAAAATATCTGATGTTCGTCCAACGGTCATGGTTCAATTATCGCAATTACCGGGACATAATTTTGCAACATCTTGTGGCGGATATATAGATTCTGAATTTGAAAATTATAAAAAAACATACGGCAATGTGTCCACGAATAATATTGTAAAACCGGCGACAAAACAGCAAACAACACAAACAGTACAATTGAATAATATCTTTGCCAAACAACCATCAAAATATGAACAAGGTGTTGCGGAGCGAACCGCGGAATTGAAACGTTTGCAATCTGCAAATGCATCAACACCGGGATTAACCGCCCAAGAATTTCCCAAGACAATTGATGACATAAGTTTCAGTGACCGTATGGCATTGGCCAGTGCCGGTTACGAACCATATGCAGAATTAAAGGCGTACAAAATTCCGGATTTCGAGGAAGAAGACGAAGCGTTCTTTAACCGTCTGAAAGCAGTCAACCCAACGAAATATTGTGAACGTCGCCCGAATGATGCGTTTTGCAACCCTGCCACATCCCAAACGGGCGGTAACAACAGTAATAATGGTTCCAACAATTCCAATAATGGTACAGACCCTAACAACACAACCCCAGAACCGTCACCATGTGATAATCCTGGGGCCAGTCCAGATTGTCCAATTGTATTAAACTTAAACTAAACGGAGCATAGATGCGTAAGTTTTTGTTAATTTTTGTCATGATGTTGTGTGGAAACCTCGCACATGCTGGTGATACGCCACCTTGTGTCGCCGCAATTGGCAATGACACTGCCGCATTTGTGGATGTATTAAAAACAAAAATTTTGAACGGCAAAGAATTTAATCAAAAGTTTGTGGAAC
>CACXXP010000016.1 GCA_902771695.1 uncultured Pseudomonadota bacterium | reverse complement strand
ACATTTATAATATAAACCATGTATAAGAAAAAGGATTGGACATGAAACAACTTATAAAACCGCATGAATTAAATCCAGGTGATTTGGTTGCAACTGTGTCTTTATCTTCTGCGATGGCTGGCAAAATTCCGGGACGTTATAATTATGCAAAAAAACAATTTGAAGATACATTTGGTGTTAAAATTATTGAAATGCCAAACTCGTTAAAAACAGACGAATTGTATAACAATCCTCAATTAAGATTAGATGATTTAATGATGGCGATAAAAGACCCTTCAATCAAAGCGATTCTTACAAACATTGGGGGAGATGATACTGTGCGTTTATTGCGTCATATGACTGATGAACATTTTGAGATCATTCGTAATAATCCAAAAATATTTTTGGGTATGTCTGATACAACAGGTAATCATTTGATGTTTTTTCATGCGGGTGTTTCTTCTTTTTACAGCGCATCTCTTATGTTTGGTTATGGTGAAAATTGTGGTATTCCAAAAATTATGGTTGAAAATACCAAAAAGACTTTATTTGATAATTCTCCAATTGGTGAATTGCCACAATCTGATGAATTTATTGTAGAAAAAATTTATTGGGATGATAAAAACGATGTGTTAAGAAAACGAACACACACCGATGGGTGGCATTTTATCCAAGGAAATAAACCTGTTCGTGGACGGTTGCTGGGCGGATGTATGGAATTACTGGCAATGACAAATGGAACAAAAATATGGCCAAAAATGGACGATTGGGATGGTGCTATTTTGTTTGTTGAAAATAGTGAAATAAGAGCAATTCCAGAACAATTTGGCGATTTTTTGCACAATATTGCAGCGATGGGGATACTGGAAAATTTGTCTGGTATATTATTTGGACGCCCAGGTGGTGAATTTTCAGCAGGTAAAGAATCCGAACAAGATAAATGGCTGTCTCTTTATCCACAGTTTGAGAAATGCCTTGTTAAGGTATGTGCAGAATACGGTCGCAGCGATATGCCAATTGTTACGAATATGGATTTTGGTCATACTGTACCACAAATAATATTACCATATGGTGCTTTGACAGAGATAAACCCGATAAATAAAAAAGTTTCAATATTGGAAAGTGCAGTATTGTAATATTGCGGCGGGTGTTTCATTTTTGTCGTGATAGGCATCGGGTTGGACGCTGCAACGAAGTCGCCGGGTTCGGAACAAGCGCACAACGTGCGCGCAGTGAAAGTGGCCCGCGAACGAAGTTCGTGGGAATTACAATCCCGTGCTTCCGCCAGCATAAAATTTCGGTCATGTTATTGGCCGATTTTTATTGCAATAAAAATGTAAAAAAATTAAAATAATCAGTATGATTAAATTCCCAAAATCAGTTTTAACTTTCTACTTCAGAAATATATTTCACTATGCCAAAGGATGGCCGCTGTTGTATCTGTTATTGTCGGCATTTGACACGGCCAGTTGGACCGTCATTCCGGCGTTTTTTATTAAAATGGTCGTTTCTTCGTTGGAAAGTGCACCGGTGGTTGACGCGTTTGTAAATATAATTCCAATTGCTGTTACATATTTTATCATTCGTGCAAGTACAGTTGTTGGCTCTATAATGCGTTGGGTCGTTTTTGACAATTGTATTCGTTATCGTGCATATAATAAAATATCCGAAGATTTATATAATTATGTTTTTAAGCAGAGCATTAAATTTTATGCTGATTCAATGCCGGGCAAAATAAATTCGCAGATAAACAGTATTGCAACAGGGTTCTATGATACATTGAACATGATTTTGGGCAGTGCCATTGCAACCCTGTGCGCGTTTGTTTTGGCATTTGGCGGCCTGTTTGCAATTGGATGGCAATATACCTTGGTGATTTCACTTGCGCTGTTGGGACGTATCGGATGGGGATTATGGCGCATCAAATATGCTTTGCGTGCATCGGCGCGTGCGTCCCAGGCATCTAATCATTTACATGGACGATTGTTGGATGCATTATCTAATTTCTTGGCGGTAAAAACATTTGCGCATGACAATTGGGAACAACGTTGCGCCCGCCCCCATCGCAAAGAATACGAAATGGCGGCACGGGGTGCGCACGCAGCATCACGTTGGTTTTGGGCGCCGGGTAATTTTATGATGGATGCATTGGGTCTAACCGCGTTGATTATATTGTGCGGTTATATGTATTCAATCGGTGAATCTTCGGTTGCAGATATATCTTTTGCATTAAGCGTATTTATGGGGTTGGATTCGGTATCTTTTTCACTGATTATGGAGGCCAAAAATTTTGTAGAAAAGTGGGGCAATGCCGTTGGATCTTATAATGGTTTGATTCGTCCAATAAAAATCCAAGACGCCCCAAATGCAACAAACCTGAATGTGAAACGTGCGGTCATAGAAGTTAAAAATCTTGATTTCAAATACACACGTAAAAGTGTATTGAAAAATTTATCATTTACGGTTAAATCTGGGGAACGTGTTGGTATTGTTGGGCTGTCTGGGGCCGGGAAAACCACCCTTGTTAATTTAATTTTGCGTCTGTATGATCCGACACATGGTGCAATTTATATTGATGGCCAAGATATAAAAAAGGTCACACAAAAATCATTGCGTGAAAATATTGCTTTTATTCCCCAAGACACAACCATGTTTAATCGCACCATTCGCGAAAACATACTTTATGGCCGCACAAATGCCAACGACAATGAAATTCATCGTGCGGCCCGGGATGCAGATGCCGACCAATTTATATTATCAACGCCACATAAATACAACACATACATTGGTGACCGTGGCATTAAACTATCTGGTGGGCAACGTCAACGCATTGCCATCGCACGTGCATTCTTGAAAGATGCACCTATTTTGGTCTTGGACGAGGCCACATCCGCCCTGGACAGTGAAACCGAAGGTGTCATCCAAGAATCTTTTACAAAATTATCCAAGGGTCGCACAACTATCGTTATCGCCCATCGGTTATCTACATTAAAAAGCATGAACCGAATTATCGTGTTGGATCACGGTCAAATTGCAGAAAGTGGAACCCATTATTCACTGTTGCGCAAGAAAGGTATTTACGCAAAATTGTGGAAAATGCAATCTGGTGGATTTTTACAAGAATAATGGTATTTTTTGCCAAACGTGCGACAAATTCATTCGCCCCATATCAATAATAATATTTTGCATCATCACGCATCCATCAGAAAAAACTTGATTTTTTATATTATTAATCTATACTGTACACATATAACAAAACCAAAGGACAAAAACCGATGCGCATGTAATGTTGTAATTTTTATCTTGTTCGCACAATTTTGTGCGTGGTTTAAGTGCAACATTAAAAGGTTTTTGTTATGGCTTTCATTTCTTTATCAAATGTATTTTTCAGTTATGATTCCGCAAGTGATTTATTTGCGAATCTGTCCGTCACGTTCAATGATTATGAACGGGTGGCGATTATTGGCGACAATGGATGTGGTAAAACAACATTATTAAAAATTGTGGCCGGTGAAATCACACCGGATTCCGGAACTGTGACCCGTGACGCCTGTATATATTACATGCCACAAATACAAATGCACGATTCCAAAAGTGGTGGCGAACGCCAAAGTTTTGCACTTGCCCGTGCATTTGACAGTGGCGCAGAAATATTGCTGCTGGATGAACCGACGAATAATTTAGATACAGATGCACGGCAAAGATTCTTTTCTGCGTTGGAATCGTATCCATTTGGTGTGGTAATTGTTTCGCATGACCGGGAATTGTTGCAACACATGGATAAAATTATAGAAATGACAAATGGACAATTGCGCGTGTATGGGGGCAATTATGATTTCTATACCGCGCAAAAGGATTTAGAATCTGAAAACCTGCAATCAAAATACACCGACAGCGAGAAAAAAATTCGGCGACTGAATAGGACTATTGATATCGCGCAAAACACCCGCCAACATCACGAGGCCAAACAACGCAAAGATGTTGCAAACGGCCGCCGTAGTCCAATCGCCGCAAATGCATTGAAGGGCAAAAGCCAAGAGACCGAAGCAAAAAAACGCGCGATAATACAAAAGAAATTAGATGAACAAATTACATTACGGCAATCTTTGTCCGAACAAATGCGCGAAGATAAAATAAAAATTCCATTGCCCAGCAAACCATTTTACAGCAAAGAACTGGTCAGTATTTCTGGTTTACATTTTGCGTATGGTAATCGGGTTATTTTTGATGATTTTGATTTTACAATGTATGGTGGCACGCGTGTGCGGTTATGCGGCAAAAATGGTGCGGGTAAGACAACACTTATAAAAATTATTTGTGGCGAATTGACCGCAAATTCTGGGGTTGTAAAAACATTCGGAAAAATCGCATATTTGAACCAAGATTTATCTGTTTTAGATCGCAATAAAACGATTGTTGAAAACATAATGGATATATCTGGATGCCTAAAACACGATGCACACATGATTGCTGCGAATTTTGGTTTTCGTGGCGACACATCATCAAAACGTGTTTCAATGCTGTCGGGTGGTGAATTATTAAAGGCGACATTGGCGGCGATTTTGGGCGGTGAAAATCAACCAGATTTATTAATTCTAGACGAACCTACAAACAACCTGGAAATCAAAAGTATCGCGATTCTGGAAGACGCCTTGAATCAATATCGTGGTGCAATACTACTGGTATCACATGATGAAATCTTTGCAAAAAATATAAAAATTGATAAAGTTATTACGATATAACAGGATACTTAAATGAAAATTGATGTCACATATAATTTTATAAAAGATATTGACGAGAATACCGATCGTTTTGTCACACAATATTTGGATAACCACGATAAAGTGCGCGACATAGATACATACAGTCCAACCCTGCGTGAATACCAGGCATGTATATATAAAAAGGTATTACATGAGGGTGAATTATTTGACCTGAAAATCGGGAACGACCCGGAATATGATTATTTATATTGGAACAACCCAACTTACTATGGAAATGATTTAACAAAATCACGCTTTGCCAGTGATTCTATTGTTAATATGCAGGAAAGGTACGCACCACAAGAGAAAGAATTCATTCCTGATAAAAACATTAAACATTATAAAAACAAATTGAAAAAATATGTAAGGGCTGCATCTACAATTGGCGGAGAAATAATATTTCCCAAACACAAATATCCAATTTCTGTAAATATGGCCCGCGGACGTAATCACAAAATCAAAGACAGATTTGATTTAACATTGGAATGTATAAGGCGTTTCTATGAAAAAGATGAAGAAAAAAGGGACAGCCCACTTTATGAAGTGCTAAAAGCGGATAAAAAATTCTTCAATTTGTTCAAAGATTTTGATAACTATGTAAAATTCTTTTATCTGGATGGTTCATATGTCCAAGGAGGGAAAATAAAATTCTTTATTGGGGGTGATATGTTTAAAAAAGGGATGGATGGATTTAAAAACCCTGACTTTAGCCCATTTCCCAAGGATGAAACCGAATGGAACCGACTGTATCGGAAACAATTAAAGTATTTAAAAAAACGTAATAAACAGATTCGCAAAAAAATTGGAAAATGCCCTATTCGCGCCAAATGACAGTATCAAATAATGCGTTTATTTTATCGCGTAATTCGGCATTATTGAAAAATGCTTCGCGCATTGCAGATGTTGTTTTATGTTCTTCGTCTTCAAAATGAGGAACATATTTTTGAACGGCGAAATTCTTGTAACCTCGTTTTGCCACATCTTGTGCAATTTCCAATAAATCATCGGTGGAAACATAACGTGGATCACACGTTACACGAACCTCGGCCGGTTTACCGGTCTTGGCCCATACGTCCAAACTTTTGATTAAATGGTCATACGCGATATTTACGCCCGTCAATTTTTCGTAATTCGTCTTGGTTGCCTTGTAATCTATGCCAACCCAGTCAATATATTCACTTGCCCGCGCAAGATTTTCTGGATAAAAACCGTTCGTATGCAGCCCGATTAAAAATCCCATTTCCCGCACACGACGCATATAATCAATGGTTGCATCCGCCTGCATTAATGCCTCGCCCCCAGAAAAAACAACGGCTTCCAGCTTTCCTTTGCGCGTCTGCAACCATTCTAAAACTTTTTCGGGGTCATATTCACCATCCCCGACCGATATCAGATGTGGATTGGAACAATACGCACAATGAATAGGACAACCAACCAAAAACAGCACTGCCGCCAATTTGCCCGGATAATCTATCGTTGTGAACGATACCAATCCCCCAATCTGAATATCCTTCATAATGTTATGCCGCCTTTTTCATTAATTCACTGTGGCGTGCACCGGCCGTCAAACTGTTTGCTTCAGTAAATGTTTTTCGTTCGCAGAATTCAGAATACTTACCAATATTGAAATTCTTGGTTGGGCGAATGAAACCCATGCTGCGTGAAAATACTTCACAAGGTGTTCTTTGTTGTTCGTTTGCGACCATTTTTACTCTCCTTTTCCTTTTTTTGTTTATTTGTTTTGTTTGTTTCTTATGCCTTGTTTGATGCGGTATCAGGATTTATTCCCAATTCTGCATCGCACTTTGGGCAGAACTCATGCCGACCCGGCAAATACCCGTGCTTTGGACATATTGAAAATGTCGGGGTAAGTGTCATGTACGGAATCTTGTAGTTTTCAAATATCGTGCGGACAATCTTTTGGGCCGCTTCGCCAGATGATACTGGTTCGCCCATGTAAAGATGCAACATTGTTCCGCCCGTATACTTTCTCTGCAATTCTTCCTGGTGTTCCAATGCAACAAACGGGTCATCTGTGAAATTCACCGGTAATTGCGTTGAATTCGTATAATATGGTGCTTCACGTGTGCCGGCGGTTATAATATCAGGGAAGTTTTTCACATCGGTTTTTGCAAAACGATATGAACACCCTTCGGCTGGCGTCGCCTCCAGATTATACAGATTGCCTGTTTCTTCTTGGAACGTTGCCAATTTATCACGCATAAAGTCCATCAAATCCAGAACTAACTTTTTACCAAACGGCGTTGCGATGTTTTCTTTGCCATCTGTAAAGTTCAACACCATTTCGTTTGCGCCATTCACACCGATTGTGGAAAAATGATGATTCCAATTTCCCAAATAGCGCTTTGTGAAAGGATACAAACCATTATCCATATGTTTGGTTATAACGCGACGTTTGATTTCCAAAACCTCACGTCCCATATTCATCAATCTTTCTAATTCACGGAACAAACCATCGCGGTCACCCTTGTGCAGATACCCCAAACGCGCCAAATTCATTGTGACAACACCGATTGATCCGGTCTTTTCTGCAGACCCAAACAACCCACCGCCACGTTTCAATAATTCACGCACATCCAAACGCAAACGGCAACACATAGATCGAACATCTGTCGGGTTTAAATCAGAATTAAGGAAATTCTGGAAATTTGGAATACCATACTTTGCCGCCAAATCAAACAATGGTTTAACATTTGGATGATCCCATGGGAAATCGTCTGTGATGTTATATGTTGGAATTGGGAATGTGAACGGACGACCATGTGCATCGCCTTCGGTCATAACCTCAATAAATGCCCTGTTTATCATATCCATTTCGGCCTGCAAGTCACCGTATGTAAAGTCAACTTGCTTTTTACCAATGAACGGACGTTGCGCGCGCAAATCCTTTGGACAGGTCCAATCAAATGTAAAGTTGATAAACGGTGTTTGGGTTCCCCAACGGCATGGCACCGCACAATTGAACACCAACGTCTGCATAGCATTTTTGACATCTGCATATGACATTTTATCAACACGAACATACGGTGCCAAATATGTATCCACAGACGAAAACGCCTGGGCCCCAGCAAATTCATTTTGCAATGTACCAAGAAAGTTCACCATATGCGATATCGCCGTTGCCATATGTTTGGCCGGTTCACATTGCAGATACCCCGGAACCCCATTGAAACCTTCGTATAACAATTCACGCAATGACCAACCGGCACAATATCCGGTCAACCACCCCAAATCATGAATATGAATCGCCGCACTGCGATGCGCATCAGCAATTTCAGCGGGGAACATATTCAGCCAATATTCCGCGGTAACGCGTTCACTGGTTCGCAAAATAAGCCCACCAATAGAATAACCAATATTCGCATTTTCTTTGATACGCCAATTAGAACCACCAACATAACTTTCAATGATTTCAATTGCATCAACATTCGCGTTACGAATTTCAGAATGTTTTTGACGATATATAATATATGCTTCGGCTGTCTTGTAAGATTTAGAATCCATCAACTTTCTTATAACTATTTCTTGGATTTCTTCAACCGATGGCGTGCGCCCCATAAAATTATTGTCCAAATCATTTAAAACTTCGTTTGTGATTTGGGCAACATATTCATCAGATATTTCATTTGTGGCACAGGCCGCTTTTTTAATTGCTTCATAAATTTTACGCGCATCAAATGCAACCGTTTCACCAGAACGTTTTTTAACACTCATAACATTACAAACAAATGTCGGCGCAACCTGCATTTTAACTTCCTTATTTGTGTCAGACATTATATAAACTCCGATTTTTGTCAAAAACACAATATATTGTGTCCGTTTTATTGTTTCTACAACAATATATAGTTTTTATGATTTATAAACAATACATAAAATGCAATTTTTTTTATTTTTTCGCTTTACTTTTAAAAATGGCGGATATCTGCGGCTTTCAGCTGATATTTTTTGTCAAGCAAAGGCACCAAAATATATTTTGTGTCAATAAAATCCTATTTTTATGCAAAAAAACGATTCGAAAAACACATTTTTATCAACATATAGATAACACAACTCAAAAAACGCACTATATATAGTTTTTATAAAATATACGGTAATTACATGATATTAAGAATAATAACCGATTCTTTATTGGTGTGAATCGTAAAAAAAGTCGCAGTAATGCGACCTTTTCTAATTTGCACATACGGCGGTAAAAGGAGGTTTTGATTTTTCTCTATCTATTGTGCCATCACCACAATCAAGACAATTAAATTTTCGATTCTGGGAATGGACCGAATCAAATTTCACATCTTCTTCGGTAATACCATCAACATTTTTTATATATGCGGCATTTGGAAATCCAAAATAGAACGCCCGTGCAGAACCATTGCATTCGGTACTGCGACCGGGATAACAACGTGGATTCGTTAATTTGGTTGCATCGGGAACACAAACCGTTTCGCATGTACTTTCGTGCAGTATCATTTTTTCGCAATCTGTGCATACATTTGTAGCGATTCGCACCGTTGCACCACCACGACCACGACGCACCTGTCCCCCAGACAAACTGCATTTACGCCCAGTTGATATTTTATTCGGGTCTTCAACACATTCCCATTCTAATGTTTCATAATTCAATCGCGCAATCAAATCACCATCACAATGACGTTCCACAACCGGATTCACACATTCCCACACATCATCAACAATAACAGCCGTTTGACGTCCTGCACACAAAGGTTTACGTGATTCGTCTGGTACACATTCCATAACGGACGCATCCCATATCATATCGCCCCCACATGTTGTCTTTAGATTATATCCAATGCATTGCCAACGACCGAAACGATATGTTTTATTTGTACCGGCCGGGCATGTAACATCATCACCAGATGAACCGGTGAAAACCCTGTCTGGATCAGGAATATCATAATGTGTCATATAAATTACTTGACCATCTTGTAAATCCAATTGTTTTTGCACCGCTTCGGGAACCTTGCGTGTTGCGGCCGTCCCAGCCGATACAATTACACCATCTTGGTATATGCCAAATGTCCCAGTTGTTGAAAAATTCTTTTCTAAAATTTCCATCATCGCATTATAATCGGATGCATTTATGGTTCCTGTGGTTGTTATAATAAAACTTGCATTGGGCCGTTTCAGTCCGCTGCCTTCGCATGAGGTAATTGCGGAACGAGAATCCAGGCAAATGAATTCACTTTTTATATCATTTTGTTCAACACAGACGTCATCAAAATTGGTTCCTGTGATTTGTGCATTATGCGTCGCCAATGTGCATTCTGCCACAGACCGCAAATCAGAAACCGCAACCGCAGTATTCGTTTCTTGTTCGGGCACACGGGCCGATGGGGCAAAAAACATATAATATGCCGCCATAAATACAGATATCAACATTACAAGAAAAATATTCATCTTTCCCCCTTGCGATTTAATAAAACTCTAGGTATTATATGAATAAATTGCAACAAGAAAACAATATTTTTTATGAATCCAAGGAATATACATGAAAAAATATTTGTGTCTTTTAACATTATGTGCGTGTGGTTTTACCCCGATGTTTTCTGGGGATAAAACTGATATATATGTATCAACAATTAATGGTATTAACGGAATTGAATTGCGTAATGCATTAAACAGTAAATTTGGCGGTCAAAAAGAACCAACCGCCCCATATACCCTTACCGTATCTTTGGATAACCCAACAACAAAATACAAAGCGTTGGAAAGAACTGGTGATGCCACATGGCAAGAAATTCAATTACGCGCAAATTATGTATTGAAACATGGCGATGAACAAATTGCCGCCGGGACCGAAATTGCATCAGAATCATACACTTTTGTGCGTTATCTTGTCGCGGCAAATGCGTCATATAATAATGCGGTTGCCAATACTATCACCGTGTTGGCCGATAAAATTGGGACGCGTGCAATTGCAGACGTTGCGGCGTATGAACAGAAAAAATGAAATGGAAAGAATCTGATTTTACAAAAGGCCTGACCACTGTTCGTGCGGTTTTAATTTACGGCCCCGATGCGGGTTTGGTTGACGAATTGTGCGATAAATCTATTGAGGTTCTGGCCATAGAAAAAGACAATATCTTTGCACTTGATTCTGCGGAACTGCGCGATAAACAAGATGCACTGTTTGCCGAAGCGTGCACCCCGTCCATGTTTGGTGGGCGCAAAATGGTTATAATTTCTAATGCGGGTGATTCTGATTCCAAAACAATCAAAGATTTAATTGAACACCCTGGTTTAGATGCCATGGTAATTGTGACCGCCGGTGATTTGCGTTCTGGGGGATCATTACGAACACTGTTTGAATCAGGCGATAATGTTGCCGCTGTGGCATGCTATACTGACGATGCCAAAACTTTAGAAACACTTATCCGAAATGAATTATTTACGGTTGCTGGAATTAAACAGATATCACCAGATGCCATGATATATATGACAACACACCTTGGGGGTGATCGTGGAATAACACGGGGTTTCTTGGGAAAAATTGCCCTGTATGTTGACGATAAAAAGACAATTGATTTAGATGATGTTGAAAAATGCCTGCCTGATACAGGGGCATCAAACACTGATGATTTTTTATATTCTTTAACGGCGGGACATATTCAGCAAACAATGCTGGCATTGGACCGGTTATTATATGATGGTGCCGAACCCAATATGATGGTTCGCATGCTGGACCGGCATTTCAAGACACTGTTGACGGCGGTTGTTGATGGACAATTGCCACGCCTTTTCTGGAAAGTTGCCGATAAATTCAAGGTTGCCATGAAAATATGGACTGCGGATGACATCAGCGCAGTTTTAATTCGCCTTAATGAACTTGAGGCACAAATCCGAACTACTGGGATGCCATCGGAAATATTGTTACGTGATTTTGCATTGAAACTTGTATTGAAAACATACAAGATGTCTATTAAACGGAGGAATTAAAATGTTATCGTCTGTATACGCACCAAAAGATTTTAAGCGTTTGCGTGTTGTGGGTGATTTGGTTGCACGATGTTTTGACCACATAACACCTTACATTCGTGCGGGTATATCAACCGGTGAAATAGATAGAATGGTTGCGGATTTCTTGCACGCAAATGGTGCACGTTCTTCGGATTTGGGTTACCAGGGATATCCAAAAAGTATTTGCACATCTGTTAATGATGTTATTGTACATGGTATTCCAAGTGATGATGTTATATTGAAAGATGGTGATATCGTTAATGTTGATTTGACCGCCGAATACAAAGGTTTTCACGGCGATTCATCGCGTATGTTTATGATTGGAAATGTATCACCACGTGCACGCGAATTGGTCCAAACATGCCAAGACGCATTAAATGCGGCAATCGCTGTATGTGCACCTGGGGTTCCATTGTCAGAAATTGGCAAAACCATAGAAGCGGTTGTTAAACCCCATGGATTTTCAATATCACGTGATTTTGTTGGACATGGTATCGGCAAAGTTATGCACGACGATCCACAAATTTTTCATTTCTATGACAAAATGTGGGACAAAGTAAAAATGGTCCCAGGATTAGTATTTACAATAGAACCGATGATAAATACTGGACGTCCAGAATGCAAAATCGATCCAGACGGTTGGACGGCACGCACGGTTGATGGGGGACTGTCGGCCCAATGGGAACATACACTTGGCATTACCGAAGACGGCGTAATAATATTTACAGAAAAAATGGTCTAAATGGACAAAACAATGGTGGACAACAAAGACGATTTATTACTTCGCAACGGACACCGTGAAAGATTACGTCAAAACTTTCTTGATGACAAACTGGCAAATTATGAATTGTTGGAATTGTTATTAAGTTACGCAATTCCACGTCGTGATGTCAAACCATTGGCAAAAATGTTGTTGGTAAAATTCGGCGGTATATTTCCGATACTTTCGGCGCCATTTGACGAACTGTGTCGTATTCCGGGTCTTGGTAAAAACACGGCAATTTTTCTAAAAGTAATCCAGAAAATATTTTTGGTTGGTTATCGTGCAGACAGCGCAAAAACACCTATTTTTCATACGCCCGAACAATTCAATAATTATTGTAAATTGATGTTGGGGGGCAAAGGTGTTGAAGAAATGCATATATTGTATCTGGATTCAGATCGCAGATTATTGGAAGACGAATTGCACAGCCACGGTACAATTGATTGCACAACAATTTATGACCGTGAAATTATTGGCCGCAGTATGACATTGGGTGCAAAATTTGTAATCTTGGTACACAATCATCCAAAGGCACAAACATCGTTTTCACAAGAAGATGTCCAAATAACAATTGAACTTAAAAACAAACTTGCCGCAATCGGCGTGATATTACACGACCATTGCGTTGTATCTGGGGGAATTTTATATTCAATGCGCGATTTATTGCTGTTGCAATAATTATTCATCCGTTCTGTCGGCATCATCCAGCAAATAATCTATATCTGGGGGAATTGGGTCTGTGCGTCCCCCATCATAAATTGGTCCAGAATCATAAATATCGATATCTTCGTATTGCCAAGAATCCGAATTTCCACCGACACGTGTGGCCAGCAATGTTTGTACTTCGTCCAATGGAACTTTGATTTTCTTGCACCCCTTGCCAAGTAAATTTCCGCCATAAATTATATTCAATATTGGCCACATCAATGACAAAACCAGAAAAATCATTGTCAATGTTTTGAAATAATTAAATTCTGAAAACTTGGCACCGCGAATTTTGGCGATTCCCCAAATCATTATCATGAATCCTGTGATAACTGTCAACGCAATCCACGCATCACTAAGGAAATTTTGGAACCCACGCAATATACACGCCGGGTCTTCCATGACGATAAAACCATCCACAATACCGTCAACATGTAAACCGGTATTTTCAAGCAATCTTTTAATAGTTTCGGCCTGGTTCATTATGTTTTATTTTTTGCCCGCGGCATTGGTAAAGAAACCGGGTATAGTAAAATCATCATCATTTGCGGCGACACCGGCCCAACCGAACAAATCACCCATTAAACCCGTATCATCTTTTCTTTTACTTGAAAATGGCAATAACACACTTTTCAATTTACCAATTCTGCCACGTCCTGTTCCTTTTTTGCCAGTTGGTATTGCGGTTTGTGTATCCACAAATTCACTTGCCAAACTTTCCAGTGTTGCATCTATTTCTTCAACTGGTTGCGTATCAGTGGTTGCATCCGTATGTACATCTTCACGCAATGGCGTCATGCTTTCCAACAATTCTTCCAAAGTTTTTTCTTTGGGTTCGGTTGGCATATCGTCATTTATCATATCTTCAATTTCTTCATCTTGGACGGCGATTGTTTCTTGGGCTGGTTCATCCGATTCTTTTGTTGGTTCTGACGAATCTATTGCTTGGGCAACGATTTCCGTTTCTGCGACCGCGACCATTTCTACTTTTGGTTCTGATTCGGCCACAGTTTCTTCTTGTTCCACTTTGGCCGTCTTTTTCTTGCGGGTGCTTGTACCTTTTGCTTTTTTGGTTTCAGATGCCTTTAACACAGATTGTATTGGAACAACCGGTGCAATCTCTTCGGTATCATTAGAATTGGCAACAATAACTTCTTTGGTTGCCATTTCCTCGGTCGGTTCTTCATCGCAAAACTGAACATCTTCAACAACCGGTTCTGGTTCTTGGTCATATTCCATATTGAAATCAGTGTTGTAATCTGATTTCTGTTCAATTGGTGCATTATCTTCAGCAACTGATTCGGTTACTGCATCCGCAGATTCCGGCATTGCTGATTCTTCATCGACCGGTACCCCGAATAATATTGTATCTGAATCTAAATGAAGCATGCTTCTAACTTCGTCAAATGCGGCCCGGACATCGTTTACATCAAAGACATCTGAACCTGAAATATACACAATTTTCTTTTTCATCTGCAATCCCCACAAAAACCTTTCGGGACGATTATATCACATTTTGGGGTTGAACGCATATAAAAAATATCTTAAAATGACAATATGTCGGATATCAAGGATCAAATCTTTCAAGAATTGACCAAATTAGAAGAAGGTGCGGCTCGTTTGCGCGCCACAGCGGTCAATGCAGGCAAGCAAACCGACCTGGAGGTTGCGATTTTAACCGAACAGGTGCGTAATTTACGGGCAAAAAACGCCCGGGCGGCCGAGTTGATTGACCAATCTGTTGAAATATTAAAGAAATTGAAACCGGTTGATTAAGGAATAAAAAGATAAAATGAGTGTAGTTTCAATACCAATTGTTAACAAAAACTACCCCATGGGGTGTGAAGATGGCCAAGAAGGCCGTCTGATTGAACTGGGGCAAATGGTTGACATGCGTGCCCGTGAAATTCTGGATAAAATTGGTCCATTACCGGAAAGTTCGTTGCTGGCCACATTATGCATTGTTCTTGCGGACGAAGTGCGTAATCGCCCCACGCCATCGGTAACTGACGCCGATTTGCGTGAAATATTGGCCCGTATCCGCGAAATAAAAAACAAAATTGGGCAATAAACACTGCTTTTTTGGTTGTTATTTTTTTTTAAATGTTCTAATTTTATATCGTTATGGTAAAAGAAATCGTAGAAAAAATTGATTCACAACAGTTGGCAGATGCACTGTCTACGCGTTATTTGTCATACGCGGTCAGTACGATTGTGTCGCGTGCCCTGCCCGATGTGCGTGACGGGCTAAAGCCGGTTCACCGCCGTATTTTATATTCTATGTTACGGCAAAAATTGTCACCGGCGGCCGCATTTCGTAAATGTGCAACGGTTGTTGGGGACGTTTTGGGACACTATCATCCACATGGCGATTCGTCTGTTTATGATGCAATGGTCCGTTTGGCCCAAGATTTTTCGGTACGTTATCCATTAATAGATGGCCAGGGTAATTTTGGTAATATTGACGGTGACCCCCAGGCCGCATATCGTTATACCGAATCCAAAATGACCGAAGCAGCAATGCTGATTATGGACGGCATTGACGAAGACAGCGTGGATATGATGCCAAACTTTGATGGCACAACCACCGAACCAACAGTTATGCCGGGGGCATTTCCAAACTTGCTGGCCAATGGTGGCATGGGAATTGCCGTGGGTATGGCAACGAATATTCCGACACATAACGTGGCCGAGGTTTGCGATGCATTAACGCTGATGGTTGACCACCCAGACGCCACCACCGCCCAGGTTATGCGTAAAATGATTGGACCTGATTTTCCAACAGGCGGTGTTTTAATAGACGACTTTGACACAATCGTTAAAAACTATGAATCTGGCAAGGGTGCATTCAGAATCCGTGCACGTTATGAAATAGAAGAATTGGAACGTGGCGGGTACCAGGTTGTAATTACCGAAATCCCGTATGGAATCATCAAATCTAAACTGGTGGAACAGATTGGCGAAATGGTTGATGCGAAAAAATTGCCACTGGTGGACGATATATCCGATGAATCAACAACCGATGTGCGAATTGTTATAACGCCGAAAAACCGTAATGTTCCGGCGGATAAAATGATGGCACACCTGTTTGCGATGACCGATTTGGAATACAAATTCAACATGAACTTTAATGTTATTGATTCCAACGGTGCGCCACGTGTCATGGGCATTTGCGATGTTTTGACCGAATTTATTAAACACCAGAAAAACGTCCTGCGCCGCCGGTCACAATGGCGTTTACGCAACATTGAAAAACGATTGGAAATTCTTGGTGGATTACTTATTGTGTATCTGAATTTGGACCGCGTTATTGAAATTATCCGAACCGAAGACGATCCAAAGGCCGTATTGATGGCGGAATTTCAATTAACCGATGTTCAGGTTGAATCTATATTGAACACCCGCCTGCGCGCGTTGCGTAAATTGGAAGAAATGGAAATACGGCGCGAAGATAAAAACCTGCGTGAAGAACGTGAACAATTGATGGCTTTGTTGGCGGACGAAGAAATCCAAAACAGTCAAATCAAGGCATGGTTTGCCGATATTAAAAAGCAATATGATAAAAAGACCGCATTGGGTCGTCGTCGCACAACATGGGCGGCTGTTACCGAAGAAATCGTTGTGAACGCCGAAGAATTCATTGAAAAAGAACCTGTCACGGTAATTCTGTCCACAATGGGTTGGATTCGTGCCGCCAAAGGTCACATGGATTTGAATAACTTGGATTTGAAATTCAAGGAAGGTGACGAATTGCAAACCGCGTTTCATGCAATGTCCACCGATAAAATCAACCTGTTTGGGTCATCGGGGCGCATGTTCACATTGTCTGCAAACGATTTGCCATCGGCGCGTGGATTTGGTGAATCGGTGCGTATGATGGCGGATATCGGTGCCGAAGAAAATATTGTCCGTGCGTTTGTATTGGATACATCTGCAAAATATTTGGTTGTATCACGCCATGGGAACGGGTTTATTGTTAGTGGGGAAAATTGCGTTGCCCAGACCCGCACTGGCAAACAGGTTATGAACGTTGACGATGGAAATCCGGCGACATTCTGTGTTGCGGTTGATGGCGATACGGTTGCGATGTCTGGATCAAATGATAAACTGTTGATATTCGGTGCCGCCGAAATCCCAGAAATGATACGTGGCAAGGGTGTAATTTTACAGAAATACAACGCCGAACGCACATACGTTTTGGATGTAATGTTCTTTAATGCGGCGGATGGTTTTGGTTGGACCACGGGCCGCGGAACGACCAAATTGGACGATTGGCATCCGTGGGTTGGCAAACGTGCAACCCAGGGTCGCACCATACCTGTTGGTTTCCCACGCAGTGGCAAATTCGGGAAATAATGGTTTGTGATTTGTGCAATTGCAATAAAGAAACACCGGCAAACGCCGGTGTTTTTAATAACCAATAACACTAATGATTAGTGTGGCATTTTTGTTTCCGTCATTTTTACATGCTTACGCAATTTCGGGTCATATTTATTACGTGTAATTTTACCAGTTGCGGTTTTATTGTTCTTTTTAACCGTATAATATGTCCCTGTTTCTTTATTCATCAGACGGACGATTTCTTTGCTGCCTTTCTTAGATGCCATTTTATTTGCCTTTTTTGTTTATACTGCACGGGATTTTAGGTTATTTTTTACTGGAAATCAAGTGTTTTTTATCATAGTATAGAAAATGCGACTTTATGGGCCCGTGGCGAAATTGGTAGACGCGCTGGATTTAGGTTCCAGTGGGGAAACCCGTGGGGGTTCAAATCCCCCCAGGCCCACCAGAAAATAAAACCGTCCATTACGGACGGTCTTTTATTCCATATCCTACCATCTTTTTTCAAATTTTACGATTGGAACCGTTTTTTGCTTTTCGTTAGCAGAATATTCCACCCTATTTGTCTCTTTTCCTGACACCATATATTTTATAACCCCGCTATCTTCACCGAAGGTCATGTATTTATATACACCGTCATATACTATACATTCATTCCTTGGTCTCTTTATTTTGACCCCATCATACAATGTATATTTATCTGATTCTGGAACGTATACAACTATTGGATCTTTAGAAGTTACTGTGGCTAAAGCCCCACCTTTGACCACCTGAAAAACTTTCAATTCTTTCACATTGGTACACTTTGGGTTCTTAGTATACAACGCGTTATTTGTTGCGGCACAACCACACAAACACAATATTCCCAACAACATAAATATCCTTCTCATAACTTTCACCTTTGGTTATATTCCCAGTTTAGAATATGCACACGCATTTTGCAATATTTAATCCAGCACTCTATCTTTACCTAGCATGTCTTTAACATTTTTAACATGCTCGGTTTGGACATTTGCGTCATTTCCGTTATCAACCGCAGATTTTAGAATTTTCATAACCTCGCGTTTGTCCGTATATTCGGCCTTAGCATTTGCAAAAATTATATCCAACACATCATGCAATCTGTGCGGTTTTATAACAAAAGTACCTTTTGGGATAAAACTAACATCACGTAATTCACAATCCCCATCAAAACCACGTAATATTGGTGTTCGTAATGCTTCTTCAAATTATATAATATTTCAGGATTCTGATGATGGATTCACAGAAGATGCATGTGAATGGTTGTATGATGTGATGGTTGAAGAGGATGTTGCCGTCGCCGCTCTGCGGCGTGTGGCCGCGCACCCAGTTTGCGGCGGTCGTCCACAGGTCGTTGCCCCGCAGATGCGCCGGCTTGTAGTAGTTGTTGCCGGACGGCTGCACGTTGTAGAGATGAAGGTACACTGCCCGGTCGGTGGTGACAAGCTCGGCCTGGTATGCATAATTTGCGTTTGTCTCGGTGTCCAAGAACCGGCAGTTGGGATCTAGCACGAAATACGCGCCGTTCTCGAGCGTCATGGATTTCGCCTCGATGATTTTGAAGTAGCCCTCTTCGGTGGTGTAGGAGTTGGGCAGCGTTATCGTGACGGGGCCCCTCACGGAGAGCGCGCCGTCAACGCGCAGCGAGGGAAGAAATCTATCGGCGTAAGTCGAGATCGTAGCGCCGGAAGCGAACAGGGCGTCGCC
>CACXXP010000015.1 GCA_902771695.1 uncultured Pseudomonadota bacterium | reverse complement strand
TTTGTCGGTTAATATTTGATTCTTCTATTCTGTCAAAATCGATTACAATTATGTTTCCAATGCCGGTTCGTGCCAATGCTTCGATTGCAAAAGACCCAACGGCACCACACCCAACAACCATTACGGTTGCGATTTGTAATTTCTGAATTTTTTCATCGCCGAATAACATGCGACACCTAGTCAATTGGTCGGACATAGCTTATAACCCTTTGGAAATTCTGATATATTTGTTCAATAAACAAATCGTCATCTTGCCCCAGAATTTTGGCAATGGTGTTTGATGCGTCTTCTATGGTTTGGATTTCGGTTTGTTCATCATGCGCATCGCTTTCAATCAACAACCGTTGTGTTGGTGTATGTGTAATACGCGCAATTGTTCGGGCATCATTTGGGGTAGAATAAGAAAAATATACATTATATTTTTCCGCCAATTGTGTAATAATGCTTTCGTCACCATTAAACGCATGGGCCACGATAACCGGGGGCATGTTTCGATATAATTCCTTGAATATATGCAATATTTTGTCCCATGCGCCGACACAGTGCAAATGAACAGGACGTCTTAGTTTTGATGCGATTTGCATTTGGCTGATAAAGATTTTTTCCTGGGTTTCTATATTTGGATGGTATTTATCCATACCGGTTTCCCCAACCATCAGTATTGGATTGCGGACCAACATATCATACAATTCTGATTCCCAATCGGGTGCAATAGATTCAATGTTCCACGGATGAATACCAATGCAGGCAAAATTTTTGTCGTTCACCGTTTCTGAAATTTTGGCCCATTCATCTTGTGTTGTTGCATTGCATATGCGACCCGCCAAGGCGTCCGGGCAGGGGGACGCGGATATAACATGACAATGGGCGTCGGTATAGTTAATCATACATAGAACTATAATTATGAATTTTTCATCTTGCAACAAACTTTTTTATGTGCTTTTATTCGTATTGCATTGCACATGCATATTTGTTAAAATCCAAAGAGGCAAAAATAATGTTTCGCAATAAAAATCTTACATGTGACGAACGCGTTGAAAAGTTTGGTCATGTTATAAACAAACTTTATCGTAATACTGCGCCGTTGTTATTGGCCGAAGCGTTGGTTTTCGGAGCTGTGGCGGTTTTGATGTTGGTTAAACCAATTGATATATTAAATGCAATAACCTTTGTGGTTGGGGGTGGGTTGATTGTTTTTGGTTTGTATCGCACCAGTATGGTTTTTGTGTCAAACCTGGGGTTTGGCATTGGGGCTTTTGATGTGTTCTTTGGGTTGGTCACAATGATTCTGGGGATTGTATTTTGTGTTTATCCCCAAGATGCCGCGTTGGGCATAATATATGTATTTATAATAATGTTCTTGTTGAACGCGTTTCGTATGCTGTTTTTTGCAGTCAATATGGCGCGTGTTGGTTTTGAACATTATATGCGTGATTTGATTGCGGCCGGAATAATGGTGTTGTTGTCGTTTGTGTTGTTATTTTTACCAAATTTGGCGATTGGAATTTTGGTTTGGTTCATTGCGATATATTTGCTGTTGTATGCGGCGTTGGATGTGTATATGTTTCTTAAACTGTTTCGGTTACGACGGGTGGTTCGCAATATTTGTGCGCCAAAATAAAATTGCATTTCTTGCCAATAAAAATATTGAAAATACAAACTGTTTTGTATATAATGTGGGCATGATTACAGATTGGAACATCTTTTATGTCGTCCATCACGCCCATGCGGGCGTATGTTTCTAGCAACCTAAATTTCATATTTTATGGTTGTATCATTTTGATGATACATGGTTTAACGGTTAATAAAAAAAGCAGGAAAATAAAATGGATTTAAAACCAACAAAACCTTTATCAGGATTCATAGAATTATTACCGGCGGCGCAACGGTTCGTTGATGCATGTGCGGCGCGCATGTTGAATGTTTTGCGTACGTGCGGATTTTCATATCTGGATTTGCCGGCAATAGAACGTGCCGAGGTTCTGACCGATAAAGACAATTGGGACGAAATTGAAACCCAGATGTATTTGTTCCAAAAAGGCGACACAAAAATGGGATTACGCTATGATGGGACGGTCGGACTGTCGCGTTATGTGGCGGGGCATCTGAATGAATTGACGTTTCCGTTCCGGGCAAGTCAGTTTTCCAAACGGTATCGTGGCGAACGCAAGCAACGTGGTCGTTATCGTGAATTCTATCAAATGGATATGGACATAATGGATATTAATTCGTTGTCCACGAATTACGATGCGGAAATAATTTCCGTGATTCAGCGTACATTAAATTCTGTATCTGAATTCATCGGGGATAATTATGTTCTGATTGGATCGCGTCCGTTTTGGGATGCCTTGTTCAATTACCTGGGATTGACCCCAGACCAGAAAAAAGAAATTTTCATTTTAATAGATAAACGCGATAAGATTGATGACGCAGAATTTTCTTCGTGGTTGGCGGATATATTGAAAAATGAAAAACTGGAAAACGAAATAAAATCTGTATTTACAAACGGTTATAAATATTTTGCCGGTAAATCTGATGACTTGGACATGGCCATCAAAGAACTGACAGATTTTGTGGCAACCTTGTCGGAAATGGGGGTAAAAAATGCAAATATAGATTTGTCCATCACGCGTGGGTTGGCGTATTATACCGGGCTTGTTTTTGAATTTAAATTAAAGGACTATCCAGAATTGGGTACGGCGGCCGGTGGTGGTCGTTATGCCAATTTGGTGGAAAAGTTCAGTAAAACCAAAATAATTGGGGTAGGGGCGGCAATCGGATTTTCAAGAATCTTTGTCGCGCTATCTGAATCCGGCAAGATTGATTTATCAAAATTTGAATCCGGGGTGGATGTTGCTGTATTGGTTATGGGAAACGATAATATGCCATATGCAATGTCCGTTTTGAACGCATTTCGTGATTCTGAAATTGCGTCTGTGGCGTATTTGGATGCCGAAAAAAAGTTCAAAAGTCAGATTGAATATTCTAACAAAATTATGGCTAAATACAGCGTGATAATTGGTGAAGATGAAGTAAAAAATAAGGTTGTGGCTGTAAAAGATATGTTCAGTGGCAATCAGCAAACTTTATCATTGTCTGATGCAATAAAATTGGTTCGGGGGAATGCGTAAAAATGGTAATAGATCAAAAACTTTTAGATATAAAACAACGTGCCGATGATATTCAGCGTCAGATGAATTCGGGCGATGTGTCTGGGGCTGAATTAACCCGTTTGTCCAAAGAATATTCGCATTTGGCAGAAATTTTGCCGTTGGTTGATGAGTATTTTCAGGTAAAGCAGGGGATTGCCGATGCGACCGAAATGCAACATGATACGGAATTGCGCGACATTGCGACAGAACAGCTGGAAAATCTAAAGCATGTCTTACCTGATATAGAAAAACGGTTACAAATTGCCTTGCTTCCGCGGGACGATGCGGACGATAACAGTGCGATTATGGAAATCCGTGCGGGGGTTGGGGGCGAAGAATCTGCGTTGTTTGCGGGCGATTTGTTTAACCAATATAAATCTTATGCGATGCGACATGGTTGGAAAATAGAAATGGTTGAAGAAAATGCCACATCGTTGCATGGGTATAAAGAGGTCGTTTTCCGTATAGAAGGTGACGGGGTGTACGCGCGTATGAAATTTGAATCTGGTATTCATCGTGTACAGCGCGTTCCGGAAACCGAAGCAGGTGGTCGTATTCATACCAGTGCGGTTTCTGTTGCGGTTATGCCAGAAGCCCAAGATATAGATATTGATATAGAAGAAAAAGATATACGCATAGACGTTTTTCGTGCATCTGGGGCGGGCGGCCAACATGTTAATAAAACCGACAGTGCCGTGCGTATTACACATTTTCCAACGGGTATAGTTGTCACGTGTCAAAATGAACGCAGTCAGATTCAGAACAAAGCGACTGCTATGGCGGTTCTGCGGTCTAAATTGTATGAAAAAGAACGCATGGAACAAGATGCGGCGCGTACATCTTCACGGCGCAGTATGGTTGGGTCGGGTGACCGCAGTGAAAAGATACGTACGTATAATTTCCCAGAACAACGTGTGACAGATCATCGTATTAAATTGACCTTGTATAAACTGGATGATATTTTGGCGGGCGGAGAAGGTTTAGATGAAATGATAGATGCACTTATCGCGGCCGATCAACTGGAACGTCTTGCCGCGATGGAATGAATTAACTGGGGGTTATAATAATACATGCAAGACCGTGGTTAAACACGGTCTTTTTATTGCAAAAATTGGGCAAAATCGGGCGAAAAACGCGGATTTTCCCAAAAATCAGAAATTAAAAATATATAGTAAAATTGGGTGATTATCCGATTGTTGTAACACAGTGGTTTAGGAAGTAGGGCGGGTGGCAGTTTTGGGGTATATTTTGACCGAAAATGGCGGATTTTCACGGCAAAAATGTGAAATTTTTGCATATAAAAATTCTAAAAAACTAAACAAAATTTTTATAAATTTTATACTTAAATTTAGGGACGGGAAATTGTTCCTGGCGATGGACCGGGATATACCAAACAATAAAAATTTATTATCATAATCATTCTTTTACACCAAAATTTCACCAGCGGGGCACACTTGTATTTGCGATATATAAAAGGCGCATAATATATATTATGTATAGTTTATTGTAATGAAAGGCATGAATTTTTATATTGGCGATGCTGTGACACACAATGTTTGGTGTGTGTATCTGAACATATAAACATACGATTAAAAATAATTTGCTGGCTCTCTTCTTTTGGCGCGTTCGTCATATAAATATATGTCTAAAATAATTTTGCTCGCTCTCAGCCGCTTTGGCATACAAATATACGTTTGAAATAATTTTGCTCGCTCTCAGCCGCTTTGGCATACAAATATATATGCCTGATGAAAAATTTTGCTTGCTGATAGAAATTAGAACGCGCGAAAGTTTATGGTGTGTAAAACTTATTTACGAAAGCGTTTGAACCAGTCATGAAAAAATTCAATTATATATAGTATAAAACAAATAACTATAGCGATCCCAAAAGCACATGCGACTATCACGAGAAAATCTTCTATTTGCATGAAAAACACCTCTTAATATACGTTTTAATGGTAGTATAAAAGTTTTGATTTATTGTGTCAATATTGAATCTTGGGTGAATTTTTGTAAAAAACCGCCCTATTCCCATGCTAAAAATTAAAAAAATGGCGGATTTCTGCGGTTTTTGTCGGATTTTTTATAAAAAATTGTGTTTTTTGATGCCCTATTTCGTTATTTGTGCAACTGTTGAGCGAATTTTTGCAATAATTCAACGAAATGCATTTTGCGCTTGCAACGAAATTCGCGCTGGTGCTATAATTTTTGTGGAAAGGATTTTGTGGTGGGATTTCGTAAGACAAATTTTTTACTCTTGCTTTTTTTTGGTGGGGGGCTTGTGCCGTACACATTGTATGCGGGAACTTGTCAATGTGGGTGGCCGGGAAATATGTGTTCAACCACCCAATATTGTATTGAGCAACAGGTATGGGACCCTGATGCTCAGATGATGGATTATGATTATTATTGTGATGAATGTCCAACTGGTCACGGACACAGCCCAAATGACTGTTATACGTGTGAACCGTTGCCGCGGTGTGATGGGTATGATGATTGCCCTGCGGGTGTTGGAGGCAGTGGTAAAAAGTGCAAGGAAGTATCGGGTTGCCCCAATGGTTGCCATAAATATGAAATATGCGATACCACGACCGGTGCAATTACAAACGAGGTCACCCCAACAGGTACAAATGGTTGCCATATAGAAAGAGGAACGCACTGTGAATATAATACGACCCCATGCAGTACATTTGTGATAGACCATTTTTTCATTGGTTGGAATTGCGATCAAGGAGCCCAAATAGGAACGGCGGAATGGAAAACGAACAAATCTGCATGGGATACAAAAAATTGCACATGTGCGGTCAGAGACAGAAATATAACAGCGGCAGAATACGGACCGGTTGCCGCAGATGTCAAATGTCAAAATGCCAATGCGGATTTTTATGTTGAAGAATCCTATCGGTACGGTACAACATCTATTGATGGTGCGGTTATTTATTCTGTTGAAAGGTTGTATTGTAAACAATGCTATCCGGGATATTTACCTTTTATTGTGCCATCGCCAAATGATGGGGTAGATATGCGTCCAGCCAGTGAACCGGGTGATTGGGGCACATCCCAATGTACAATGCAGGTTTCAGCACCATATTATGCGGACGGATGCATTGTTGATTGGGGGGTGTCAACAGGTGCGTTGGCGGTTAATGAATGTAAAAATTCATGCCCTGCTGGTATGATACTCAACGTAAATGGCGCCACAGGTCCCGATCAGTGCGAGGTTGACCCTAGTCAACGCTTTACCGATAATACCGGGATGTTCATTATTGGCGAAGGTCAATGCAGTACACCTGGGGGTGGATAGACACAGACAGATTTTAGAACAATAAAAAACCGCCCTGCTCTGTGGGCGGTTTTATTTTTCTGCCTCGCTGTTTTATTTTACAGGTGCCTGTTGAAACAATTCTGTTGCTTTGACTGTTTTTTCTTTGGTTTTAACATGTGTCAACATGGCATCCAAAGCCTTGCGTTCAAAAATCATACCGCGTAACATTGTGACCGCATTTTGATTTTTGTTATAGAATTCAAACACCTGTTTCGGATCTGGATAACGTGATGCTTCGGCCCAAATTGCCTGTTGCATATCGTCACGGGTGACTTCCACTTTATTTTGGGTGCCCCATTCGGCCAAGACCAGACCCAATTTAACGCGGCGTTCGGCTTCTTTGCGTTCTTTCTTTTCGTCAAATTTATGATCTTCGCATTTGCCATCACAGTGTTCATGGTGGTGTTCATGTTCGTGACGTGCCATGTTTAATTCTTGTTCGACCAACGTTTCCGGCAAATCAAGTTTTACTTTGTCGGCCAATGTGTCCAACAATTCGTTACGCATTTCTTGTTTTGATGCTTCGTCATATTGTTCGTTCAATATATTGCGGATATGTTCCCGTAATTTTTCAACAGTTTCAAATCCAATTCCCTTGGCAAATTCATCATTCAATTCTGGCAAGACATGTTTACGAACTTCGTGTAACATGATTGCGAAACGTGCGGCCTTGCCCGCAAGGTTATCGGCATGATAATCTTTTGGGAATTTTACATTTACGTCAAACTTATCACCGGCCTTGTGCCCGATAATTTGATCTTCAAATCCCGGAATAAACGAACCAGAACCCAAAACCAAGTGGTGCATTTTTGCGGCGCCACCTTCAAATTTTTGGTCACCGATAAAGCCGGTAAAATCAATAACCGCGGTGTCGCCATCGGCGGCCTTGTACTTGGCGTCTTGTTTTTCGGCAGTGCTGCGGCTGCGGCGCAAATTTTCAATGGCCTTTTCAACTTCGCTTTCGTCCAAAGTTGCGGTTTTCTTGGTTAATGTGATTTTTTCTAAATCTATTTCTGGTAATGACGGCAAAATATCAAAATCCAGTGTGTATTCAACATCTTTACCAATTTCCCACCCAGATAAATCGGCCTTGGGGCTGCCTGCAAGACGAATTTTTTTGTCGGTGGCATACTGTTCCAAATCTTTGTTCATTAACGCATCAATTGCTTCACCCATTGCGGATGCGTTGTATTTTTGACGCAAAACCGAAAGTGGTATGTGCCCCGCACGAAAACCAGGCATTTTCATATCTTTGCCGTATTTCTGCAGAACATCATCGGCCGCCGTTTGAACTTCGGCTGCGGTCAAGAAACCATTAACGGTATAGTGTAAATCTTTGATTTTTTCTTTTTTAATCATAATATTAGCCCTTTTGAATAAATGATTGCCGTGCAAGTATACATGTATTTTTTTCCAAATTCAACATATTTTAGTGTTAGTGGTTGGTTATTTTATTGTTTAAAAGATAATAAAAAAACGGCCGGTAATCCGACCGTTTTACTAACCATTCGCCAAACATTAACGTTTGCTGAACTGGGTTGAACGACGTGCCTTGCGGAAACCGTAGTGTTTACGTTCAACAACACGGCTGTCGCGGGTAAGGAACCCGGCGGCCTTTAATGCACCGCGTAAATCTGGTTCAGATTTTTCCAGTGCTTTGGAAATACCGTGTTTGACGGCACCGGCTTGACCGGAAAGTCCACCACCCATAACCATTACAAATGCGTCATATGAACCTTCGCGTTTTGTAACCGCAAAAGGTTGATTCAGAATCATTTGCAACACTGGACGACGGAAATATTCGTTCATTGGGCGTTCGTTGATAACAATGTTGCCCTTGCCCGGCATTAAATATACGCGTGCCACAGAATCTTTACGTTTACCAGTGGCATAAATTGCCTTGTCCAATTTTGGAACGGACACAGTTGCAGTGCTTTTTGTTGCCTTGGCCGTTGCAACTTTCTTGGTTGCAGGGGCTGCTTTTTTAACAGTTGTCGCCTTTTTTGTGGCGGTTGTTTTCTTTGTTTCAGTTGCCATTATTCGCCCCTTTTGTTTTTACGATTCAGACCGGCAAAATCTATAACAGTTGGATTTTGTGCGGCATGTTTGTGTTCTGCACCAGCATATACGTGCAATTTGGTCAAACGTTTGTCTGCCAATGCAACGGCGGTACGACGCCCCATCATGCGTTTAACCGCATTTTTAACCAACAATGTTGGTTTTTCGCTGCGCATTTGACCCAATGTGCGTTCTTTGATACCGCCTGGGTATGTGGTGTGCCAATAGAATTTTGTTTTATCGGCCTTGGTCCCAGATAAAGCAACTTTATCCGCGTTAATAATTATTACATGATCACCACAATCCATGTTTGGTGTCCATGTGGCCTTGTTCTTGCCACGCAGGATATTTGCGGTGTATGCCGCCAAACGTCCCAGCGTGCAATCAGTTGCGTCAATCAAATACCATTTGGCATCTAATTCGCACTTTTTTAACGATTTTGTCGCTGCCATTTTTGTTTTACCTTTGTTGTTTATTAAAAAGTTCGCATCATTATGTCTTAAACCCGCGGAAAAGTCAAGAAAAAACAATACGGTAAAATAATACCGTATAAAATTGTTAAAAAAATACAAAAAACTTGAAAGTTTTATGTGTTTTTGCTAACCTGCCCTGTGCATATTTCATATATGGAGTATTAAAAATGGCGACAGATGATGCAAAAAAGATAATTGAACGTGATGCAAAATGGCAACGTCGCTGGGCGGATGCGCGTGCATTCGTTCCAAAAAATGACGGTTCCAAACCAAAATATTATAATTTGATTGAATTTCCGTTTCCGTCTGGGTCGGGGTTGCATGTTGGTCATATGTTGCCTTATACTGGTATGGATGTTATGGCGCGCTATAAACGTATGCGTGGGTATGATGTATTGTTTCCGATTGGTTACGATTCTATGGGAATTTCATCTGAAAAGTATGCCACCAAAATCGGAAAGCACCCGCGTGATTCTGTGGCGGAACTGATTAAGATTTTTGAAAAAGATATTTCTGTTATGGGTTTGTCTTTTGACCCGGAATCTAAAATTGCGACATCTGATCCAGAATATATCAAATGGACGCAGTGGATGTTTATTCAATTCTGGCGTGCGGGGTTGGCGTATAAATCAGAATTGCCAATGAATTGGTGTCCAAATTGCCGGACTAACTTGACCAACGAAGAATTGGAAGATGGGTGCTGTGAACGGTGTCATGGGCCGGTTGAAAAAAAGATGAAATTACAATGGAATCTGGCTATTACAAAATATGCCGACCGGTTAATAGATGATTTGGCGTTGGTGGATTATCCTGAAAAAGTTAAAATCATGCAGGAAAACTGGATTGGACGTTCATATGGTGCCGATGTAGATTTCCGTGTTGGCGATGATGTTATGACGGTTTATACGACACGTGTTGATACCATATTTGGTGTTACGTTCTGCGTTATTGCACCGGAACACAAATTGGTGAAAAAGTGGTTGGACGAAGGCCGTATTAAAAACGCCGATGCGGCACGTGAATATATTGCGGCGGCACGTGCGAAATCTGAAATTGAACGTACGGATATTACAAAAGATAAAACAGGTGTTAAACTGGACGGCGTTATGGCCAAAAATCCGTTTAATAACAAGGAAATACCAATCTTTATATCTGATTATGTTTTGGCGGATTATGGGTTTGGGGCAATTATGGCGGTGCCGGCACATGATTCTCGTGACTGGGATTTTGCAAAAAAGTTCGGTCTGGAAATTATTCCTGTGTTGGCGGGTGGTGAACCCGATAAAGTATGGGAAGGCGATGGCACGCATATAAATTCTGAATTTTTGGATGGTATGGATAAAGAAACCGCGATTGCAACAGCAATTAAGTATGGTTCTGAACATGGGTTTGCGCATGGAACCAAAAAATATAAATTGAAAGATTGGGGTTTTTCGCGTCAGATGTATTGGGGTGAACCAATTCCGATGGTTTATTGCGAACATTGCGGATGGCAACCCATAGACGAATCCGAATTGCCGTTGTTGCAACCATACATGGAAGATTACAAACCAACCGATACAGGTGAAAGTCCGTTGGCACGTGCAACCGATTGGATAAAAACTACATGTCCAAAATGTGGTGGTGCGGCAAAACGTGAAACAGATACTATGCCACAATGGGCGGGTTCATCATGGTATTTTATGCGCTATTTGGATCCGCGTAATGATAAAGAATTTTGTAGCCGCAGTCAGTTAGACAAGTGGATGCCGATTGATCACTATAACGGTGGTATGGAACATACAACGCGTCACCTGCTCTATTCACGGTTCTGGTATAAAGCATTGGCAGATTTGGGATATGTTCCGGGTGTTGAACCGTACAAGAAACGCACCAGTAATGGATTGATTATGGGGGCGGACGGGCAAAAGATGTCTAAATCACGTGGCAATGTTGTGCCATCTTCTGATGTGGTCGCGCGTGTTGGGGCGGACGCATGTAGATTGGCAATACTTTACCTGGCGCCGTGGGAACAGAACAATATGAATTGGTCCGAAGACACATTGCGTGGTGTTGAACGGTTTTTGCGGCGTGTTGAATTGGCGTATGATAATTTGACCGATGACGCACCAAATGCCGATCAAGATGTGTTGATAAATCGCTTGATTGCCGATGTGACTGAACGTTTGGATGGTATGAAATTCAATACGGCGATTTCGGCAATGATGGAATTTCTGAATGCATTTTCGGGTGGTGCAATGCCACGTCGTGCGTACGAGATTTTGATTCAGATGCTGAACCCGTTTGCACCGCACTTGACCGAAGAAATGTGGGAAAAATTAGGACGCAGTGATATGTTGGTGTTTGAACCGTGGCCGACATTTGATGTATCAAAATTGGTCCAGACCACAACAACATTTGCGGTGACAATAAATGGTAAACGTGTTGCCGAATTTACCGCAGATTTAAATGCGAGTAATGAAGAACTGATTGCGATGGCACGTGATGTCGCCGGTGCCAAAATAAATGGTGCCGAAATTATTAAAACAATTGTCGTGCCAAAGAAATTGGTAAATTTTGTTGTAAAGAAATAGTGGTTAGTGAAAACCGCCCAAATGGGCGGTCAATTCCTGTATTGAATAAACCGGTTGACAATAAATATTTTTTGTGTTATGTATATCATGCAATAAAAAGGGGTGAACGTGACCGAAAATAAAGATAATAACAAAAAAGAAGTTTCTGTTCCTGGATTGCCATTTTGTGTTGGCGCATTGTGTTTAATCACTTCTGTTACGGGGATATCAATAAGTAAAAAACTTTCTAGGATTCGTGAATCAATAGATTTTCATAATTTTTTAATGTTGCAATTAATGATAAAGGCCGAAGAAATGGAATTGCCAGACGATACCATACCGTATCAAGATGCCCAAAGATTGTATATACAAAATATGCAACAGAAAAATTCCAGTTTATCAAAATCTATTGCATATAATAAATAAGCAAAATCGCCCTATTCCATGGGATGCGTGCGAATAAAAAAGGAGTGAAACATGCAAGAAAGTAAAAAGTTATTCTTTGGTGTATCCCAGAAAGATTTAGATAAGCAAAAAAGAATTGCTGATGAAAAAGCGGCGCGTACAGCGGCCCAAGAAAAAGCCAAAACAGACAATGCAGAACGCACGGCATTGTTGCAACAATTTGGTGTGAATTTGGACAGGTACAAGGACGAAAAAAAACAGGCGGTAAAAGGCACTGTTTTTGGCTGTGTGATGGGGGTTGCTTTTTGGGCCTGTTTAAGTTTTTTTGTAAATGGATTTATTGATTCCTTTCAAGAAAAAGAAGTCGGTGGTGAAGCGTGGACAAAATCTGTGGTTAATCCTTTTGTTGATGGCAAATTTGCACCAACGGCCACATGGTATCGCCAATTGGCGTTTTTAATTGTGTCATTATGCGTTGCTGTTGGAACCAGTAGGACGTACAGTAAGTACTATCGGGAAGATAAAGCCAGGGTTAATGCCGTAGATATGATGTTGGGATTGAAAGAATTTGGTAGAAAATATAAACTAAATTCACGCCAGGTTAAACATTTATTACATACAGTTGATTTTGTTATCAAAGGTATGTCCCAAGATAATAGAATTTATTTTGATATGTTGATGAACGGTGACATTAATATCAAAAATAACAAGGTCTTTATGGATATGGCGGTGGCGGTTATGACTGGGCATTTGGAATCGCATCCCGAAGATGCTCAATTGATTTTGGATACATTTGAAGAAAAATCTTTGCCAGATGTTTTGCTGTATAAATGTAAAACGGTTCAAGAGCAAGCTCGTTAAAAAACAAACCGCCCAAATGGGCGGTTTGTTTTTCGTACGAAAATATTTGACATTGTGCGTTTTTGTCATACAATATTTGTACAAATAAAAATTAAGGGCGCGCACACCTTTAATTTTGCGGTGTAACCTTAAAAACCAAAAGGATGGAAAAATGGCAAAGACAAATAAAAAAACGGTTGCATTGTGGGTACTTAGTGCACTTGCATTGGTATCATGTGGTGGAAGAAAATCTAAACAGCAATATGATCCGCAACAGGCGGAAAAAGCACGCCAAGAAGTTGTTGATCAACAGAAATTAAAACAGGCGCAACGGACATTGGATTCATTACAGGCCAAATATGATTCTGTTGGACGTGTGATAAGTGGTTTTCATGTTCCGTATGATGAAATAGAAAAATTAGAAAATTCCAAAACTTTGGGTGGCGCAATGGAACGCGAATTATTTAATGTCGCCCGTCCGATTATTATGGAAACCGAGGGCAAAATTGCGCAAATGTTCCAAGATAACGGTTGGCCGGAATATGTCGGCAATATTGATTGCGATAATCGTGATGACATGTTGCGTGAAATATTCCATGACAGAGTGCAAAATAGTGACAGCTTGAAAAAATTGGAATTCTATAAAGATTGGGATGCATGGTTGAATGGTGTTGAATCTGATATTTCGTGGGTTTCCACAGCAGATACACTTATGGAACAAACAGCCAAAAATAATGCAGCACAATTGATTAGCAACGCGCATAAAAAATTAGATGCGGCTGCGACCAAGTCAGAACAAGATTGGCAGAATTTTTATGCATCCGCCCCGGATGGTGTTCGTAAAAATCCGGCCATGGTACTTACTTGGAGCAATGAAGCGGATTTGGGGTATATGTGGTTGAATCCATACCAAGATACCGTTCGTGTGGAAAAAGACACGCTGACGTTGCACATTGATGGTGTGAATGCAGATATCACATGGTTCTTGGACAAAGGTGCGGTATATGAACCTGTTGCCGAAGGAAATAAATGGACCATTAAAAAAATTATTGATGGCAAAGTCACAGAAACACAAAGTGTTCTGGATTCTGCGGCGAATTGGTCGCACATTGCAACATTTGTTCCAAAAACCGATACAATTCCACAGGTTAATTCTAAATCGTGTCGGCCAAGTTTTGCCGAAGGCGGTGGTGTGAATATTTCGTTTGATAAAATCACACACATAATACCAAGTCAAGTATTTAATGCTGAACCGTATTCCGAGGCAGAACAGCATGCTTTGGATTCAATGTATAATGCCATTGACTACTATAAAGCTCTGAAGGCGCAACAGCAGGTCTTGAGCCAACAGAAACAAGCGGCCAAGAAACATCTTGATTCTTTGGCAAAATAATAAGTCCATGTTTGGTGTATATCCCGCCATGTTGGCGGGATATTTTTTGCCGATATCTATTTTATTTATTTTTTTGATATGGGGTGATTTTTGTGATATAATATTGTCGTGATAAAAACCTAGGGAGAGGAATATGGGAAAATTTAACTTCAGAAAGCATGCACTTGCCTATTCTACGGTTGCGTTGTTGGTTGCAATGGCGGCCATCAAGGGTGGTGGTAAAATTGTCCAACATGTAAAAGAAAGAAAACAAGCAAAGATAGAGGCCGCCGAAGAACGTGAATGGCAAAGACAAAAGGAACAAGAACGTATCGAAGATTCCATCGCGCGTGCCGAAAAGAAACGGCAAGATGATTACTATGATCATGTTAGGGATTCTGTTGCCCAACGAAACGGCGAACAACGTTATGCCGATAGTTTAGCGAGTGGGCGTGGAGAGTATGAGGATGAATCAGAAATCAGAACAATTGAATGGGCACACAGTTTGGCCGGGACAATGGAAAGAGAACTGATGACGGCGGGTAAACCCATTATTCAGCATGGCGAACAAGAAATAAGGGATTTGTTGGCGAAATACGGTGTGGCATATACAAATTTCTTTGATTTTGCCGAGGAAGATAACTGGACTTTGCATGATGAATTGTTTGTCGGGGTTTCTTATCAAGATGGTGATTATCGTGAAACGTTTGGTGCCACAGCTGAATGGCAGGCTCACGTTGATGCAATTATTGATAAATCCGACTATGGTGAACCGCGCAAAGCAGAAATGAAACAGAAAACGGCGGAAAAAATTGCCAATACCGAACAACAATTGAGAGCAAGTCGTGAAAATGTGCAGGCGCGTTTTGCCGATTACTATTCGGCGTTGCCCCAGGAATACAAAGATTACATTGGTGTGGAATCCCTGGGTGAAGGCGAAATGGGTCCCGGATATGATGCAAGTTTGAATTATTATGCAAATGCTGGCGGAATAGTGACAAGACGTGAAATACATGTATATGATTCAAATTTGGATCCAGATTTCTTTGGCGAACCCGGTGCGACATATAAATTGGTGTCACTTGGAAATAACAAGTGGCAGGTTGTAAAAACGCGTGCCGATGGCACGGTCGCAAAGACAACCGCGTTTCAAGACAAAGGGTCGATTTATACATATACAAATACATTTGGTGACGAGACGGATGAAGAAGGTAATCCGATACCTGTGCCAAAGGTTGGCGATTCGTATTTTGATTTCCGTCCAGGTGCAAATATAGGTGTTCATATTAGTTTTACCGAAGTTATCAAAGTTGAAAAACATAATAAACAATGGAAAACACAATTTACAGAATCCGAACAACGTCAAATGGATTCATTGCGTGAACGAATTGCAAAAAAGAGTGAGTGGAGCCATAAACAGTGGGAACTTGGTCGTCAATCTGACAGTATTGCCCGTGCAATGACGCAACGTCGTTTCGGAAATCGCGGACAGTAAGTTGTTTCCAAAATATAAAACTTATCTCACCGTATCGGTGGGATTTTTGTTATTGAATAAAATTTTGTTTGTTGGTATCGTGCGTTTAGGATAGAAAACCTAAAATTCACGGAAAATGAAAATGTTCAGAAAATTTATTGTTGCCGTATGTTTGGCTTTATGCACGGGCGTATCATATGCGGGTGGACCGTTTACAAATAAAAATAAACTTGGCGATGTCATGATGGTTATGTCATCGGCATATGCGTTTGGTATGACGGTTGCGAACGAAGATTATGTCGGCATGTTGGAATTGGGCGGGTCTATTTTGGCCGCGCAATTGACCAGTGAAACAATAAAATTGTTGGAAATTGAACGTCGTCCAAATGGTAAAGATAAAAAATCTTTGCCGTCCGGACATGCGGCGGGGGCTTTTTCAGGGGCGATGTTCGTTCATAAAAGGTATGGGTGGAAACCGGCGTTGGTTCCGTATGCCATGAGTTTGATAACAGGTTGGTCGCGTGTCGCGGCGCGCGCACATTATTGGCACGATGTTGCGGCGGGTGCGGCGGTGTCCGCATTGTTTACATGGATTTTGGTTGATAAATACCTGCCAGATGGCGTTACGGTTGCCGCCGATACACAATCAGTAAAACTTGGATTTAATTTCAAGTTTTAATTATGAAATTTTCTCAATTCTGCGACGACGTTTTTCGCAATCATCAAATGGGCTTTCCAAAAATGCCTGGGCACACAGAAATGCCATTTCAATATCTATGTCATCTGCGCCCAACGCCAAAACATTTATATCGTCATGGAATCTGTCATCACGTGCCTGGTCTGGTCGGTCGCAACGCGATGCCCGAATATGACGGTAACGGTTCGCGGCAATTTGGACCCCGGCACCCGTGCCACATACCAATATGCCACGTGTTTCTGGTTCGTCCAACATTGCATCGGCAAGTGTTTTTGCAACGTCTGGAAAATCAACCGGAGTATTCAAATCATCGGTTCCCAAATTCACCATATTGTATCCCAGTGCGCTTAACATTTCTATTAAATAGAGTTTCAGACCTACCCCACGATGATCGGCGGCGATAAATACTTTTGATATGTTTTTATTCATCTTTCTTTTCCTTGCGTTTGGCCAATTTGCATTCCAGACCAGTATTAGAAGTTATGTTTAATGTTTTGTATGACAATGTGCCCGTCATTTTTGCGTGGCTGAATACATTTGCAATATCAACGACTGCGGGCCCATCCAATGTCCCATGCAGGAATAAATTGGCGGTTGTGACCCGGCCTTCTACGATGCCACCACGGCCAATGACAACAGTTTCGGCATCTATATCGCCGATAACATGCCCGTGTATTTGCACATTGTGGTCGGTTTTTATATTGCCGGTCAACTTGCAACCCGCACCAATAATGGTTGGTGAAGTTTTCTCATCTGCATTTGTAAAAGCCAACATTTTCCTTCCCTTTTTTCTTTCTTTTTACTCTTTGACAAACTTTTCTGGATCAAACGGATTCCCCTTGTACCGTATTTCGTAATGCAGGTGTGGTCCTGTTGAACGGCCAGATGATCCCCCCAGACCAACAATTGTACCCGGTCGCACCCAATCACCACGTGATACAGTCACTTTTGATAGATGTGCATACAAAGTTGTGAATCCAAGTCCATGGTCAATTTCAACTGTTGTTCCATAACCCATGCGTTCACCTGCGGATATAACGCGCCCCGGGGCGACCGCCATCAGTTCGGTGCCAATCTTGCCGGCAAAATCTATGCCTTTGTGTTGTTTTTGTTCGCCGGTAAATGGATCTTTGCGTTTGCCATATTTTGATGTTATATGCATATCTTTGATTGGGGCCCCCAGTGGCAATGCCTTTTTCAATTTATTTAATCCGTTCCACAGCGTTATATCATTTGCCAATTTCTGATATTTTTCATCCAAATCTTTGTCTATTTCCAGTGGATTAAACACCGCGCCAACCAATTGATGCGAATATTTGTTGGCGTTCGCCACCAATGTTGCTTCGTTTAATCCCAATGTTGCCATTGTGCTGTTGATATTTTTCAATTCATCGCGCAATTCCGCGGTTTTGTCAGACGCCAGTTTTGATACCGCGTTCACAATTTTATTATCGGCCTCTATGACTTTGGCGATGGTTTCCAATAATTCAATGTCACGTTTTTTTATTTCAACATTTTCCGCGCGGGTCAGTTCGTATTCAATGGACAGTTCAGACACCTTGTTATATTCTGGGGCATAATCGCCGTCGGTGAACATTTCCGTGATGCGCGTTTTAAGAAAGTCCAGTTCGCCCCATGTTTTCAGACGTTCACTTAGCAATTCTTCTTTTTGTGGTTCGGTCAGTTTTGTATCTTTTAGTAATTTATCGTCAATTACGTTTATATTTTTGGTTAATTCATTGTATTTTCCAAGATAATTTTGTAAATCTATCATATGAACTGCGTATTTTTCACGCAATTGTTCTAACTGCATAGTTCTGTTTTGCAACATTGGGCGGTGATATACAAATACATATGTGGACCAAGATGCCCATATCGCCAAACCAACCTTGGCACAAAATGTTGTAAAACGCCAAAAACTTGTTTGATTAAATGTGTACACATTGCCACGTGGCGTGTCCATAACAGTAAATTCACGAGGTGGAAAAATACGCACAATCAGGCGCCAAATCGCACGAAAAGGCGATGTTATAAACGCCCACAGGGATGTAAAATATTTTGTTATAAAGTTTATCATAACCAGAATAGCATAGTAAAAGAATCTTGATTAGTCAAGAATCACAATTTTTGCCCCATTTTGTTTTTAATTGCCCATATTTCTGCAATAGACATTCCGTCCCATAACACTTTGGTTTCGTTCATGGATAATCCCGAATATATCGTTGTGTGGGGTGCCCGACCAACCCGTGCCGACAGTAATACCCGTTCGGCAGTATCTTTCTTGCTGAATAACGGTAATACATGAAAATCGCCGCAATGATGCCGGGACATTTCTGTTAAAACATTGACAGTTTCGGCCATATCAATAATTGTGACAAATTCCCCGCCCGGTTTAACACGCGCAATGCAACGACGCGTCCATTCAACCAGGTCGGCATTATGGTGCGCGTTATGATTTGCCGGGGTACCTTTGAAATAAGGTGGGTTGGTTATTACCAAATCAAATGTTTTATTGGTGCGCCATGTCATAATGTCGGCATTTATAAAATCCGCATTTTTATCATTTAATCTGAAATTTTCCGCCGCGGCATCCAACATTTCTTGGGATACATCAAGGGCGGTCATTTGAATATCTGGAATTCGCGCCATCAGGCACAACGCCACCCCGCCCGTTCCAGTGCCGACATCTAAAACGGTCTTTGGGGTGCCACTTGCAAACGCCGCAACCCATACCGCATCAGACGTTGGGTTATATGGGCCACGCAGTATTTTTACTCGGCCCCCCATAATTGTAAAAACTTCTTGTTTTTCAGCCATGACTATATAATAATTCATTAAAAACAAAAGGCAAGTTTATGTTTAATGAAAGTTTGGTTGTGGCCAGTGCAGTAAGTGCGTTTAATAATTTCGCTGTTGCGGGGCCTGCTTTTTTGTGGAATGCGGTTTTATGTGCACCGTTGTTTGTTGGTATCTATCTGTTTATACGGCGTTTTTCTGACGGATGTGGAATAAAATCATACATCACATCGGAACGGATGACATTTTGGACGGTTATTTTAACGGCGCTGTGGGTTGTATTTATGGGTGGAAATTATGCAGTGTTGCGTGACGGTGTATCTTTGTTGCCATGGGTAACGGCGGCAATTTTATTTATCGCTTGTATATTTGTTGGAATAAACACACGTGCGGTGTCTTTGCCGATATGGTATGGACGAAAAAATGTATCAAAACGCCGTAGATGGTTAATAAATTTATGTTTGGTCGCAATTTGTTTGGTTCCTGTGGGATTCAGTGGAGCGTTGAAATGGTGGGGACCAATATTGCAAATTATGGCGGTTATTTGTGGATTCTTGCTTGGGCGATATTCACATCGTCAAATTCGTGCGGTGCCGTCGGTCTTGGGGGTTATGTTTGTGACAACGGTTGCGGTATTGATGCAACCAGAATTGTGGCGTTTTGGTCAGTTGGGTAATTTAACACCAGTGCATTTGTTGTGGATGTTGGTGACCGGAATTATGATTGCGGCGGCGATGGCCTTAGACATGGTAAACCCACGTGGTCGTATTCATCAAAGTGCGTATGTAAAGTTAAAATGGTTGATGCGTTTTACTGTTGCATTATGTATGGTGTTGTTTGTCTTGACCGAAGCAGTTCCAATCTTTATTGCGATGGTTTTTATGGCATTTGTGTCATTTGCGATGTCGGTTTGGCATTCAAATGACATTAATCCAGAATTATCCATGCGGACGTTGGCGTGGGCAATAATATTGTTTGGTTGTTTGATTAGTGTTCCGACAATTACTGCAATCGGTATAATTTGGATTGCCCTGCCCGAACATGGTGGTCATATGGGTGGGGGATTCTTGTTATAATTAGTTATATTTATTGAATTTCAATACGCTTTATAATGTTGTAATATACAGCACGACAAATGGTATTTTACAACATAGGTGGTTTAGATATGACGAATATACATCCAAGTGCAATCATTCACGAAGGTGCGGTTTTGGGCCAAGATTGCAAAATCGGTCCATTTTGTATTGTTGGGCCAAATGTGGTCTTGGGCGATCGTGTTGAATTGGTGTCACATGTTGTGATTGGCGGGAAAACATCCATTGGTGATGATTCTATTGTTTATCCTTTTGCAGTTTTGGGCGTTATGAGCCAAGATTTGAAATGGCAAGATGAGGCCGCCATGACTGGTTTAAGAATTGGTAAACGTTGTCGTATTCGTGAATATGTCACGATTCATTCGGGAACGCCCGCCTCAGATGGAACGGTTATTGGTGACGATTGTCAGATAATGGTTAATGCGCATGTTGGGCATGATTGCAAAGTGGGAAACAGTGTGGTTATGTCTAACCTGGTCCAAGTTGCCGGACATGTAGAGATAGAGGATTTTGCTATCTTATCAGGTGGTGTGATGGTATTGCAGTTTGCACGCATTGGTCGTAATGCATTTATTGGTGGAATGTCTGGTGTATCAAATGATATTTTACCTTATGCTATTTATGATGGTCCACGCGCGACATACCGCACTATCAATCGGGTTGGTTTGATGCGTCACGGATTCACAAATGAAGATATGCATGCGATTCATGCGGTATATTCTGCGGTTTTTCATGGCAAAACAGGAACAACCGTTGCAGAACGTTTGGCCGGTATTCGTAAAGAAGTCAAGAATAACAAATATGCTATGGATGCCATAGATTTTATAGAAAATCGTTCAAAACGCGGAATTGGAACATCTGATAATGCCGAATAAGAAACCAAAAATTTTCATTATTGCGGGCGAAGTTTCTGGGGATGCATTGGGTGGTCGTATAATGCGACAAATGCAAGGTGTTGCCAGTTTTGTCGGTATTGGTGGTGCGGAAATGTCGGCATGTGGGTTGAAATCTATATTTCCGATGGCCGATTTATCTGTGATGGGGGTGATAGAGGTTCTGGGACATGCCCGTACATTGTCGCGTCGTATCCGTCAAACAGTTGATACAATTATTCGTGAAAAACCGGATTTAATTTTAACCATAGATTCGCCGGGGTTTGCACGTTCGGTGATATCTAAACTGCGTAAATGTCGTGATGGGCGAATGCTGATTGCAAACGGTTTGCGGTTTCATCATGTTGTGGCACCTCAGGTTTGGGCATGGCGTCCGGGGCGTGCAAAAAAATATGCCAAAGTATTTGATAAATTATATTCATTTTTTGATTTTGAAGTGCCCTATTTTACAAAATATGGTCTGGATACAATGGCGGTTGGGCATCCAATCGCAGAAAAAATTATGGAAACAGCGCCAAAGAAAACCACGAATATATCCGATAAAATTATAACCATTGTTCCCGGCAGTCGCATGAGTGAGGTAAAACGCCTGTTGCCGATATTTAAATCTGTGATGGAAAAAATCACTTCAGGTGGGGGTAAGGGCTATAAATTCGCGATTCCGGTGGTGGAAACAACATCAGAATATATCAAAAATGAAATTAAAAATTGGACGGTTCAACCAGAATTGGTGGATGCGGCATCGCGGTACGACCTGTATCGGCGCACATATGTTGCAATTGTTGCCAGTGGTACCGTGTCTGCTGAACTTGCCATGTTGCATGTGCCGGCAATTGTCGCGTATAAAATGAATGCGATAACCACATGGTTGGTTCGTCGGGTTATTCGTGTCAATTGGGTGTCATTGGTCAATATATTGTTGAATCGTGGGGTTTATCCTGAATGTCTTGGGCCAATGGCCACGGCGAATAATATTATAAAAGAACTAAATTCTGTTGTTTTGCCGACCAATCGTGCCCAAATGATAAAAGATTTGCAAATGGCAGATAATATGTGGGTTCGTCCCGAAGGGGCGCCCAGTAAAATCATTGCCAAAGATATACTTGATAGTGTTAGAGGTTAATAGTTAGTAAAAAAACGGGACATATCGCCCCGTTTTTTATGAAAAAGTCATATTTTACTTGGACCATTTATTAACAACATATGCATACGAGAGATCCGGGTTTGCATATTTAATTGTCAACTCTCTATATCTCGAGACTTCAATAGAATCGCCAGGTTTTAAATTGCAAAAACGAATAAACTCGGGTAAATATTCTATTCGCTTCTGATAAAGATTATATTCTTGTTGAAAATTATCTTTGTTAGGGAACATATTTATTGGTGTCATAATAAAATCTCCCCATCTCGCACTATTTAGCAAAACAACATGATGCTGAAAAATGCCGGCATCTTGCAGTGATGGTAATTGAGATATCGGGTTTGATTCAAGCACACTTGCTCTCACAATTCCTGTATCGGCGGTTATGTTACGCAAAAGTACAAAGGGTACATTATGCTTCTCTTCTTTATATTCTACCATATCGCCAACATGACAAGAATTATACAGTTGTTTTAAGTTCTCGTGTTCCGCTGCTGGTTCAATTATGGCAGATTTTAACGATAAAGCGACCCTCAATCCTGTAGCGTTTAACACTCTAATCACTGGGCCATAATCATCCTTTGTGATCAAATATACGGTGCCTATATATTTATTCATAATACGTCCTTTTGTTTACGCGTTCAGAATAACACAATATATTGTGTTGTCAACAAAATGTGGCGAGTGTGGACCGCATTCTTTCAGTTTATGAATTTGTTAAATTCCTGATGGCACCAATGAATTACCATCGTTGTCGGGGATTACGCATTGCGAAGATTGGTCGCCAAACGGGCATACCTGGTTTGTATCTATATTTATGATTGAACTGCACCATTTGTCAATGGTTGTATTACCGTTGTTTGCGATGGCAAGGGAATTACCGCATGCATTGTCATTGGTGTTTTCATTGGTTACCGGAATAACATTTGTGCATTTGCCAAACAGACCATTTTTACTTCTGCGGCCCCCATTTTCCCAACATGAACATATTCCCCATGCCACAGTATCCACAGTCAACATATAATCTTTTGGACACATGTTTTCTTGATAACCGGTATTTATACCATAACCTGGCACTTCGTGCGTTAAAGTCAGATTACATATGCTGGTATTTTCATCGGCACCGTATCTGTTATGATCCACGAATTGTGATTCAATGAATTTACCCTGCAGGTTCATGCATTGTGTAGATAGTGTATCAATAATATTATTGTAAACTTCGGTTGCAACACCTGTGGGGCGCAGACGTCGGTTTTGGAATTTATAATCAGAACTACTGGTCCAAATATCCGCACCGTCACCGATAGTATCGGTTTTGGTCCAACCGTATGCAAATGCATCTTTGTCCACTTCGCCGGATGGACTAGTATAGTTATATGTTCCGTATTCGGTTAATACTTCTTGTTGGGCAATTATCCGGTCCAATCCGCCAAATGCAGATTCCACCAAGTCAGCGCAACTGGTGACGGACGCAACCTGTTTTGCGCATTCGGACACGTATACTGGTTTGTGGGTTCGATCATCTATTACGCGATTGCCGCCTTCATCATATTGGTACAATGTGAACCAATCAAGTGCGCTTTTCTTGTATGTGCGGTCAATTGAGTGATATTCAATGGTTCCGTTATTTTCAATTTCTTCGTATGCCGGATTGTCAACATAGTTTGCAATGAACAGACCACTGGATGGGTAATAAAAGTTTTCATAATTTGTGCCACCAAAATTATTAAAGCATTGCTGAACAATCGCGCGACACGCATCCAGACGGTCTTTATCGGCTTGTTGGGCAATATAATCAGCAATCACGTTTTGATTATTTTCATCATTTGCGAACATATTATTACAAGAATCTATGTAATTACTGCACATTTCTTTGGTTAAAACGATTTTATCCGGCATTAATGATAATTCGGTTGTTCCATCAATCAATGTTGCCATTGCCGCCGTTATCGCCGTTTCTTTATCTTCATAGCATGCAGATATTAAATCAAAGCAACCGTTTTTAATGGTGGTGACCTTGTCTTGTTGTGCATAGTATATGGCTAACAACGCCTTGTCCAGATATTCTTGCCATGCGGTGTCGGAAATTTCGGTGCAACGATCCATTGCGTCGGCGGCAAATTTTTTGGTTTTTGATTCAAATGCTTTGACGAATTTTTGGTTATTGGAAACCTTGGATAATTTCTGATCAACCGCATTTTTGCCAAATTCAAATTTCAGTAAATTCCCCAGTTCATAAAAATGTACCACGCCTTCCAATGGGGCGCCGGTTTCTACATCTATGAATTCGCCGTTATCCAAACATCTGTGATAATTTGCACCGCACACTTGTTCACTAAGTATTGCAGATTCTATGTTGTTTATGCATGTGGCAAGTGTATCAGAATTATGTTTGTGACGATTTTCTACGCGTGCAAGATCCAACATTGCACCGCCTTCGCGAATTGCGCCCTTTAATTCTTTCTGTTTATTTTCCAATGCGGTTTGTACAGTGTTGCAATCTTGTTCAATGGCCATTAAATACGCGGTCACCGCACGTTGCAATGTGGCATCGGTGCAATCGGCCGCAACGGCATTACGACATGACGGATACACCGCGTTGTAAAGTTCGGTGCCGTTATATGATGCAATAACCTGGGCGGCATCGGTTATACCAAATGCGTTTGAAGTATCAAATGACAAATTTATACTGTTCAAATCGGACATCTTGCCTGCAACTGTGGCATCTTGGCCACGAATAGATTTCATAATTGCCTCTAATAATGCCTTGGATGCGGACATGTCGGCGGCCAGTGCATTTTCGCCGTCTGACGCAGTGTGCATGGCGGTCGCCTGGGCGGCGGTCATTCCCACAACGTCAAGATTTTCCGTGAATTCAGACAGTTTATTGTTTGTGTCTGTAATGTTTTCACGTGCAGATTTCAGGTCATGTATACGTGAACTGCAAGAACAACGACGATAGTCATCATTTTTCAATTGGCAAAATTGATCCATGCATTGAAAATATGCGGTTTTACATTGCGTATATGCGGCGCCTGTGCGGGTTTCTGCCATTGTGGTCGCGGGATTTTGGGATGCCGCGCGTGCGGTTGTTGAATTGCGCAGATTTGCACCACGCCCAGTTGTTGTTCCAACCGCCGACCGCGATAATTGTTTAATTGGGCGATTTGTGGCAACGCGTGTTGATGCCCCGGTAATTCGCATCGTCCCGGCGCGCGTTGTTGTTATTGGGGTTGTGGCACTGCGCGGTGTAATGCTGCGTGTGATGGCGCCACGTCCGGTATCGTTATTAGAACGCAATACGGTTGTGGTTCGGGTCTGGGATGCCGAATTTGTTGGTTTTGAACGTAGATTTGTAGTGGTCCCATCCCGCACCGCAGACATGGCAGGCACACAGGCCAAAAAGCCCAGAAAACTAATAAAAATTAGAATTTTCTTCATCTCTGGTAAAAAGTTTAGCAAATTTCATAAATGCGGGGCAAGCGAAATTTTGCATAACAAGCCAATAAATAGCATAAAAATATAACGATTTTCCCCTTGCAAAATGTTCTGTTTTGGTTTATCATTGTGTTCGCTTTATGGGCATAGTATGGGCATATGGCGGAATTGGTAGACGCGCTAGTTTCAGGTACTAGTGGGGCGACCCTTGGAAGTTCGAGTCTTCTTATGCCCACCAGAATATAGGCAGTTTTGGGGTTGTAGCTCAGTTGATAGAGCGCTACGTTCGCATCGTAGAGGTCGTGGGTTTGAGTCCCATCAGCTCCACCAGTTTTGTATTATGTGATGGTCCTGGGGATATGGCGGAATGGTAGACGCTGAGGACTTAAAATCCTTTGGTCATTGCGACCGTGTGGGTTCAAGTCCCACTATCCCCACCAATCTTGTTTTTGGATGTGTAGCTCAGTTGGTTAGAGCGCTTCGTTCACATCGAAGAGGTCGTTGGTTCGAGTCCAATCACATCCACCATGAAATTTTGATAATCCGCCTTGGTTTTGTTCAGAAAATCTGATATAATATTGCCCAGAGATGAGATTTTTTAGACCGATTTTTGCGGTGTCTTTTGCATGCTGCTGTGTTGGGCGGGTGGCGGTTTGTGCGCAAAAGTCCCCCACACCGTTTTCAACGTATGGCGAAATCCAAGGAGTGCAAAAGTATTCCTCTAATCCGTTTTGGAATAAGGACAGTCCGTATAATCAACGTATGC
>CACXXP010000014.1 GCA_902771695.1 uncultured Pseudomonadota bacterium | reverse complement strand
GTGTTACATTTGACGAAGGCGCAACAATTACCGGTGCGAATGGTGTAATTAACCTGGTCAGTGGAACGACACACTTTAATAACACGGCATCGTCTAACACTGTCAATCTGGTAAGTGGCGCAAACTTTGATGGTATGCTGGCAAGTACAGGTATATTAGATACCCGCAATGGTGCAATTGATACAGTTACTGGTGGGGTGACAGGTGGTGATTTGTATGTTGATGCAAATTTGACCGGAACAGGTTCAATTGATACGTTCAGTGCTGGGGCAACTGGTGCACAAATCCAGGCAATCAATATCTTGAACAGTGAATATGGAACCCAGGGTTCGTTCAGCTTTGATCTTAGTGGTGCAACATTGGCGGATAACTTTGATATCACGGGCGGTACAAATTACTTTACTAATGTCGGTGATAAATTGATGAATACATCTGGATTGTATGCTCAATTGGGCAGTTGGAATGGAACCATTATTGGAACATCAACAGAATATGATAGTGAAACCAATTCGTACAGCAGCACGGCGGGTACGACAGTTGGTGCAGCATTGACGGCATTAGAAAACGCGGTCAATGGCAAACAAGGCACAATCGTGAACAGTGCAACAATTGTGGCCAACAGTTCGGGCGGCTTTGATGTTGCGGCCGGTTCAATCGGGGCGACACAATTGGCGGCTAACTCTGTGGCGTCATCAAATATCATTGATGGAACAATCGTGAACGATGATATCGCCGCCGGGACGATAACCACCGACAGATTGGAAAGTCAGAATGTTTCTCAGTTTAACAATGATGCCGATTATCAAAATGAAACCCAGGTCAGCAACGCAATAAGTAGCGCATTGGCAAATGGTACCAATGCGTATCAAACAGCAAGTAATGTTGCCGAGACATTGGAAGCATACAGCACAACCACAGAGATGAATGATGCGATTGAAAATGCGTTGGCTAATAACGGTGATGCGTATCAGACAAGCAGTCAGGTTGCAGCGTCAATAAGTGATGCGTTGGCCAATAACGGTGATGCATATCAAACTGAATCTCAGGTGAATACGACTGTTAATAATGCAATCAGTTCTGCATTGGGGGCAAACGGTGCGGTTGGTGGTGCGATTACGACCGCGACAACAATGGCTGATGATGGCAATGCGGACACAACGTTGTATAGCAACTTTAGCGAAGGCGCATCGGTGACGAGTGCGGTTGCAAGTTTGGATAGTGCAATTGGCACGACAGCTGCGGGTACGCATGTTGCGGCAGCAAACAGTGTTGGTCAAAATATCAATGCGTTAGATAGTGCAATTGGCACAACCAACACTGGTACTCATGTTGCGGCAACCAACAGTGTGGGTCAGAACTTGAATAGTTTGGACTCCGCATTGGCCGATGCCGAAAGTGATATAGATACATTGAATGATCAAATGGAAGTAATAAATGGTGATGAAAATACAACAGGTTCAATGAGAAACATTGCCAAGAGTTACTTTGATTTGGTGACAGCGCAGGATAGTGCATTGACATTAAGTCAGGCAAATGCATACACCGATGAACGTATTGAAAAATTAGACAAGAATATGTCGTCTGGTATTGCAAGTGCGGTTGCATTGTCATCGGTCGCCGTATCTGATGTTCGTCGTGGCGAAGTATCGGTTGGTGCGGGTTATGGTTACTTTAACGGTCAATCCGCCGGTGCGTTTGGTGCCGCAATGGGTATATCAAACAGATGGTCTGTTAATGCCGGTGCCGGTATATCAGGATATGATGTATCGTTCCGCGCAGGTACAAACTATAAATTCAAATTATTCTAAAGCGATGATTGAATTAAACAGAAATACCTTGGGGCATCCCCAAGGTGTTTTTGTTTGTTGTGTTTAATTGTGTGTAAATATTATGCGGCTTGCTTCATGCCGGTCTTGATATTTCGCACATATTTACGAAGTTCATCAATTGAAACCAATTGTCCATCACGTTTTTCGGCCGACCAATAATCCCAACCGTTATAACTGGTGCAATGTTGGATGCGGGCCGCCATGACATGAATAGATGCCTTGCCGTATAAACTGTGGACCAAGTTGCCGTCTGATGTAATCATGACGCGTTCTCCCTTTGGACTGACCAATGTTTGTCCAGGATAGAGCAGGCCACCGTCAATCAGTTCACGGAATGCCACGCGTACTTCGTCGCGTTTCGGATTTGACACTTCTATGCCCGATAAATCTATGGGTGTAATATGTGCAACACGGTCACGTGCCGCCAATACGTAAGATTCTTCGCGGTCAATGCCGATGAATTGCCGCCCCAATTCACGTGCAACGGCGGCGGTTGTTCCCGACCCAACAAATGGGTCCAGAATAATATCACCAGGTTTGGTTGATGCCAAAATTACACGACGCAACAAATCCATTGGCTTTTGCGTGTTATGTAAACTTTTGCCGTTTGCGTCTTTCAAACGTTCTTCGCCAAGGCATATGTTCATTTCCCAATCCGAACGCATCTGTTTCCCGCCGTTCAAACGTTTCATCGTTTCATAATTAAATGTATATTTTCCGGTTTTGGTTGGGGTTGCCCATATCAACGTTTCATGTGCATTTGTAAAACGCGTGCCACGGAAATTTGGCATAGGATTTGTTTTGACCCATACAATATCATTCAAAACCCAAAATCCCTGTTCTTGCAATATTGCGCCAATTTGGAATATATTGTGATATGTTCCGATAACCCACATTGCCCCATCAGGTCGCAGAACACGTTTACATTCTGCAATCCATTTACGTGAAAATTCGTTATATTCGGCGGGTGAAGCAAACGCGTCCCAATTATCGCGAACCGCGCGCGCCGCCGTTTGATCTTCGGGGCGATACAGTGTTTTCTGCCCCAGTTGTAAATTATATGGTGAATCAGCAAATACCGCATCCACAGAACCATCTGGGATGCCACGCATTACTTCTATGCAGTCGCCAAGTAAAATTTGGTTAAGGTATTTGTTCATTCTCTCTGCCATATCAGGACAATTATACCACATTTTTGGTATAAAAATTTTGCGGTATCGGGCATAGATGATAAAAAAAGGTCTTGATTTTTTATAAAAAAGCAATTTTTTGGTAATAAAATCACTTTACACCGAACGAATAGATTGCTAAATTATCGTGTATGAGATGTCCATATTGTAATTATGCTGACAGCAGGGTGGCGGATTCACGTCCTGATATGGAAAGCGGAACAATTCGTCGCCGCCGTGTTTGTAACCAATGTGGTGCAAAATTCACGACGGTTGAACGTGTCCAAATGCGCGATTTGGTTGTCCGTAAAAACAGCGGAAAAACAGAACCCTTTGATCGTGATAAACTGCGCCGCAGTATAAAATTGGCATGTCATAATCGTGAAGTTGGGGACGAACAAATTGAACGTTTGGTTGCATCTATTCAACGGCGATTGGAAACAGATACGGCCGATGATATGGTCACCAGTGCGCAAATTGGTGAAATGGTTTCAGATTCATTATTGAATTTGGATCCGATTGCGTTTGTGCGTTTTGTTTCTGTGTATCGCAAGTTCTCTAAAATTTCAGATTTTAAAAAAATTATAGACACAATCCCAGAGGTTACCGACGAAACAATAGTTTGCAAATTACCAAAAACTACACTTTTCTAGGGTTTAATGATGAAAAAAATTGTTGCCTTCATTTTTACCTTGTTTGTGCCGGTTGCGTTGTATGCGTCTTCGCCAACCATAGATGTTTTATCAGATGCTGATGAAAGTTTATATACCCAGATTTTCATATTGCAAGATTCGGAAAAATTTTCTGTCGCACAAAAATTGGAACATCAATTGTCTGATCCGATTTTAATGAACGAGGTTTTATATCAACGCTATTTTTCCAAAAGTTATCATACCAAGGGCGCCGAAGTTCAAGCATGGATGAATAAATACAATGATATGCCGGGTGCAGCGCGTGTAGAAAAATTGGCGAAATTGAAAAAGGTCAGCGTGAATCCAGCGCGTGTTCCAAATATGTTATCTGGGGGAACATCAATTGAAACGGCGCAATCGGAAACATGGACGACAAAACAATATTCCGGATCAACAGATAAACATATTACTAAATTTAGAAAGGCGATTCGTTCAGGCAGCACCAAGGCCGCGCGTAATATACTGGAAGACCGTTCGTTTAAAAAGAAATTAACAGAATCGGATTATGGGCGTTTGGCGGGACGGTTGGCATATGTTTATTACACGAATGGTGAATATGAACTTGCAAAAAAATGGGGTTTTGTGGCATCTGATGCAGAATCTGAATACGGTCTGTGGACAATGGGGTTGCTGTATTTCAAAGAACAGAAATATAAAGAAAGTGAAAAATATTTCAGTAAAATTTTGCAATTAAAACAAATAAACAATGCGCGCAAAACCGAAGCTGCGTTTTGGGCGGGGCGTGCGGCCGATATGCGTGGTGAAACATCCCATGCACGTGATTATTGGAAAGTTGCGGCGGTACATCCAATGGCATTTTATGGGGCATTGGCCGCGACAATGATGGGTAATGTGCCAGAATACGAATTTTTCGAGCAAGAATTTACCGAAGAAGATATAGAAGAACTGCGTCGCGATAAGTATGGCAAGATAGCATTAGCACTGTTGCAGGTAAACCGTCGTGAACGTGCCGAATCGTATCTGAAATATATGATAACATCCAAGGTTTCTGACCGGAATCTGCATGCGATAAATGCAATTGCAACAGCATACGGGTTATCGCGTGTGGCAATTTTGGCATCGGGTGTAATACGCGATCGTGGAATTTTGGAAATAGACGAGGATGTTATTTATACCGCCCAATATCCGTTGCCAGATTGGGAACCTATGGGGGGATGGTCAATTGACCGTGCATTGTTGTTGGCGATTATAAAACAGGAAAGTGGTTTTAGAACAGGTGCAAAATCTGGGGCCGGTGCAAATGGCGTAATGCAGATTATGCCGGGAACGGCAAAATTGGTTGCGCATGCAAACAAAGTAAAAATGTCTGATATAGATATGTCAAATCCAGAACATAATATGTTCTTGGGACAACAATATATCGTTGATTTACTAATGCATCCGAATATTAATAATAACATTATCAAGATGTTGGCTGCGTATAATGCGGGTATGGGGTCGTTGGTAAAATTTGAAAAATCTTTTGATACAGCGGATCCATTGTTGTACATAGAAAGTTTTCCGGCATATGAAACCCGTGGATACATAAAACGCGTTATGGCAAATTTGTGGTTGTATCGCGCACGTTTGAATCAACCATTAACATCATTAAAAGTTCTGGCGGATTCGCAATGGCCACTTTATAATAGCCAAGATGAATATGTTCGTGCGGAAGAGATTCCTTATTCTATTTAATGGTGTGGCATGATAACAGTGGCGGATTTTTCCATTGAAAATGAAATAGGGGCAAATTTAATCGCCGGTGTTGACGAGGCCGGGCGTGGTCCGCTGTGTGGCCCGGTTGTTGCGGCGGCGGTAATTTTTCCAAATCGTGATATTGAAATTCCGGTGGTGATACGTGATTCTAAAAAAATGTCGGCGCATCAAAGGGCGATTGCATATGATTGGATAACGCAAAATACGATTTGGGCAACCGGACAATGCAGTCCCGCAGAGATAGATGAATTAAATATATTGTGGGCGTCTATGCGTGCGATGGAACGTGCGGTTGCTGGATTATCGCAAAATCCTGATACGTGTTTGATTGACGGCAATCGTGTCCCCAAAAATCTGACGGGTATGGCGGTTGTGAAAGGTGATGCAAAATCACTTTCTATTGCGGCGGCATCCATAATCGCCAAAGAAACGCGTGATAAGATTATGCGCGATTTGGCGGCACAATTTCCAATGTACAGATGGGACAAAAATGCGGGATACCCCACCCCAGAACATTTGACGGCAATTGAAAAATATGGTATAACAGAGCATCATCGGAAAACATTTGGACCGGTAAAGGAAAGGATAACTAAATGAAATTGCGTGATTTAAGTGGTGTGTCATTGCGTGGTAAATATGTGTTGTTGCGTGATGATTTTAATGTGCAAATTTTGGATGGAAAAATTACCGAAGGGTTTCGTATTGAACAAAGCCAGCCGACAATAAATTTCTTGCGTGATGCCGGGGCGCGTATTGCGATTGTTTCGCATCTGGGACGTCCAAAGGGGATGCGTGATATGAAATATTCACTGCGACCGATCGCAGAATATATGAAGTTGCCATTGGTTGAAGATTGTTTGAATAAATCATTTATGGCAAATATGAAAGACGGTGATGTTGTGCTGTTGGAAAACGTTCGCTTTTATCCAGGCGAAGAAGCCAACGATGTTGAATTTGCAAAAAAATTGGCGGACGGTTTTGATTTATTTGTTAATGATGCCTTTGCGGTGTCGCATCGTGCACACGCCAGTACTGTTGGTGTGACGGCGTATCTGCCATCGTATGCGGGAATGCTGTTGGCTAGTGAAATTGACAATATTACGCGTGTTATGGAAAATCCAAAACACCCGGTGTTATCCATTGTCGCGGGGTCCAAGGTTTCAACAAAAATTGGTGTATTGCGCGCACTGATACGGTTGTCTGATACAGTTATTGTTGGTGGGGCATTGGGAACGACATTTAATTATGCATTGGGCGCGCCGGTTGGAAATTCACTGTATGAACCGGACCAGAAAGATAACGCATTGGCCATTATGGAATATGCGCACGAAAATAACTGTCGGTTTTTATTGCCGTTGGATAAAGGGGTTGGCCCGGTATTTGAACCAGATGCCCCCCGCACCGATAAGGATATTGGCGATATTTTACCCGATGATGTTATTATTGACGGGGGACCTAAAACCGCGGAACGTGATGTTGCTGAGATAGGGCAGGCCGCGACGGTCATTTGGAACGGTACAGTTGGTATGGCAGAATGGATGCCAACATGGTCACATGGTTCGTTTGCAATTGCGCGTGCAATCGCTGAAAACACGCGTGCGGGAAAACTGCACAGCATTGTCGGCGGTGGTGATACGGTTGCGGCGTTGGATGCATGTGGTGTTAGGAACGACATAACATATGTGTCAACCGGCGGCGGCGCATTTTTGGAATTTATCGAAGGTAAAGATTTACCCGGAATTGCAGTATTGATGGAAAAATAAAAAACGGTGCGTTCTGCGCCGTTTTTGCTAGCGGTTGCCTCAATTTTTTTATTCTTGCATTTGATGTTGACACAAATTATAATTTTGTGAACGTAACAAAAAGGAAGTGCAAATGTCAGATGTAAAAACAAGAAAAAAAACATCCCCAATTACAGTAAAGAAAATTGCATCAACGAATAAAGATCCGATTACATTGGCATCCCATGCGGCGCGTACATGCTATTCTGCAACGGAACCAGCACTTGGTGATATTATGAATGTTGAAGATCCGTATCGTGCCGGTCATCATACGTTGTTTCAAATTCCTCATTATACATTTCATATAGAAGGTATCCCGGTATCTAGTATGGTATTCGGTTTGCATTTGACAGGTGGATATTATACTACTGCGCAACGATCTGGGCGTTATTCTAAAATGTATGATAATCCAGATATGGATGAAATTGAAAACATTATATATTCATACTATCCAGAATTGTGGGCATCAGATGTTGATCGCATAACAGATTTTATTAAGTTCGGTTTGGATGTTTATCATCATAGCAAACCACGTATAGATGAACTTGCACGTGACGCAATTAAAATGGAACGTCCGCATGCATCTGATAAGTATATTAATCAGAATGCCCCGAAATTTGCCCAAGAACAATTGCGTATGTTTGTATCCATGATTGCACCAACGGCATTGGATTGGACCGTTAATTTGTCGGCCATTAATGCGTTTTATCGGACGGCATATACACGGCCTATGCGTGATGTTATGGGGCAAATTGTTGAATTGGTAGAAAAAGATCAAAAGAACAAAAGAAACAAAGATCAAAAAAATAAAGATAAAAATACCGGCGATATTTCATATATGTTCGACAAATCTGTACGTGGTACAGAAGATTGGTCGCCAGATTTCCCGGGGTATAAGGGCGTTAAAACGTCCCCAGAATGCAAATTAATTGATTATCGTTATGATGACAATGCTTTCCAAGAAATTAAACCGGGTGATATGGTTGATATTTGGCCATTTACACCAAATACAATGGATAATTCGCTAATGTATGTTCACAGTCGTATTCATATTGATGCGGGTGCAACAATGGGACAAGATCAACGTCACCGCAGTATTAAACGTTCACAACCAGAATTTACCGGGTACTTTTATTTGCCTCCGTTGTTAGATGCGGCAAATTTAAAACCGGCGGCGGACGAATTTATGCAACGATATGACGAATTATATAAAGATCCAAAATTTGCAAAAAGTTTGATGACCATGATTGCTCCGTATGGTTTGATGGTGCAATATGATAAACGGGCCGATTTAAATGCTTTTGTTCATGAACAAGGGAAACGTACATGTTGGTGTGCACAAGAGGCAATATACCATATATCATGTGATTTGCGTGAACAACTTGCGGAAAAAATAGGTGGTGACGCAAAGTTGTTGAAATATATGACCCCGCCATGTTTGTCTATGGGCAAATGCCCCGAAGGTAAACGTTGTTGCGGACGCAGTATTGCGGATGCTATGCGTGAAGGATATTTCCAAAAACGACGGGTTTAATGAATTCGGAATCTGCATATTCTTTTCACACTGTTCGCCGGGCATTTATAATGATGCCCGGCGGGGCGTTATTGATTGCGCCCGCAAATACCGATATATCGCATCAGCAGATGTTTCAGACCCAAGGAATCCCATCAGAAGATATTCCAAAATTTCTGATGACTGTTCCGCGTGGATATTGTATGAATGGTGAAATATGTGTGTACCAGGGGGTCGATATGACCCCGGGGGCAATTTGGCAATTACCGGTGGAAAATTACAATATTGTACGTGGGTTTATTCCGAAATTGTGCAAAGAATTTGCGCTGGGCGATGATGCCAATTTATATTTGGGTGTGCGGGTTGGTAAAATTGGTGCCGTTTGGGAAAAACTTTACAAAACCACAATAGGTTCGTTTATGCGGTAAAAATAAAAACGGGGCGTTTGCCCCGTTTAATAATTACCAATAATCATTATCTTACGAAACGATTATATGTTTTTTCATTTATTTTAATTGGATATTCACGTTCAAGATATGCATCATAATCTGCACGAATATAATCCGCAGATGTTTTGGTCAGTTCTTCTTTCAACGCGTCCAATTTTTTATCATCGGTGGTCGGCAATTTTTCATTTGCAACATGCATAACATAGAACGCATCAGTGTCTTCAATAATTGAATTATCCCCAATGTTTTTATGGAACGCCGCCGTCAATACATTTGGTGTTGCACCGTTGGTACGCGTAACGGTTATGTTTTTGCCGCCATCTAATTTGCCACTGTTGTTTAATTCAACCAGTAATTCATTCGCGTGAACGTATGCGTCTTTGCGTTGTTCCGCGCGGGTCCATTCCGCCGCCAATTCTTTTTTGACCGAATCGAATTCGGCGTCATGTTCCGGAGTAATTTTATCAACACGGACGATGATGAAACCTTCTTTGGTTTCTATCAATTCGCTTTCGGTTTCTTCGTCCATACTGAATATGCGTTTAATCATCGCATCGTCAATGTTTTTATCGTCTGGCAATTTTTCAGATGATATTTTTGTATGCTGTTTATATTTCGCATTGTGCTTTTTAGCCACATCAGCCAATGTATCACCACCGATAATATCATCTTCCATTTTTTGAGCGGATTTTAATCCCTTTTCATATTCATCGGGCTTATCCATTTCGGCACCAATCATAACATATGATATATCACGGGTTTCGGCCACACGATGTGGATTTTGCTTGTAAAATTCTTGTAATTTTTCATCGGTTGGTTTTTCAACCTTGAAATCAGAAAACCTTACAGTTGCCAAATCAATTGTGCGTGATGCATTACGTGCATTATACGTTGCCACCATGACAAAACGTGGCGTTTTTATTTCCGTATTTATTGGCGTTTGAACCATGTTGTTCAGTGTCTTCATGCGGAAATCATTGATTACATCCGATTCGGTTAATCCAGAATTTCGCAGAACAACATCATATGCCGCCGATGAAAATTTCCCGTTTTCTTGGAATTGTGGAACGGCGCGAATGTCGTTTGCAATATGGCGATCGGATACAACATAACCCAAATCGGTTGCATGACGTTCCAGACGTTTAATAGATGCAATTTGTTTTACCACGTTGTCTTGAAATGCCGCCATGGCGGTTGGATCGGTGTAAAGATTCCGTTGTTCTTCACGCGACAACCGTGCCAATTCGTTTGATTTCATAGAATTGTATTGGTTTATTGAAATCTTTTCGCCACCAACACGCATGATTGTCGTATCAGATGATGTCAGACCAAATACCCATTCGGCCACACCCCATCCAACGAACGAAAAGATAAGAATTCCCATTAAAATCTTCGCAACAGGTTTATCTGCCGCATTACGTAAATATTCTAGCATTTTGTCCCCTTTTGCGATAACATAGCAAAATATCTTGTCAAAATGCAACGGAAAAAAGGAAAAAAGATGAAAATAATTGCAGGAAATTGGAAAATGAACGGGTCACATGAAGTATTGACCAATATGGTTAATGATTTATCGGCAATCAAGACCGAAAATAAAGTTATTTTGTGCGTACCTTTTACTATGTTAGATGTAAAGTCAAACAATGGTGTTAAAATTGGTGCCCAAGATGTAAGCGCCCATGAACGCGGGGCCTATACCGGTGAAGTTTCGGCGGCAATGTTGGCCGAAGTCGGCGTAAAATACGTTATTGTTGGACACAGTGAACGCCGTATGTATCATGATGAAACCAATGATATTGTGCGCCAAAAAGCACAAATGGCATTAAAAAACGGTATAACACCAATAATTTGCGTGGGTGAAACCATGGAAGAAAAACAAGCCGGAAAAACGATGGATATTATAACGGCGGGGGTTCGTGAATCTGTGCCCGAAGATGTTCATGATGATATAATCATTGCGTATGAACCGCGTTGGGCGATTGGTGCCGGAATTACCCCGACAACCGATGAAATTGCCGTTGCGCATAAGGTTATTGCAGATACGCTATCTTATATGGGTCTTGACGGAACGCCGATTTTGTACGGTGCAAGTGTAAATGCGGGTAATGTTGCCAATATTGTTGCCATCCAGAATGTATCTGGTGTATTGGTTGGAGGTGCATCCTTGAAACCTGGCGAATTTATACCTATAATAGAAACTGTGAAATAACCAAAAGCAGAGAAAACATTATGGAAGATAAAGAAGTAAAAGTGGAATCTGTATCATTGGATGACGCCAAATCGGCAGATTTACAAGATAAAAATACAGAACCAGTGGCCGAATCAACTGAAGAGGCAAAAATCAAAGAATTGACAGCAGAATTGGCAGATGTACAGGATAAATATCTGCGAACGGCGGCCGAATTGGAAAATACTCGGCGTCGTGCCGCGTTGGATGCAGAATCCCGGGCGCGAATGCGTGCGGTGTCCGTGATTGAAAAGATTTTGCCAGTAATGGATGCGGTTGATGTGGCAATGAAACATTCGCCTGATGACGAAGGATTAAAGTCATTGGCCATGGCGTTGAAATCTTCTTTTGATTCCATCGGAATTGTCCGTATGGAAACCATTGGAAAATCACTGAACCCAACTATGCACAGTGCAATCCAGGTTATAGATGCCCCGGAAAATGTCGCATCAAATACCATCGTTGAAGAAATGCAGGCGGGGTATATGTTGGGTGATACGGTTCTGCGTCCGGCAATGGTTATTGTTGCAAAATAAAATTTAGCGTACGTTTGCGAATGTGCGTTTTATGTGGTATAATTAAAACCAATAAATAAGGATAAATGTTATGTCGTTGATACCTGTTGTAATAGAAGAATCGCCACGTGGTGAACGTTCTTTTGACATCTATTCACGTTTGTTGCGTGATCGTATTGTCATGATAAATGGCGAGATCGAACCCCAGATGGCAACCGCCGTTGTGGCCCAGTTGTTATTCTTGGAATCGGAAAATCCAAATGCAGATATTTCTCTGTATATCAACAGCCCAGGGGGGGATGTTGCATCTGGTTGGGCGATTATGGATACAATGAATTATATAAAATCGCCGGTTTCAACAATTGGTATGGGATTGGTTGCGTCTATGGCGTCTGTATTGTTGGCCGCTGGGGAAAAAGGAAAACGTTTTGCGTTGCCAAATGCGGAAATTATGATTCATCAACCACTTGGTGGGGTGCAAGGCCAGACGACTGATATGGAAATTGAGATACATCAAATGCAAAAAATTAAAACAACACTTATACATCAAATGGCCACATTCACGGGACGTAAAGAAAAAGAATTACAGGCCGCAATGGAACGTAACAATTGGATGGATCCAAATCAAGCCAAAGATTTCGGTATCATTGATGAAGTTTTAACAAGAAAATAATCAAAAATCAACAGGTTGTACAAAATGAGCGAAGGTAAAAAAACACCAGATTCCAAAGAACAAAATCAGTTTTGCAGTTTCTGTGGCAAAGCCGTGTACGAAGTTAAAAAATTGGTCAGCGGTCGCAACGTTTGCATTTGCGATGAATGTATTGCACTGTGCAACGATATTATGGCCGATGACATTAAAACCGAGGTCACACGTGATGCCGAAAAATTACCGACGCCGTCCAAAATTTATGATTTTCTGAATGAATATATAATTGGGCAAGAATCTGCAAAACGAACATTGGCTGTTGCGGTTTATAATCATTATAAACGCCATAGTGTTGCGATATCTTCTAATGTTGAAATCCAAAAATCTAATGTGTTGCTGATTGGGCCGACAGGTACGGGTAAAACCTTGTTTGCGCAAACATTGGCACGTATTTTGGACGTTCCGTTTGCCATCGCCGATGCAACCACTTTGACCGAAGCTGGATATGTCGGTGATGATGTTGAAAGTGTTTTGACCCAGTTATTGCATAATGCAAATTTTGATGTTGAAAAAGCACAACGTGGGATTGTCTATATTGATGAAATAGATAAAATTGCACGTAAATCTGAAAATCCGTCGCTGACCCGTGATGTGTCGGGGGAAGGTGTGCAACAGGCATTATTGAAGTTAGTAGAAGGAACAATTGCCAATGTATCGGCCAGTGGCGCCGGGCGTAAACACCCAGGCGAAGCAACCGTGCGTTTGGATACGTCAAAGATACTATTCATTTGTGGCGGGGCGTTTGATGGCCTGAATAAATTGATTGCAAATCGTAAATGTGAACGTGCCGGTATCGGTTTTGGTGCAACGGTTGCGTCCAAAAAAGATCGCGAATCCAAGAATTATACTGCCGATGTTCAACCCGAAGATTTGGTGAAGTATGGTATTATCCCTGAATTAGTCGGACGTTTACCGGTTGTTGCAACATTGACTGATTTGGACGAAGATGCGTTGGTGCGTATTTTGACCGAACCGAAAAATGCGATTGTTCGTCAATATGTTGCAATGTTGGAAATGGACAATGTAAAACTGACAATCACAAGTGATGGTTTGCGTGAAATTGCACGTTTGGCGTTGGAACGCAAAACAGGTGCACGTGGTTTGCGCAGTATTTTGGAAAAAATATTGTTGGAACCGATGTTCAGTGCGCCTGATAAACCTGATTTGGCGGAAATTGTCATAGATAAAAATGTCGTCTTGGGTAAAAAAGCACCAATGGAAATATTACGTGGTGCGAAAAAGGCAGCATAGTTTTTATTGCAAGTTTTGCTAATTTCCCCTTGCGGCAAGATTTTATTTTTTGCTAGCATATATCATCGGAGATGAAAAAAACAGTAGTTTCTATTGTAATGTGTGCAATTTGCACGTGTTCTGCGTTTGCCGCAACACGCGGTTCTGACGCCGTTTTGCGTGGAACAACGGGTGTACAAAATAATCGTAATTCTGGGAATGTTTTGTCACGGACCGCAACGGCATCAACTGTGGCACCACGTGCCGTATTGTCGCGTGTCGGAACGACCGGTAATACCCGTCGTGTGTCGGCAAATGCGCGTGCAGGAATCACAACACGGACAGCAAATGCATCGCGCGTGGCATCACAATCCAGGGTGACACGTGGCGCAATAATTTCCAATGCAAATTCATCACGTCCGGCACGCAGTGCGGTAAAAAAATCAACATCACGTTCGGCTTTGTCCGGATTACTTTCTGGTACAAAAACGGTACCAACCAGTGTGTTTGATGCAGAATATGAAACGTGTCAAACTGCGTATTTTACATGCATGGATCAATTTTGTGCGTTGCAAAATGAAAGTTATCGCCGGTGTATTTGTTCCTCAAAACTAGAAATGGTTAAATCACGTGAACGCGCGTTGTCACAAACCGCCACTCAATTACAAGATTTCAAGGATTTAAACATAGACGCAATATTGAAAACCCCGGCCGAAGTCAAGGCGATGTTGTCCGCAACCGAAGGCGAGGCAAAGTATTCCAGAACCCGTGATAAATCGCAATCTATGAAACAACTGAATGCGATAAGTGATGTTTTGGAAAGTACGCGGAAAAATGCGATGTCAACATCGGGGCAATTGGATGCCGGTGGTGATATAAAGCAAATATGGAACACAACAGATTTGATATCTGGGGCGAATATTGCGAATTTAACCGGTGAATCTTTATACAATGCGGTGCATTCACAATGTGCCGAATTGGTTCGGTCGCAATGTTCGTCTGATACGGCATTAAGCATGGTTATGTCGGCGTATGGAATGTATATTGAAAACGATTGTGAAACGTTGCTGACCGCGTTGGATAAACAGGCCACAAATGCGAACACGGCGATACGTCAAACGAATCGTGAAATGATGACGGCACGTTTGGAAAATTATGATTCACATAATTCTGCGGCTATAAACGAATGTATTGCGGGTGTGCGTGAAAATTTGACTGCGGATACCGCATGCGGTGAAAATTATGTGCATTGTTTGGATTTGACCGGGCGATATCTGAATAAAAATACTGGTGCACCAATTTATACTGCGAATTTTTATGAATTGAATAACCAGGTATCTCTTGCGGGTGATGTTTTAACCAATGCAACCAATGCCAAGTTGGTCAGTGAATTGAATAGAAAGAAAGAGTTTGCCAAAAAGCCCCTGGAAACATGTCGTGATATTGCGGACCAGGTTTGGGACGAATTTATGCGCCAGGCAATTACAGAAATATACCAAGGTCAACAGGCCAAAATTCGTCAGGTTAAAACAGAATGTATGGATGTTGTAAATACATGTTATGATGAAACGACAAATCAATTGCGCGATTACAGTAATATGGAAGATCAAATGTTGTTGGGTGATCGGTTGGAATTGTCCGAAGAAATGTGTGCAGAAAAAATGTTGACTTGCAGTAATCTGTATGGTGGTGGTTCAACAGGGCTACAGTTGATGATTGAAGAAATGCATCGTATTACCGATCAGAAAATATCCCAGAATTGTTTTGCAACATTAAAGGAATATGCACAAAAATTGTGTCGGGTTTCTGGGGCGGACACATTACATAATTATCCGTATGGGTGTCGTGTTTATGCCCCGGGCGATATATTGTATGCGAAAAACACAACATGTACATATATAAACAATCCAACATATAATCCGGTTGATTTGGAAAGTTTGCGGCCAGATAATTCGGATATTTATGAAAATATAAGTCCTGTTATCCCAGAAGAAATGCAAAATTATGCGTGTTGGGAAAACAGAACATATCTGTCTTGTAATGATAATTTCTTCCTATCGGGCAGTAAATGTTACAAATGTCCCGAAGGTTGGTCTTGCATTGATGGCCAAATGTGGCCCAGTGCCGGTGGTGCGCAATGTGGTAATTATATTGGCAGTTTGTATCAGAAAATGGTCGTGTACGCATTGCAATATTGTGTCCGTCCGTCCGAAGCAAACAATGAAATTCCAAATGAAGTTCTGGGATATGTGAATCAATTGATGGATACGGTGCGATCTGATATGGCGTCTGTGTTGGCGGCAGATTGTGAAAAATATGATGGGGAATGGGTTCGGGATTTTGCCAAGATAGATGAGGATTCCTGTGAACCGGCGCCGGCGGGCGGCGTAGAAAAAAACACAATATTTTATAATGAAACAAATGCGAATTTGTGTTGGGGATTGTGTAAAAAGAAAACAGACCAGGGTGATAACGGGTAATGATTGCCTTGCATACGTACAATAAAAATGCTAAAATGCATAACATAGGGCGAACGAGATGAGATTACAAATTGTTTCTGTGATATTGTTTGGTGCATTATCAAATGCGGCGATGGGTGCGGTTGATTGGTGGAATATGGACACCGTTTGTCAAATTGACAATACCCCATGTTACAGTGGGGTCAGTGCCGGCATAGATTCTTCGTTGGAAACCGGGTGGGATGTATCCAGTGCGTGTCGTGGGAAAAAATACATATGTGCCGATGCGTTGACGTCCAGTGATGAAGCGATTGCGATGGAACGTTTGGATATTGTGCGTGGTACGGGAATAAATTCTGATTTTGATACCAATGTTTTTGTGTCAGGCGAAAATTGCTATGGCGCGCGTAAAACACGTGACGGTGGAACATCCGCGATGGTTAATGGTCAATATACGCGTGTCTGGTGCAATGGGGTTTTAAGTAATCCGACCGACCAATTATCAAATGGTGAAATAACCACAGGGGCCGAGCCAACGTGTAAACAACTTGCCAATGATGGTTATGCCGCTGTGTTAAATGGAAAATGTTATGGCAAAGAATATGATTTGGAAAAATATGCCATAGAATGTGACGGTGAAACACCAAATTTGGTTATATTAAACGGTGCCGATTATAATTCAAATGGCCGGTCATCTGTTACGGTATCATCGGTTAACGCGGTGTTTAATACAATGGCAAAATCTGCGGCGACACAGCGGACCAAATATTTTCTGAATAATTAAAAAAAGTTCGTATGAACAAAAAAGGTTGCGTTTTGCAACCTTTTTTATTGTTTTATTTTTTTATTGTTGTTCAGTATTATCACCAGGGGCACGTTTGCGTTCAACAAATGTTATGCGGCCCTTGGCCAAATCGTACGGAGTCATTTCAACGCGAACCCGTTCGCCAACGTTAACCCATATACGATTCTTGCGCATTTTTCCACATACTGTTGCCAAAATTTCATGACCATTATCCAATTTAACCCGAAACATTGTATTGGGTAATTTGTCTTCTATCGTGCCACTAAAAACAACAACGTCATCTTTTGCCATGTTTATTTCCCTTGGGTTATTTTCCATAAATAATATGTTGAATAGTCAAAAAAATCAAGAATTTTTTGTTGCGACATGGCATATGTTCTGATAAAATTATATGAAAGATGTAGGATGGAAAATATGAAAATAAAATACTTATTTGGCCTGGTGGTCATTGTTCCCTGTGTTGCATTGGCGGCGGTGCGCGATAACGGACGTGTTGGTATTCGTGGCGCGTCCATGTCTTCTATGTCGCCGGCACCAAAGGTTCAAGGTATGTCCAAAGCCAAAACCCAGGTGCAAAAAACTGTGGTCGCAGAACCTGAAGAAAAGGTGGTAGAAGAAGTAAAAGAAACCAAGGTTGAAGAAGTTAAAACCCCAGAACCCGAAAAAGTTGCGGATACTAAATTAAGTGGCGAAGAATGCCGTGATGCATATCGTGAATGTATGGATGAATTCTGTATGTTGGACGAATCCGAAGGTGGTCGTTGTTCTTGTTCTGACAGAATAAAGCAATCAAAAAGTTTAATCCAAGAAATCCAAAAAGTTCAACAAGAGGCCGAAAAATTATATACCGAAGGCGTTGAAAAAGAACGTTTGGGTGCCAAGGCGAAATTTGTTAAATTTGGTGAAAGTGACAAGGCCAAGAAATCTTCGCGTGTATCAGGTATAGATTTGGCGGCCTGGATAAATGGAACAACCGGTGAAAGTTTATCAGTTGATGATGACATTGGTGATAATTTGTATTCTATGGCGGCGGACAGTTGTGAATATGTTTTGGCGGACTGTGATAAAAAACGTGCCGAAATGGAAGAAAGATTATATCAACGCGAAGTCAGCAAAGATTGTACGGCGTTTGGCAGTTATCTGGCAGAGCAAAAAACTGCAGCGGAATCTAATAAACGTACCGCCGAGGCCGCTGTGCGTTCAGCCAAGTTGGATATGCTTGAAACCACCGAAAAGTATAATCGCGGTGAATGTTTATTGGCGTATCGTGCGTGCATCGCGGACAAGGGCGGATGTGGTGTTAATTTTGAAAATTGTTTAGATGCAGATTTGTTGGCGCGTCGTTCAAACGCATGTGAAAATGTACTTGACCAATGTATGTCGGTGAAAACATATGTGTTGGAAGATTGGGCGGCCGAATCTAAAACGGTTTTGGCCGAAGCCGCGGTGTACAGCGACAAGAATATGCGTCTTACATGTTTGGCGCAAATTCAATCTTGTTTGGAAGATGGGTGCAGTACATCAACCAATTCTGCATGTTTAACAAATGTCAAGGTCGCGGCTGGTGTTTGTCCGATTATCACAGATTGTGAAAAGAAAATACCGGGCATCCAAGGTGCAATAAATGATAAATTGGCGGAATTGCGGACACGGTTCTGTCAAAATGATGTTGATAAATGTTTACAGGACAAATGTGGGGTTAATTTTACTGCGCCGGAATGTGTTGGTAAAAAAACATCAGAAATTGTTGCAATGTGTCCCCAGGGTATGTTTGCATCATGCAAGGGTGAAAAATATTTCAGTGTGATTGTTCAATCTACGTTATTGCAAATGGATTACCAAATGTTAGAAGGTTGCAAGAATTATTATGCCGATGCATTGGGTAAAGTTTGTGGATTAGATATGAATTGCTTGCCCGGCAGTACAATAGTTGAAGGTTTGACGCAAACACCAAAACAGATTGCTGAAATAGAAGACGAAGTTCGTGCAGAAAGTAAAAGTGAAGTTGATAAATTCTTTAAACGTTTTGAAACCGAACAAACGGTTGCGGCGTGTAAGAGTTCTCAACAACCGGCGGGTTCGGGTCGCAAGAGCTTGAAAGACGCAATGTTTATGTTCACAAAACAGGCGGCCGAAATTCAGGCGCAAAATCGTTACTTGACTGATTTGCGGACAAAGTTGGCGGAATTGTCACGTAAAGAAGATACGGCCAAGGCAGAACAAAATTGTTATGAACAATACAAGGTCGAACAGAAACCAAAGACAGATGAAGAATCTGGTTCTTATTCATATATACGCAGTGTGTCATTTGAACCGTCTTTGCGTAATTGCCATGTTTGTCGTATGCAACGTGTATGTGAGGTTGGTGGTGAATCCAAGGCAACATCTGCGTTGAAATCTGCGGCGGGTGGACTTGCGGCGGGCGCATCTGCGGGAACGATGGTCAATGCTGGGTGGGGAACTGCGATTGGTGCCGTTGTTGGTGGTGTCGGTGCCGGTGTATTGGGTGCAGTATCCGGCGGAGAAAAAGAATTCTGTCAAGAAATTGAATCTTGCGAAGATATAAACATGTAAGATTAAAGGTTGCATGATGAAAATACTGAAATATAGTGCGGTCATTGTCGCAATTGGTTTGCCGTGTTTGTTAATCGCGGCACCGGCGACAAAAAAACAATCTGCTATCCAAGATAGCACGACAGTGCGTTCTAAAACGACCGCCAAAGGTATTTATTCCCAGGATTGTTATGATGAATATTATGGATGCATGGACCAATTTTGTATTTCTGAAAATGAAAACGGGGGCAGTTGCACTTGCAGTAATAAATACGAAAAATACGAAAGTGAATTGGCCGAGATAAATAAGGTTTTGGCCGAGGCCGACAGAATCAAAACCGTAGAAGTTGAAAAAGTAAAACTTGGGGCCAATGCAGATATCGTTTTTAATGGTGAACGTAAATACGATAAAAACGGCAATGTTATACGAAATGATAAAACCACCGAAATCAAGTCCGCCAAAGCATCAAAAAAGCAGGACTTGATGAAAATGTTCGAAACAAAATTTGAAGCCGATGATGACGAAGAAGATGACGACAATATAATGAGCAAGAAAGGTGCGGCGTTATTTAATGCGGCCAACGCGACTTGCACCGAACAAATTCAAGATTCTTGTTCCAAAGATTTGAAATTGTTGCGGCAAATGTATCAACGTCAAATTGAATCTGATTGTCAAGGTTTTGCGAACAGTATTAAAAAACAGAAAAATGCGGCGCAATCTGCGATGAACGAAGCCGAAGCAGATGTGCGTACGGCGTTAAAAGATAGTTTTGATGCGGCAAATAAATACAATCAGGGCGAATGCATGATTGAATTCAAGAAATGTATGCAGGGCGAAGATGCCTGTGGTAAAGATTGGATAAATTGTGTATCAACGGTTGCGTCTGAAAATATGCAAAACAATGTTGCGACCAGCACCGCCGGCACAAAAGTTAAAACAACCGTATCATATGGTATAACACCGTCTGTTATGGAGCGTCTGGATGCAAAACGCACAATCTGTGAACGTGTGTTGGATCAGTGTATGGCTGTGCGCGATACAGTTTGGACTGCGTTCCTGCGCGAAGCGGCGCCGACATTGAAACTTGCCGAACAACGCGCGGAATCTGGATTTCGGCAGTCATGTTTAACAGATATTTCTGATTGTATCCAAAAGGCATGTAAAGATGATATCGCGGGCAAGGGTGTTGCAACAATGGATTCTTGCTTGTCACGTCCCGATATGGCGCGGTCGTTCTGCAAGGTGCAAATTGATCCATGTGAACGTATGGAACCGTTGATTTGGGGATATGTGACAGATAAATTGGCGGCAATGCGTGTTGACGCGTGCACCCAGGAAGTAAAAGATTGCTTTATGGATGATAATCGTTGCGGTAAAGATTTCATGAACTGTATTGGTATGGATTATGAATTCATTCGTAACATTTGCCCGTTGGATAAGTTAGTTGTATGCAAAAAGAACAATAAAGATTTCAGCATGGACGACATAGATTCTATGATTTCTGGGTTGTATCTGAACATAGATAACAAGGCCTTGGATAATTGTCAGAAATTAGTGGAAGACAAAATGACCGAGGTTTGCGGTTCCACCACAGATTGCAACAAGTTTGCATCTGATGATGTAATTGGCACTGGCAGTTTGCGCAGCGTCAAAGATAAAAATATTTACCGCATAACTGGTATGATTTCGTTCGGTGTGTTGCCGATTGCAACAAGTGGTGAAGACGTAGGCAAGGTTGATATTGCCGATTACATGACCAATGTTCGTAAAAATGCAGAAAAGCAAAATGTGCCGAACAAAGATCAAATCATAGACAATATTGAAAGCGAATTGAAAAATGTCGCAAATAATATAAATCGTGTGATTGATTTAATATCGTCTGATACGAAGATTCAATATTGTGTGACGGGACGTAATCTGGCGCAAATTGTCGGTGAAAAAGATGCGCGTGTGACCAAGGCGCGTTTCCCGAACCTGTTGAATCAAATCAAGATACAAATTGCAATGGCGGCATTGCGTAAAGCCCAAGATAATTATCAGGCAAAGTATAATGAATACTTGGCCCAGGCAACCAAAGACGCATCGGCCGATATTGCACAATACATGTGTCAAATGTTGCCGGTGACCGGTGGTGCCCAGGTTGGTGCAACATCAAATGAACGGACTGAATTGACACCACCATATGCAATCAGTTACGAAGTCGGTTCTGGATTGAATAATACGTTGTTATCCCAGGGTGGGCATTCTTCATCGGCCACGGGAACCAGTGCCAAGGTTGATACGACCGCCGGTGCGTCTAAATTCAGCGAGGCCGTTGATGCATTTACCGGGCTTGCCGGACAAAAGGTAAAATCTGAAACTGGGAATGGCACGCGAGAAGTTTGGGCGGTGTTCAATCGCGATACGCGTATATGTCATTTCTGCACATCAACAATAACAAAAAGTTGTTCAACCGTGACCAAGAAAGGTTTCTTGGGCATCGGATCCACGGCCGAAGCATCATGCACGGAATCTGACCCGGTTGAAAAGTGCGAAGATATAGAGATGTAATAAAGGGTGGAAATTATGGAGAACCAAGCAGTAGAAGGTGTTGTCGGTAATGCCGTAGAGGCCGTTCAGGCGGTCCCAGAAAAAGTGCAGGCCAGTGCCGCCGCATTAAAAGATATGATTTCGTCACTGACCGGTATGGCGGTTGATTTTGGATTGAAATTATTGGCGGCAATTATTGTATTGGCCGGCGGTATGTGGATTGCAAAGCGTATTGCACGTTCGTTCAAACGTATGCTGGAACGTCGTAAAGCCGATGCGTCATTGGTATCGTTCTTGGGTTCGTTTATAAACATATTGTTGCGGATATTCGTTGTTATAATATCCTTGGCAACGGTTGGTGTTCAAATGACGTCCATTGTCGCAGTACTTGGTGCGGCGTCATTAGCGGTTGGTATGGCATTGTCGGGAACAATGCAGAATTTCGCCGGCGGAATAATTATAATGTTTCTTAAACCGTTCAAGGTTGATGATATTATCACAACCGCCGATGGCAAAACAGGTGTCGTTAAAAAGATTATGATTTTCACAACTGAAATTCATACATTTGACAACCAGGTTATATTGTTGCCAAACGGTGCATTATCCAACAGCCAGATTACAAACCTGTCCATGACGGATACGCGTCGGGCTGATTTGTCTATTGCAATTTCGTACGGCGATAACATAGACGTGGCACGCAAAGAAATAATTGCAATTATCAAGGCCGACAAACGTGTATTGAAAGATCCAGCACCGGTCGTGTTCGTTGCAGAATTGGCAGATAGTGCGGTTGTTTTGGGTGTTCGTTATTGGACAAAATCAGGCGATATGCTGCCAAGTCGTGGTGACATGATGGAGGCGATTTATAATAAATTACCGAAAAAGAAAATACACTTTCCGTTTCCACAAATGGACGTGCATGTTAAGAAATAGTTATTATTACACGGGGCAAAAGCCCCGCGTTTTTTCAATCACTTGTTTTTTTGGAAAAATGGGTTATAATATGCGTACGTGCGCCCGTAGCACAATGGATAATGCAACAGATTTCTAATCATCCGTAATTTTTATGGATAGATTTGGATCTGAATGCATAAACGCCGGATTTGTGCGGATGTGCGCGAAAATCAATTCTGTATAAAACTGGATACAGATTGATTGAAATGTACGCAAATGGATGTAAAATGTTACATATTTGCTACATAGAATGTTACACAGGAATTGGTCGCATGATGCGTCAAATTCCATAAAACAGTTAAGTGCCCATGGCTCAACTGGATAGAGCAATTGCCTTCTAAGCAATAGGTTGCAGGTTCGAATCCTGCTGGGCACGCCAGATCTAAAAGCCCTGAATATTCGGGGCTTTTTAAGTTCGAAAGTTTATAAAACACGAATCGTTAAGCATAAAATGCTATTGATTTTTGCGTCAATTTGTGGTATAATTGCAGACAAGGATGAGGGAGAATTTTATATTCCTTTGCTTGACTTGTAACGTTTCTTGTGCCAAAGTGCAAACAGATATAAGGGTAAACCTATGAAAAATATGCGTAATAATTTTGGTGTTAAGGGTGTTAGTACACCTGATGCAAGTTTTTTCAGTAATCTGAAAAAGCCTGTTGATGCTACAATGGTTAAACGCGCACAGAATATATTTAGGGGCATAGAGAATGTTAAAGTTTGTCGCGTGGATGCCCAATAACTCTATTCCAGAGTTTGAGTGTAAAGATTCTCAGATCAACAGATATTACAAAGAACAATTACAAACAGACATAGATGTGCGTGCCTGTAAAGCGTATTTTTTGTTTCAAGATGATAATGTCGTCGGCTTTTTCACGTTATTACCGCATTCCATAAAAAATACAAATAATCATAGTATCCGTAAAAGAAAATTTAAGGGTATGGGCAAATGGTTGTCGGGTGTGTTACTGGGGCATTTTGCAATAGATAACAAATTTTGCAGCCAGCAACATATGAGCGGACTGAAATACAGTAGAATATTGATGTTGTATGCATTGAGAATGTTTGAACACGTTGTTCGCAATTTTTGTGGTGTGGCTTTATTATTAAATCCAATAAATGAAAGTGTTCGTGATAAATTTTACATAAAAGAATATGGTGGTTTATTTGAAAAGTATCCCACCAATGACGATTATATGTATGCACGTACAGTTGATGTATTGGCTGTGTTAGATAAATGGTGGCCAGATCGTAATAAATAATCAGTCGCCGTTAGCGTGTAAAACATAACTCTATTAAATTATCCTGTTATCATGCTTGCAACATTGTTTGCGGTGCGACGTGCGGCGATGCTTGATGCGTGCGCATATATTTCTGTTGTGGTGATTTTGGTGTGTCCCAATACGTCTTTTAATATTCGTATATCTTTAATGTTTATACTTTTATTAAATTTAATTTCATTTGGAGAATTTTTTTCTTC
>CACXXP010000013.1 GCA_902771695.1 uncultured Pseudomonadota bacterium | reverse complement strand
TTCCCGGCCTTTTTGATAGTTTTATTAATTTTTCCCAGTGATTTTGTTAATAATTTCGTTCAGGTGGTTTCGCGATTCAAATGCTATCGTTATCACACCCGCCCCACCACGGCGTTCGGTTATTTTAACATTGGCATCCAATGCGTGCGAAATACTATTGGTCATTTCACGTACAACCTTGGCGTCCATGGTTTTATCTGCAAACTTGCGCGCGCCCGCAGAACGCGCAACCTTTTTTATGCGCTGTTCTGTTTCGGCCACCGTCATTTTTTTGGCGATTATTTCACGCGCCATCTCTTCGGGGTTTTCGGCGACCGCAATAGTACGTGCGTGCGATGCGGATATTTCGCCCTGCTCTACCAGTTTCTTAACAGACGCCGGCAATGCATTCAAACGTATTGAATTTCGTATATAACTTTCAGATTTACCTATCAATCGCGATACATCTTCCAGTGTATATTTGCATTTGTTCATCAGATTTACATACCCGGCGGCCTCTTCTATTGGATTCAAATCTTCGCGTTGTACATTTTCTATCAACGCAATTTCCATTGCGTTCTCATCGGCTAAATTTTTAATAAATGCCGGTATTTCATTTAATCCTGCCATTTTACTTGCACGGAATCTGCGTTCACCCGCAACGATTTCATAACTGTACCCTCTGCCTTGGACTGGACGCAGCAAAATCGGTGACAACACCCCTTTTTCCCGGATAGATGCGGCCAAATCTTCCAAATCGCCTTGGTCAAATGTCTTGCGTGGCTGACCGGGGTTTGTGCCGATTTGCGCCAATGGAACCTTGCGAACAACCACACGTTCTGTACCAGAAAGTATGGAAATATCCGGCGCAATTCCAATTTCATTTTGTAAATCGTCTAAATTACGACCCAAACCAAATTTTGACATCTTATAAATCTCCATTTTCTAATTTTTGAACGACTTCGGTTGCGACACGCAAATATGCCTGGGCCCCGGTAGAATTGAAATCATAGAATAGGGCAGGTTTACCATGACTTGGCGCTTCGGCAACACGGACATTACGCGGAATAACTGTTCTGAAAACCTTGTCACCAAATGTTTCCCGAACGTTTTTTTCTACTTCTCGCGTCATTCCATAACGACGATCATACATAGTTAACAAGACCCCCAATACATCCAAATTAGGATTTAATTTTTGGCGAACACCTTTGATACTGTTAACCAAATGCAAAATACCTTCCAAGGCAAAAAATTCACATTGTAATGGTATAATAACATTATTGGCCGTCGTCAGTGCATTAAGCGTCACATAATCCAGGGCAGGTGGGCAATCCAACAATATAAAATCGTAATGGTCCATAATCGGTTGCAATGCATCGCGCAAACGATATTCGCGATTTTCCATATCCTGTAATTCAACCGCCGCACCGGCCAGCGCCTGGGTTGATGGCAAAATATGCAACCCCGGCACCGCCGTAGACAATATATTTTCCGCGGCCGTGGCGGTTCCCATTAAAACGCCATAAACACTTTGCGGATGTGACGAACGCACAAACCCCAGTCCAGTTCCGGCATTTCCTTGGGAATCCAAATCTATCAATAAAACACGTTTTTTTATTGCAGCCAACGACGATCCAAGATTTATTGCCGTTGTAGTTTTACCAACACCACCTTTTTGATTCGCAAACGCAATTATTTCCGTCATTTCGCCTTCCTTTTTATCATAAAAAAACATAAAACAAAAACTATCAACGGTCAAGATGTAAATTTTACAAAAATAAAAATACAGTATTTTCATACCGTTATCCATTATTTCACATGAAATATTTTATAATAAATATATAATTATGTAATTTCAGCAAGTTATAATTTATTTCATATGAAATCACCGACCAAAGTTAATAATTATTATGAACCCATCACCAGTTTTAGATGGCACCAGTTTGTAATCAAATTTGTATTTTTTCTTTGCAACTGCGACTTCTTTTTCAATTTCCCGACCTTTTAGTAAAAAAAGCCGACATTTTATTCCACGAACATAATCCAAAATCTTAACAAGTGGGGCAAATGCACGTGCTGTAATAACAAAACCACGCGAAACTTTCCCGGCTTTTTTGTTGTTTTTTATCAAAAAGGCCGGCAAAAAGTCCTCTACACGACCATGGAAAATTGTTAAATTATCAAGTTCAAGTTTTTCTTTTATCGTATTAAGAAATAATGTTTTTTTACCAATGGATTCTATGCATGTGACATTCCACCCAAGTATTGCCAGAACGACCCCAGGAAAACCAGCACCACTGCCAAAATCTATAATATCAACATCGGTCGGTAATATGTCCGCCAATTGCGCCGAATCGGCAAAATGACGCATTTCAATATCCGATAATGTGCTTGGCGCCACAAGGTTGATTTTCTGGGCCCATTCACGCAACATTTTGGCATATAAATCAAATTTTTCTTTACTATTCATATTATTATTGTAGCATAAGTTTCGTTATGAGAAAAACTTTATTTTACTTTTTTATCGTTGTTATTGCATTACTGGCTGGCGTTATATTATTTAGGCCAGATTATTATCCAAAAAACGATAATTTTGATACCCCGGCGACCAAGTACGGTGCGTTTTTGGCCGCACAACACGCAATTTATGTTAACGATTTTAAATCTGCATCTGATTTTGCACAAACTTTTTCGGATGTTTCTTATGAGACGCCCCAACGAACGTATCATTTGGCGGAATTTTTGAACGGGAAATTGCCAGAATCACCGGAAAAATTGGCAAAAAATACTGATGCTGCATCACGTTTTATTTATGACGCATACTTGGTAAAAAATGAAAAATGGGATGCGCTGTATAATCGCCATAAAGGTGATAAATCTGCATTATATGCGCCATTACGCATCTGGTCTGGTATTGCAAAAAATCGCGTTACAGAAACATTGAAATATATAGATTCTTTGGAATCTAATTCTTCGTGGAAATCTTTTGTGCGTGGTCAAATCTATGCAGAAACCGGTAACACTGATAGGGCCGCAAGCGAATTTGCCAAGGTGTCATCCGATTTTATGAATATAAATGACTATATTTATTTGATGTCGTTTTATAAAACAAATAATTTAGTGAGTGCCGCAGAAAACCTTAGAAAATCGTTCACATCGTCACCGGGTGGAATGTTTATGTTAACCTATGATGATTTTCCTGATTGGAACAGTTTTAGTGGTTATAAAAACGCGCTGGCATTTGATTTAATCCAAAATGTATCGCATACAAAAATTATGTTGTTTTCCGATTTGTCGGTTTTAATGCTGCGATTTGCCCAGGTAATAAGCCCAGAAAACGTATGGATTCATGACAGTATAAATTATTATATGGGTCAATTCTTTTCCAATATGGGTGGCGATTATATTGAACATTTTGAAAGTTTAGATGCAAATAATCCTTTTTACCTGTTTGCCAAGATGCGCATTGCCGAAGAAACCAATTCTGTTGACGCATTAAAAGACATACTATCACGTCAACCATTGTTTATCCCGGCAATAAATAAATTAGTTGCCATTTATACCGGAACGGGTGATAAAAAGGCCGCATTACGCGTTATAAACCGGGCATTGCAAAATGATGAACTTTCGCCGGCGGGACGTTTATATCTGATTAAAAGACGTGCATTGGTCTATTTTTTGTTTGATGATTTGAATGCCGCACAATCAGATATTCACGAAGTTGCACAATCCGCGAAAATGGATTCTGAAATACTCACTATCCAGGCACGCATTTGGGCATCCCAAGAACGTGAAATAGAAAACGCATATGATTATGCCATGATGATGGTTAAACACGATCCAACCGATATTGTCGCATGGGATACATTGGCTGTTGTGGTTTTGGCCCGCGAAGGTAATGATGCAGCATTGGATATATTAGCAAGGGTAGGGCGCAGTGCCAACAGTTGTTCGGCATTATTTGAACACTTGGGTGATGCATATATGCGAAACGGTGAAAAAGAAAATGCCAAGAATGCATATATCCGTGCCATAGAGTTATCACCTGACGGATTTAGCGTTGCACCGAAAATACGCAAAAAATTGCGAAAAGCCCGGTAAATCACTCGTATCGCAAACTGTCAATCGGATTCAATTTTGCGGCCTTGATTGCCGGCATTACCCCAGATGCCAATCCGACAACAACCGCAACAGTAATAGACAAAACAACCGGCCAAATACTAAATGGAACCTGGTATTTCAATATAAATCTGCCAATTCCTTGGGATAGCCCAATCCCCAAAACAAGCCCTATCATTGACCCAATAAACGATATCATTATGGATTCTGCCAAAAATTGTATGATAATATGACGTTCACGGGCACCAATGGCTTTACGTATTCCTATTTCGCGGGTTCGTTCGGCAACAGAAACCAACATCATATTCATTATACCAATTGCACCAACCAAGAGTGATACCGCCGCAATCGCAATTAATAATAATTTAAGATACCCCGTCACAGTTGTCATTGTCTCCATAATTTGACGCATATCCATTATTTGGAAATCGTCTTCATCGCCATCCTTTAATCTGTGTCTGGAACGGAGCAGGGCAGAAATCTGGTCAATAACAACCGAATTATCGGCATCCTGGAAAAGTTTAATTGCAATCATACTGACGGCATTTGGAAATTTACTGCCCTGCAGGCGTTTTTTTAATGTAGTTATCGGTATCATTACCATATCATCTTGGGAACCCATTGCGGTATCACCACGTTCTTTGGCAACCCCCACAACAACAAAAGGAACGTTCTGGATGCGAATTACTTCGCCAACAGGGTCTTTGCCCATTCCAAGTTCTGTTGCTGTTTTGGGGCCGATTACGGCGTACGTAGAGGCATTTCTTACCGCACTTTGATCAAAGAATGCACCATATTCTATTTCTACGCTTTGAACAGTGGTATAATCGGGATATACGCCTATCATGGATGTAGACCAATTTTGGTTACCGTAAACAATCTGGGCACCGGATGCCTGAACCGGTGTAACAGCGGCAACATCCGGCAATTTTGCAATTACATCAGCATCGTCAATGGTTAAAGTTTGGATATTTCCGCTGCGAACGCCTCCTATTCTTGCCGCCCCAGCACGTATAACAATCGTATTTGTCCCCAGGGATGAAAATTGGTCTGTAATTTCTGTTTGCACTGTTTCGCCAACTGCAACCATTATAACAACTGCCAAAACACCGATAATAATACCCAGCACGGTTAAAAAAGACCGAATTTTATTACTGCTGATTGAAACCCAAGATTCTTTTAGAATGTCATTAAAAGTCATATGATTATCTCGTTTTTTTCATAAATATGCTTTCGCTTTTTGGAATTGGTCCATCATAGTTTATTCGCCCATCATAAATGTGCATCACCCGCCCGGCATATTTGGCAATTTCAAATTCATGGGTTATCATGATAATTGTAATTCCCATATCTTTGTTTAATTGCCTAAAGAAATCTAAAATTTCATTTCCCATTTTGCTGTCCAATGCACCGGTTGGTTCATCGGCAAGTATCAATTTCGGATTCCCCGCAAGCGCACGCGCAATTGCGACACGTTGTTTCATTCCACCCGACAATTGTGTCGGCAAATAAGTTTCAAATTTTTCAAGCCCCACACGTTGCAACATTTCACGCGCACGCAATACGCGGTCTGTGGGGGTTATACCACGGTACATTAACGGCAACATCACATTATCCAGCACACTGCGTTTAGACAATAAATTGAAATTCTGGAACACAAAACCAATATGTTCGTTTCTTACAATTGCCAATTCATCTGCGGTCATATTTGTAATATCTTTACCATATAATTCATATACACCGGACGTTGGGGTATCTAATGCGCCGACAATATTCATGCATGTTGATTTTCCAGACCCCGATGGTCCCATAATCGCAACAAATTCACCACTGTTGACTGAAAAAGTTATATCAAACAAAACCTGTTGAACTCCGCCGATTTCCAATGGAAAACTTTTACATATCTTATCCATGAAAATTATTGTTTCATTTTTCACATTGGCCCCCTGCGGCGTGCTTGGGTTGCGGCAGAACTGGTTGATTGTCCAACGCGACCAACAATAACCCGGTCACCATCTTTCAATTCATCTGAAACAATTTGTGTTTCTGTTGCGGTTGTTAACCCTTTGGTATAAGGAATGTAAATAATTTTACCACCACGTAATACAGCCAATTTTTCATTTGGTTTTACATCATCGGGGATGTCTTGGATTATGTTTTTGTAATCACGGACTAAAAACGCCGCATTTTGTGTTTTCCATATATCTTTGGCTTCGGATACCAATATTGTCACAAATGCCGTCATACCCGGCATAAGGTTTAAATCTGCATTATCAACATCAATAACCACGGTGTATACAACAACATTAGACGTCATTGTGGGTGACAATCGTATTTGCCGAACGGTACCATTAAATTTCTTTTGCGGATAGGCATCAACCGTAAAAGTCACATTTTGACCTTCTTGGATAACACCAATATCGGCCTCGGATACAGCGGTTTCTATTTGCATTTTTGATAAATCTTCGGCAATTTCAAATAAATCAGGTGTTTGAAAAGATGCGGCCACCGTTTGCCCTTTATCAACCTTGCGTGCGATAACCGTTCCATCAACCGGTGATGTAATCGTTGCATACCCAAGATTCGTCACCGCACGTTCATATTGTGATTCTGCACGTTTAACAGATTGTACGGCCTGTTCGTAATTTGTCTGAGATTGTTCCATTTCGGCACGCGCAATGAAACCTTCGTTATATAATGTACGGGCGCGTTCATAATCATTTTTTGCCAAGTTTAATTGTGATTGTGCGGCATCTAATGCTGCACGTGTTTCATCAACAGTGGCCTGTAATACCGATGGTTCTATTTTCAACAGCAAATCGCCTTTTTTTACCCGTGAATTGTAATCAACGGCAATTTCTTCTATGGTACCAGAAACCTGGGAACCAACATTTACAGTATTTACCGGGTTTATTTCGCCAGTTGCGGTGACAACATGTCGTATATCGCCACGTGATACATTTACGGTCACATATTCTACTTTCTTGGCACGGGTCGCGATAAACCACCATATTCCCCCGGCCAGTAAAATAATTACTATTGTCAAAGACCACCATTTATGTCGCCACAAAAAACCAAACATGCGCCGCAAAAAAGATGCTTTTTTAATATTTTCCATTATTGTTCCTTTTCAATTTCTGATTTTATATCCCCAATGGCCAATGCGACCGCCGCACGTTTGGTAAACAAATCGTATTTGGCGGCATTATTTTGTTTTTGTGCCGAAACTAATTCAGATTGTGCCGTCTGCCAATCCAACATTGTTGCACGCCCAACCCGATACATTCCGGCGGTGACGCGTTCAGATTCAGTTGCGGATTTCAGTAATGTTTTTGTTTGAGATAAAACTGTTTGCGCAGTTTTGTAATTTTGATATGCACTAAATACATCCAGTACCGCATTGTCACCAACTGTGCGTAAATTTTCCGAAGAACTTTCATACAATGCATTTGCACTGCGCAGACCATACATATTTGCAAACCCCGCAAATATCGGCATAGATGCGCGAATACCGATACTGCCGCTAATATGATTTCCACCTGTTGCAAAGAAACGTGCATCATCGTCATTCCATGATATGCTGCCCGTTGCACTAATAGACGGTAAATTTTTAAGAAAAGCGCTGTTTCTTCGATGCCATGCCGCGTCTTTATTTGCCATCGCACGCAGCAAATCTGGCCGGCGTTTTCGTGCTATTTCTATTAATTTATCTATGCTTTCATTTTCATGTGGTGTTCCAAATTCGTCGGGCATATCGGCAATTATAATAGATTGGTTCGCCGGAAAAGATAATTTGGTCAGTAATGTCCCCTTGGCAATTTCACGATTATTTTTCGCCCGTTCCAAATCCAGATCACGATTTGCCAATGTTGTTTCGGCCTTTAAGACATCTGCACGTGCAACAACCCCGGCCTTGAATTTTTTATTTGCAGTATCCAATGCAGTTTGCGCAACCGCGCGCGATATTTTTGCAGATTCAATATCAGCATCCGCATTTAACAACGCGTAATACGCACCGATTACACCATATACGTAATTTTGCACACGTTCATTATATTCAAAACCTGTTGCCCGCCATACCGCAGACAATTGATTCAAATCCGCTAATCTTTTGCCAAAATCAAATATCAAATACGATGCAGAAATAGATGCGCCGTATTGTGATGAATTCCAATCTTTGTTTTGGTAATTTTTTCCTATACTTGCATCGGCATTTACAGACGGCAAATAACTTGCATACCCGGCATTTTTATTAAAACGGGCCGATTGCAATGAATAATACGCCGATGCAGTTTCAGGATTACGACATAATCCCAATTCTACAACCGATGCCAAATCCATAACTGTATCTGGCACAGTTTTTCGGTTCATGCAATCGTTTTCCGATGCAAACGATAATGCCGGTAAAATTACAAAAAAACATGTAGATTTTGTAATTCTCATCTGTCCCATCCGGTTATGAAAATTATAGTTGAAAAAGTATTTTTTTTTGATAGGATTGTTAGGTCAGTTTGACGGCTTGGTGGCAGAGTGGTTATGCAGAGGACTGCAAATCCTTGGATGCCGGTTCGATTCCGACCCAAGCCTCCAGAATAAAAGTGGCATGTGCCGCTTTTTTCTTGTTTTCAACATGTCTTTTATACTTGCAAAAATGGCCGAAAATTCTTAATCTGACGGTATGTGGTATTGAATATGATAAAAAACCTGACCCTGACCGATTTTAGAAATCATAAAACCTGTCGCATTGATACGGGCGGTAAAAAAAATATCATAATCACTGGGCCAAATGGTGCCGGGAAAACCGCTATCCTAGAGGCCGTATCCATGCTTGCCGGTGACCGCGGAATGCGGGGTGCGCCAATGAACGAAATTGCATATTTCAATGGTAATGGGGGGTTTTCCATATTTGCTGGAACAAATGATGATACGGAACTCTGTGTATATTTTAATTCCGGCGACACAAATCGTCATGCAAAAATAGATGGCGATAATGCAAACCTGGCCGATTTGGCAAAACATTTGCGAATTGTATGGATAACCCCACGCGAAGATAGAATTTTTACCGACAGTGCATCCGACCGGCGTGCATTTTTTGACCGATTGGCCGCAAGTTTTGATTCTGCGCATTCTGGTCGGATTGCACGACATGCGAAATTGTTGACCGAACGGGCCGGGGCATTGAAAAACTGTGCTGATAATAATTGGATGGACGCATTGGATGGACAAATTGCATCTGTTGCTGTTGCAATTGCGGCGGCCCGCATCCAATATGCAGGGGAAATAAATTATTTTTTGACCGATGCGGCGGTATCTGTTGATGGCATGGTTGAAGGCATGATTATGGCGACAAACGCCGGCGATGCAGAAAGAAATTATTTATCATACCTTAAATCTAATCGCACACTTGTTAATGATAAAATGGTTTTAGATGGTGTAAATAAATCTGATTTTGGTGTATTTAATATGAAGTTAAATTTACCGGCGAACCTGACCAGCACGGGTCAACAAAAGACGACATTGTTAAATCTAATATTGGCGCATGCAAAATTGGTTCATACAAAAACAGGTGCGACACCAATAATATTATTGGACGAAGCGGCCGCACACCTGGACACGAACGCACGCCAAGATTTATTTGCCGCATTGTCCGCCGCCAATGCCCAGGTCTGGGCAACCGGCATAGATGCAAATATCTTTACCGATATTCCCGATGCGATATTTGTTTCTTGCACAGACGGGGTGGTAAGTAATATAATCTGACGGCAAAGGGGAAAAACATGGCAAAAATAGATTATCAATTGTTATTAGATAACGCACTGAAATCTGTGGTTCGCGAAGCATTAATTTTTGCCCAAATAAATGGATTGGGCGATGGTATGCATTTCTTTATCACGTTTCGGACGCATGATACGGGTGTTGTGTTGCCGGATTTCCTGCGTATACGTTATCCGGATGTAATGACAATTGTTTTGCAATATTCATATAATAATTTGCATGTATCCGACAAAGAATTCGGGGTTCAATTAACATTTGATGGCCGGCCGTTCTTTATACGCGTGCCATTTTCGGCGATGGTTGAGTTCAAGGATCCATCGGTTGATTTTATGCTGTCGTTCCGCCGTCGTCCAGAATCCACCGCCCCAGATAATGACATAGAATTACCATTAGATGGCACGGGCGACACAATTCCTGACACCGGTCGCGTGGTATCGTTGGACGAGTTTAGAAAAAGAAAGAAAAGTGATTAAAAACACCGGCAAATGCCGGTTTTTTTATTATGCTTTATACATTAATTAACCACTGGCCCGGCGATAAAATCGCCACTGCCTTGTTTTTGGTAGAAGCTGTTATTTACAATGTCATACATACCAACCACATTGGATGAGTTTTTGGCAGGGATAAAATTGCGAACCAGAACATTATTCTCATAAAGTTTTAACCCATACGCCCTAAAAACACCATATGCAAAGGTACCAGAATGGTATCTACCAAATAGTGTGAGGTTCTCTTGGGTGGTAAACGAAGTCGGATTAGAATAACTTGTGCGTAATACTCCATCTATATAGAACCCATTAGATGACAGTTCATAAACATGGCGATTTAAATCAAAGTTGGGGGCCTGCTGAACAACAGTCGGATTAACACTATCAAACTGTGCAAATGGGTATGTTGCACTAACAAATTTGCCACTATTTGAACCGATAACAAATGCGTTGGTATTTTGTGCTGTTCTAGTACCTAAAATATAACCATTGTCATTATAAGCGGGTATTTGAAGATCTAATACCACCTTTGTACTTAAATTACCCTTTACACCAGTATCAATATATTGTGTTCCAGTTGATTGGATATATTCTAACCGTGTGTAACCTGCGGGCAGGGTTATAGTTTCGCCGTATGCCGTTTGGTCCACGATGGTCCATAATGTGCAATCTTGGTTTGCACATTGTAATGTCGTGGTGTCTGTCGTCGGCAGGTTCGTAAATGTATTATTTAATGCAGATGCGGTAATAAGTTTATCCGCATCATTTGATGCGTCGTACGTGCCACCCGTAAACAATCCGCGTTCACCGATTGTGCCACCGCCCGCAACATTGGTATATGTCACAACCGTTGAACCGATATTCGTGTTTGACGGGTTCGCCGCGGGGATTTTTACCTGGGTCATTTCTATCTGGTTATACACATATGGTTGTGATGTTGTTGTTTTATCACCAACAATCGGGTCATCCACCGCAAAAGACGGCATCGCCATTATCACACCAACAATTCCATACAGTATTCGTTTCATCTCTCGTTCCTTTTATTCAAGATGATTTTTTTAATTCCCGCCGTTGTTACCGCTGTTACTGCCGTATACAGTTTGGTCGTCAATTGTCCACAATGTGCAATCTTGGTTCGCACATGTCAGTTTTGATGTCTCGATGGTTGGCAAATGGTTCGCACGATAATCCAATGCATCCGCCGTCACCAATTTATTTGCATCTGTGCCGGCGTTATAATTGGCGGAACCGCTGTATAATTGACGTTCGCCGATTGTCCCCGCCGTACCAGTGTACATAACGACCGTGGTTCCCGGTGTCGCACTGTTCGTGCCGGTCACGGGTATTTTTGGTTGGCGTGTGGCGACCTGGGTATCTACATAATTTTTTGATGTCACCGTTTTACGTTCCGCCGGTGTCGGATCCGTTGCAAATGATGGCATCGTAACCAACGCACCGATTACCGCCGCAACTGTTATTTTAATTTGCATGAAATGTCCCCCTTTACCTTTCGCATAAACAAACCGCCAGGGAACTCTGACGGTCGGGGTGTTGAGAAATCATGACTTCAATGACTCCGCGCTTTTATATATATGCAAACGGCACCCCGACGCTTCGGGGGTATTATGACGATGCAAAACATACGGAAATCACCGGATTACGATGTCTTGCACCGGAAGTCATGGGCCTCTCACAGCCCCGAACCAAATTCCCATTTGGTTCAATACTAGCGTATCAAAAAAGAATCTTTTGTGTCAAGTTGTTTCATTTCACAAACAGAAACGGCCGGAAATCCGACCGTTTTTATACTTTGGTATTTATCTGTTTATTTCTTTTTATGTTCTTTTTCCAAATAACCTTCCAGCCAATGATTATCAAAATTTAATGTTCGCACATCGCGGTTACTTAATAATTTCTTTTGTAATGGGATTGTTGTCTTTACACCTTCGATAACAAATTCATCCAACGCACGTTCCGCACGCATAATACATGCCGAACGCGACTGAGCATGAACAATCAACTTTGCAATCATGGAATCATAGGTTGGTGGAATTGTATATCCGGTGTAAACCGCACTGTCCACGCGTACGCCCAATCCACCAGATGGTGCATAAAGCGTGATTTTGCCGGGGCAGGGCACAAATGTTTCCGGATCTTCGGCATTTATTCTGAATTCAATTGCATGACCATGTGGAATCACATTTGCCTGGGTATACCCAAGTTTTTCACCAGCGGCAATTCTAATTTGTTCGCGCACCAAATCAACACCATAAACCATTTCGGTCACGGGGTGTTCAACCTGAAGCCGCGTATTCATTTCCAAGAAATAAAACTTGCCATTTTCATACATAAATTCAAATGTGCCGGCATTTGTGTATCCCATTTTTTTGGCAGCATTTTTACAGATTTCAATCATGTCATCACGTTGTTTCTGGGTCAGTGCCGCGGCCGGACATTCTTCCATAACCTTTTGATTTTTACGTTGCAATGAACAATCGCGTTCGCCAAAGATTACAACATTACCATGTTTATCACCCAATACCTGGAATTCAATATGACGCGGATGCAATAATAATTTTTCCATATAAAGTGTGTCATCACCAAAACCACTGCGCGCCTCGTTTTTGGTGATTTCAAACGCTTCGGCCATTTGGTCGGCACTCATTACCGGACGCATTCCACGACCGCCGCCACCGGCGGCCGCCTTTAACATAACAGGATAACCAATCTTTTCACCCCATTTTAATGCATCTTCTAATGTATCAACCGCACCATCAGACCCCGGAACAACCGGCAAACCACATTCAATCGCGGTCTTTTTAGCGTTAACTTTGTCGCCCATTTTGTTTATCATCGCCGCATCAGGCCCAATCCAAATCAAACCATGCTGTTCAACCTTTTGTACAAAATCGGCGCGTTCAGATAAAAACCCATATCCAGGATGAATTGCATCAGCATTGGTCAGCAAAGCCGCCGTCAATATCGCAGATTCGTTCAGATAAGAATCTTTGGATGATGCCGGCCCAATACATACAGATTCATCCGCCAATTGAACATGCATCGCACCGCGGTCCGCCGTTGAATAAACGGCAACGGTACGAATTCCCATATCGCGACACGCACGAATTATTCGCAACGCAATTTCGCCACGATTGGCAATTAAAACTTTTTTTATTTTTGGCATATCAAATTTTATTCAATAATAATTAATGGTTGATCAAATTCAACGGCCTGGCCGTCAGATACCAATATTTCTTTAACGGTGCCATCTTTGTCAGATTTAATCGGGTTAAAGGTCTTCATGGCCTCTACTAAAATAACTGTATCACCGGCCTTTATCTGCGCACCAACCTTGGTAAATGGTTTTGCACCCGGTTCTGGGGACAAATATGCAACCCCGACCATTGGCGATTTCAATGCATAACCCGATGCATTTTCATCAGATGGTTCACTGGTCGTATGCTTTGCGTTTTCGGAAACAGGTAATGTTGGCATTGCGACTGTGGCCCCGGTTTGCTTTGATAAATGTATATGTTTACGATATACCCCAAACAAGAACTGACGTTCCAAATCAAGTTCTGTAATCCCCATATCATCCATAATCTTGGACATGGATTCTACGGTTGAACGAAATGACATTTCATAATCCTTTTGTAAAATTACTTTTATATCACCAAGATTCTAACATAAAACCATAACTTGTCAAGGCACAGGGTCAAAACCGAACCCACCACCCGGGCGACACCGCAGAATTCTGCGAATTCCCAGAATTGTTCCACGAACCAATCCATACCGTGAAATCGCCGTTTTTGCATATTCACTGCATGTCGGGGTAAACCGACACACCGCGCGACCACCAAATGCGGGCGATATAAACCGCTGGTATATACCTATCATGGCAATTCCAAGGTTCCGGGGAAATTTAAGAATCTTGTCTATCATTTTTATTATTTTCGTGTGCAATATGGCGCAATGCCTTGGCCATGGCGGTCCGGCCCATATCGCGCGTTGCCGTTAAAATACTCGCATGTGCGATAAAGATATAGTCATATTCGGGCAACATTAAATCATTATTAAACCGCACCCAATCCCGCATTAAGCGCTTTGCACGATTGCGATCAACCGCCAATTTAAAGGTCCGTTTTGCCGCAACATATCCAACACGCGGGTCATCGGGAAACCGTGCATTTTTGGCACGAATTACAAAGTACGCAGAACGTGCCGATGGGTCGGTATCGGTCGTAATAAAATCTTGATGTCTTTTAATTGTGTTTCGCATGCATGTAATAATACCAAAATATATGTAAAGTCAAAGAAAAAACGATTTTATCGTCTGTGGCTTGATTTTTCATAATTCCGCGTTTATAGTGGTGTTGAAAATTGGATACGAAGGGGCGATATATGTATAATTGGTTGATGAAATTTTTCTCGGCAGATATGGCGATTGATTTGGGAACGGCGAACACGCTGATTTATGTCAAAGGGCGCGGAATCGTGTTGAACGAACCGTCTGTTGTGGCGGTTGCGGAAAACAGATTATTGGGACGCAAAGAAATTTTGGCCGTCGGAACCGAAGCAAAACAGATGTTAGGGCGTACGCCTGGAACAATTACTGCGGTGCGTCCATTGCGTGACGGTGTTATTGCGGACTTTGAGGTCGCCGAAGAAATGATTAAATATTTTATTCGTAAAGTACATCATCGCAGTCCACTGACTGCACCACTTATAATTATATGCGTGCCATCATGTGCAACCCAGGTGGAACGTCGTGCTATTCAAGAGGCCGCCGATGCCGCCGGTGCGCGCAAAGTATATATCGTAGAAGAATCAACAGCCGCCGCAATTGGTGCGGGGTTGCCGGTTGAAAAGCCACGCGGTTCAATGGTTTTAGATATTGGCGGCGGTACGACCGAGGTTGCAATTATGTCACTGGGTGGAATTGTGTATTCAAATGCAGTTCGCACCGCCGGTGACCAAATGGATTTAGACATTATTGAATTTGTTCGCAAAAATAAAAATTTGCTGATCGGTGAAAATACCGCCGAAGAAATCAAGAAAACTATTGGCACCGCGATTTCGCCAAAAGATAAGGCAAACGAATTAAGCATGAAGGTCAAAGGACGTGATTTATTGTCAGGAACGCCGCGTGAAACAATCATCACAGAATCCCAGATTGCATCGGCGTTGTCACAAACCGTGACCAAGATTGTTGATACGGTTCGTCACGCGTTGGAATTGACACCGCCAGATTTATCTGCTGATATCGCCGATTTAGGTATTGCAATGACCGGTGGTGGTTCGCTGTTGCGTGGGCTGGATGCCGCAATTCGTGCTGCAACCGGATTACCGGCGTTCTTGGTTGATAATCCACTTGAATGTGTTGCCAGGGGCAGTGGAAAAATGTTATCAAGTTTGGACAAGAACAAACACATATTGCAGACTATGTATTAGTGTTAGTGGTTATTGAAAACAAAGGAGTTTTTAATGTCGAATCCAAACGCATGGAATTACTTTGAACAAAATCATTACCAAAGATTTCAAGACGTCTGTTTGAATAACCCCAAAGAATATGGTGTTGCACGGTTTACTGATCCAGATGTTAATAAAAAACTTAAGAAAGATTCAGAATTTATTGAGATTTATCACAACGATGCCCAAAGAACACCGTGCATTGTAATTGAAACACAGAAAAAAATATCATCAATTAAAGATAATGATATATATGAAACTCAATCACATCATTATCTGTATAGAGACCACAATTTTTTATCACAGTTTGGTTTGGATTTACTTACTAACTTTGATACCACCGCTGGGAACCTGCGTGACAATATTATAAATGGAACGCACCCTAAAAATTGTGATTCTGCAAGACGTTTAGACACAACATATGATATTTCCGGCAGTTTAGATATCCGAGATGAAATATATAGGGAAATAAAAAATCTATTCTTGTCTGACCCATTCAGCATAACGATTGAACAAACAGACACCTTTAAGAAAGATTCTCAAACATTATACAAAAGTACAGTTGCCAGCAGATATGATCAATCTCTATTCAAGATGATTAGGGGGACATCCACTGCCAAACCAATGGCTTATGAACATATAAAATGTTTTGATTATTATAGCCCGAATTTCGATAAAACAATTGAACAAATTGTAAAAGACATTGATTCTTGGTACGCTGTGCCATTGTTGGTTAGTCAATTGGTATACATATTACGTATGATGGAACAATTATCCGATATTCAGGCAACATGGAAAGATGCAGATATTATGCGAGGTACTCTATGGCATTTGCGCAATAGTTGCAGACAACAAAAATATTAAAAAAACCGGCATTTGCCGGTTGTTATTTTTGATAATTGCACCATTGTTTTATTGGGCAACCATCGCATTTTGGTCGCAGGGCCGTGCATGTATATCGCCCAAATAACACCATTACGTGATTCACAATTGAATGATATTTTTTTGGAATTTTCTTTAATAATTCTGTTTCAACTTTTTCGGGGGTATTCGCACTGTCATCCACCCAACCATACCGATGTGCCAGGCGGAACACGTGTGTATCAACCCCTATATTTGGTGCATTCCATAAAACGTTCATTACTACATTTGCAGTTTTCTGACCAATTCCCGGTAATTTCATCAGTGTATCGCGATTATGGTATTTTTGTGGAAAGACCCAATTATCGCCATCGGTTTTAATATCCGCCAATTGTTCGGACAACGCGATGATATTTTTGGCCTTGTTATTAAAAAACGATATAACGCGTATATGTTTCTTTAACCCGTCCAATCCCAATTCTAACATTTTTTGCGGTGTCGGGGCCACGCGGAACAGGGCAGGCGTAACTTCGTTCACCTTTTTATCGGTGGCCTGGGCCGAAAGTATTACCGCAACCGCAAATGTAAAATCATTTACAGAATACAATTCCGACCGAATATTCATATTCAGATTATTCGGCACAACACCGAAAAAACGTTCAGGCGTTATCATGTCTTAATCTTGTGCACAGATTGCACCGCATTTGGAATTGCAATCTAAATCAACCTTTTTAGGTTCCGCGGAATATCTGTACATGACCGTTTTTTCAACAATACTGCCATCCATATCACAACTGCATGTGATTATATTTTTTGCACTGTATTGTTTTTGTGTTTCGCCATTTGCTTTCTTGGTTGTTTTTTCTGAAGAAAAACTGGACCCACACCCAATAAAGTTTCGTGGCTGGGGTTCATGTTTTGCATCAACAACCACAATGTTATTCTGTTCAATATCAGATTTTTTTGTACCTGAATCCGATTGAACAGTCGTTTTTTTATCTGCATCTGCTTTAACGACATTGACTTGGACATCTGTATCAGCATTTTTTACCGATGTATCAGATGATGCCCCTTTGCCTGCTGCATCAATAACAGAAACATCACTTGTAATTATGATGTCTGTGTCTGGGGCTGTAAACAGACCCCAGAACTTGCAAACAACTATCAAGCAAACAACACATGCCAAAATAAATTTATTTTCTTTCATTTTTATGCCTTTTGTATTGATATTCCAAAATTATAACCTTCTATATCTTTAAAATATTCGGCGTCACCGGGCGACATCTCACGAATCAACGCATCCGCCATTATACGTTTGCGATGTTGTTCAATTGCCCCAGATAAAGCCAAATCTGCCGTATAGGTCAGGTTGATTCTATCCGAAACATCCAACCCAATTTCTTTACGTGTATCTTGGATAAAGCGCAACGCATCGTTTGCCAAACCTTCGGCAATCAGTTCTGAATTGACATCGGTATCCAATATGACGACCGCCGTATTATCGGGCAGGGCGATTCCTGTCACACCTTCTTTGATGGTCAAACGGTTTTCAAATTCATCCGCATTCAATGTGTATGAACCGACAACCAATTTATCACCATCTAATTCATAATCACCACGCTTTACGGCCGGTATGATTTCACGCAACGCACCGCCCAGACGGCTACCAATTTTTGGTGTGACCAGGTATATGAAGCTGTCCGCGACTTTATTCGCGCTGTCCACCCATTCAACAGATTTCACATTTAATTCATCACGAATTATATTTGTGTAATCTGGCATTGCGTGTCCGCCCGCAACTGTCAGTTTGGCAAGTGGCAAACGATTACGCAATTTGTATTGTTCACGTAATTGTTTTCCAACTGACACAATTTCTTGAACGCGGCGCATATCAGTTACAATTTTATCATCATGCTGTTGTACGACAGGATAACTTTCCAGATGAACAGATTCTGCCCCCGTTAAATTTTTGTAGATGTATTCTGAAATAAACGGTGCAAATGGAGCAAGCGTGCGACATACAGTAGTTAGCACTGTATATAATGTATTGAATGCATCAGTATCTTCGTCCCAGAAACGCGCACGTGATAAACGAATATACCAATTATTCAATATATCCAAGAAACGCACAAATTCTTTAACGGCAATATCTGGTTTGTATTCAGCAAGTGCTTTATTTGCGACATCCACCAACACATTTGTTTCTGCCAATATGTATTCATCCAATGCATTATGGGTGGGTTCATTCATAACATCCCGCGCGGTGATATTACCAGCATTCGCATAAAGCGTAAAGAAATGATACGCATTCCAAAGCGGTGTCAGTATTGTTTTGATAGATTCAACAAAAACCTTACCTTCTTTGTCAACCGGTACAGGTTCCGCCTTCATAAAATTGCTACCCAAAATGAACAGACGAACCGCATCTGCCCCATATGTTTCAAGTTGTTCATCTGGGTTTACAAAATTACACAATGATTTAGAAAATTTTCTTTTGTTTTCATCAACAACCATACCATTGGCTGACACAACCCGAAACGCCGGTCTATCAAACAGTGCAACAGACATTATCATCAAATGGTAAAACCATCCACGTGTTTGATCTTGACCTTCTATGATATAATCAGCCGGAAAAGTTTTTTCAAACAATTCTTTGTTTTCAAACGGATAATGCAACGATGCAAAAGGCATAGAACCAGATTCAAACCAACAATCCAGAACATCTGGTATACGTTTCCATCCATCTTTAACCAGCGCATCCAATGTTGGACGATGCAAATCGTCAATTTTTACACCAAAGAATTTTTCTATTTCGGCAATAGAACCAAATATTTTATATTCGCCATTTTTTTCCCATATTGGTAATGGAACACCCCAAAAACGATTACGTGATATACCCCACGGACGTGCGTTTTCAATCCAAGACAAGAAACGATTTCCCGCCGATGTCCATGTTGTTTCGTTCTTGGTTATTTCAACCAACCGGTCTCGAATTTTTGGCACGTCAACATACCACGCATCGGTCGCACGATAGATAAGTTTTTCTTTACTGCGTGGACCATATGGATAACTGTGTTTATGTTGGTCTTTTTTAACCAATCTGCCACTGTTACGCAACCAATCTATTATCTTTGGGTTTGCATCAAATATATTTTCACCCGCCCAATCTGTGACGGTATTATCAAAGTTGCCATAATCATCAACATTTAATATAACCGGAAATTGTGGATCTATTGCCTTGGCCACGATATAGTCGTCTTCACCATACGCAGGTGCAATATGAACAATCCCGGTTCCATCAGCATCGGATACATAATCACCGGAAATTACCGTATACAATCCATGTCCTTCTTTTGCCAAATCGGTATAATATGGGAATATTGGTTTATAGTGCAAACCAACCAATTCAGCACCCATATATTCACCAACCTTTTCCGATGTTGAAAATATTTTTTCATACGCCGATAAACGTGATTCAGCCAAAACATAAACATGACCATCATTGTGTTTCATACGAACATATTTCATATTGTTATTTACCGCCAACGCAGAATTTGCCGGCAATGTCCACGGAGTTGTTGTCCATGCCATGGCCCTGTCGCCATTTTCCAATTCAAACCAAACGGTGACCGTATCATCTACGACGTCCTGATATTCGGATGATGCTTCGGAATTAGAAAGGACCGTTCCCAATTTCCAATCGTACGGGTTCACTTTGAAATCTTTATATAACAAACCTTTGTTATACAATTCCTTCATCGCCCAAATCACAGATTCCATAAAATTCTTGTCCATGGTGCGATATCCATAATCATCACCACCATCAACCCAACGTCCAACACGTTCAATGAATTTCAACCATTCGTTAGAATATGTCATAACATCAGCGCGGCACATATCACAAAATGCGCTGATACCATCGGTCGCGACAATGTCTTTGGCGGTCCGTTTTTGCTTTTTTTCAACGGATGCCTCGGCCGGTAAACCGTGACAATCCCATCCCAATGCACGTTCAACATAATTTCCCTTCATGGTTTGATAACGCGCAACCATATCTTTGACCGCAGATACCCCCAAATGTCCCCAGTGTGGCAAACCATTGGCAAACGGTGGACCATCATAAAAACTAAACGGATGCCCTTGTTTTGTCTTATTCAATGTTTTATGAAACGTATCATCATCACGCCAGAATTTTATTATCTGGTGTTCCAACCTTGGAAATTCGGCCTTTGGTTCGGTTTTTGGATATGCCATATTTATATACTCCATATGCTTTTATTATAAAAAACGGGCGCATCTGCGCCCCAGCCAACGCCAAAGCGCAGCACTGGTTTATCTTATAATAATGATTTCTTTTGTTTTCATGTGCACTAGTGTAATATATAAAAAATTGAATTTCCAGTATTTTATACAAAAAACATTATACTGTTTGACAAGTTTTGTTTTTGTGTTATAATATCAGTACAAAATCTTGTAAGGAGATGATATGATAAAAAACAAAAAATTAAACAAAAGAACAAATATGTTTCTTGGCAATATCGCCAGACTTGGTGACAAAGCGATTGCATATGTTATTGCGGTATTTGCCACACCACGCAACGTCCAAGAAGATATGACCGATCCTGAAAAATTTAAGGAACCTGTATTTCACAGATACAAGTTGCATTTCAAACGTCATATACATGAACAAAATAAACACCGCCTGCAAAATTGGGTTTGTAAAACGGGTGAAAAACAACAACAACCAACCGACAATGATTTGTTACAAGAAATAACTGACCTGGGGTTAGGAAATGTTATTTTATCTGAAAAAAATACCTACACTGTGCATGATGTCTATTATTTTGAACCATCGGAACATCAACCTTTGTTACCAATGGTATGCAAATATGGTGATTATAAAATCAAATTCTCGTCTGCGGGTATGGGTTGGTGTGGTGGCACAACGCGTGAACCAGGATTTGTCTATAAACGTAACCCAAATGGTTCATATGATAAAATCGCAACGATTACACCAGATTTGTCCGATTATTTGGCCAAAATTGTTGATGAACAGGTGAAGATGCAAAAGGCCAAAAGTGAACAATTACGTTAATATAAAAAATTAAATAACATACCGCCCAAGTGGGCGGTTTTTATTTATGGTGCCGGTGATAAGACTCGAACTTACGACCCCCTCATTACGAATGAGATGCTCTACCAACTGAGCTACACCGGCGTCGTGCAAATCACTTTACATAACATATATTTCTTTTGCAAGCGTTATTTATGATATTTTACGCAACACAACCATTATGCCCGCCGGCGTCATTCCAGGAATTCTTTGTAATTCGGCAAGTGTTGACGGACGTGTGCGATTTAATTTTTCACACAGTTCACGTGTCAATCCGGACAATGCGTTATAATCAAAATCTGATGGTATTTTTATCGTTTTATCACGGCGGTATGATTCAATTTCACGTTCATTTCGCATGATATATCCGGCATAGAATTTATCATTTTCGGCGATTTTGCCGGCCTTTTCGTTCATTTTTTGCGTAAAAGACGATTCCGATATCAAACCCAATTCAACACCGATTGGTCCCAGACGCGAAATCGCATTATCTGCACGCAGGTTCAACCGGTATTCCGAACGCGATGTAAACATGCGGTATGGTTCGTCCACACCAAGTGTTGTTATATCATCTATCATAACGCCAATCATTGAATTTGTTCTGTCCAATTCCAATGGTGATAAATTACATGCAAATGCGGCGGCGTTGGCACCAGCAATTAAACCTTGGGCGGCGGCTTCTTCGTATCCAGAAGTTCCATTTATTTGACCCGCAAAAAATAATCCAGGGGCACCACGTGCCATTAAATTAGAATTCAATGCACGGGCGTCAATCGCATCGTATTCAATTGCATAACCATACCGGGCGATACGTGCATTTTCCAATCCCGGTATTGTGCGTATCCATTTATCTTGGATATCACGACCGAAACTGGTTGAAATACCATTTGGATATATTAAATCACTATGCAATCCTTCGGGTTCCAAAAACACATGATGCGACAAGTGTTCCGGAAAACGCATAACTTTATCTTCCAATGACGGACAATAACGTGGACCTATGCCTTCTATGTCACCATTATACATTGGAGCATCTTGGATATTATCACGAATTATTTTATGTGTTTCTTCGTTGGTATGCGTTATAAAGCAAACCGCAACATTGTTATCTGCATCACAACCATCTGAAAACCAATCATGCGGGTTGTCGGGACGTTGTTCTTCACATACAGAAAAGTCAACAGAATCACGATAAATACGTGCCGGCGTCCCGGTTTTTAGGCGAATTATATCAAAACCAAAATCACGCAATGCACCGGAAATCACCGTATCGGGCGATTGGTATGTACCATCATCCATTATACGCCCCGATGGCGTTTTTTCACCACCCATCGTAACCAAGCCACGCAAAAATGTTCCAGTAGTAAATACTATGGATTTTGCCGAATACACGTTATTTATAATACGGTGTTCCAAATCAATTGATTTGACCGTTTCATATTTTACAGCCAGATTTTCATACCGAGATAAAATATCAACAATTGCATCATGATACATTTCGCGATCAATTTGCGCGCGCAATGCCTGGGTCGCCGGACCATGTGACGCATTCAGTGTCCGAAAATGTATACCCGCCAAATCGGCCGCACGTGGCATTACACCACCCAATGCATCCATTTCTGCAACCATTTGTGATTTACCAGGCCCACCAATTGATGGGTTACATGACATTGCGCCTAAATCACTTTCGCGCATTGTTAACAGTAATGTCTTTGCACCACGACGCGCAGATGCCGCGGCTGATTCAACCCCGGCATGTCCACCACCAATAACAATGACATCAAATTCTTGCATTAAAAACGTCCCAAACCACCGTTAATATGTAATGTCTGACCGTTGATATATGATGCCTCGTCAGATGCCAAGAAAACACATGCATTTGCAATATCTTCAGGTTCGCCAAAACGGCCCGCCGGTATTTGTGCCAAATAGTTCTTTTTCAATTCGTCTGGCAAAACATCCGTCATCGGTGTTTTAATAAAGCCCGGCGCAATTGCATTTGCAGTGATACCACGCGATGCAACCTCGGCCGCGATAGATTTTGTCATTCCAATCATGCCACCCTTAGATGCCGCATAGTTTGCCTGGCCTGCGCCACCAATAACACCGATAATAGATGCCATATTTATAATACGACCAAAGCGTTGTTTCATCATTGGCATAATTGCCGCACGGCACATCTTGAAACAAGAACGCAAATTAGTATTTAATACATTATCAAATTGCTCGTCCGTCATACGCATCAGTAATGTATCTGCGGTAATACCGGCGTTATTTACCAACACATCCAATCGTCCGCATTTTTCAATTGCAGATGCAACCAATTTGGTTGCCCCATCTTCGGATGCCAAATCACAAGGAATTTTCACATAAGAATCATCAAATTCTGCATCCATTTTTTGCGTATTACGACCGGAAACAATCACCGTTGCACCAGATTCCTTCATCTTGCGTGCAATTGCACCACCAATACCGCCGGTCGCACCAGTTATCAAAACAACTTTATCTTTTAAATCAAACATTTTATCCCCCATATGCTTTTGAGTTTAATTCACCAGCCATTCCCATGTTTGGCAAAATCGCCGCCTTGGAAAAGAAGGCATTTACAACAAATTCTGGTTTCGTCTTTGGTGATACTTTGATTTCTATGTTATTGTACCTAAATACGATTGTAGATTTTCGTTGTTTTGCCAAATCAACGGCCAATTGTGACGCATCTGCAATAGGCACCCCAAATCCAATTTCTAAAACTGTTTCATTTTGTTTCATACTTATACCTCTAACTTTTTGCCTTCCATTTCTGGACATATGCGTTTAGTCAGACCGGTTAAAACCGCGCCTGGACCAACTTCTATGGTTTCCGTGATTCCCATATCATGCATTGCCAAAACACTTTCACGCCAACGCACACCGTGGGTTATTTGATAAACCAATGCAGAACGGATTTCATCTGGGTCACTGATTGGCATACATGTTTTATTTGAAATTAGGGCGGCCGCAGGTGTTTTTATTTCCGTTTCCGCCAACGCTGCACGCATTTCATCCGCCGCAGGTGATTGAATCCGACAATGGACCGGCACAGATAACGCCAATGGCATGGCACGACGCGCACCCGCCGCCGTTGCATCCGCCAATGTTTTTTCAACAATATCTTTTGCCCCAGAAATCACAACTTGGCCCGGGGAATTATCGTTTGCCAAATCACAATCATTTTTGGCACAGATTTCACGAACAACATCTATATCCAATCCCAAAATTACGGCGGTTAAACCATGGCCAACTGGAACCGCACGTTGCATTGCATCACCACGCAACCGCAACAACTTTGCCGTATCTGAAACCGACAACGCACCCGCCGCACATAATGCCGTATATTCACCCAACGAATGTCCCGCCACATATTCTGTAAGTGGCGTATTTGATGCACGCAACATCGCAATAGACGTTGCCATAATTGCCGGTTGAACATTTGTTGTTAATGTTAAATCTTCCATTGGACCATTAAATATAATGTCTGACAATTTCTGGTTTAACGCATCATCAACCTCGTCAAATACGGCGCGCGCCGCCGCATTGTTTTTATACAATTCGTATCCCATGCCAACGCTTTGCGAACCTTGACCAGGAAAAACAAGTATAGATGACATTATCGTCACTCCTTTTTTTTGCAATTATAGCAAGGAAATTCATGTATGCAAATTAAATAAAACGCCAAATATTACGCCTTGGCACAGAGTAATTCTGGGGCGGATACAGTTTTACGAATACTAAATTCACAACCGCAATAATTTTGGCGATAGAAATCTGATTCTCGGTTGATTTTTTGACGCAGGTTTTCGTCCCATTTAATTGGTAAATATTGCACATCGCCCAGGGCTGATTCACCCGCCGTGTCAACCTGGTGTTGGTCTTTGTGTTTTGATACCCCAAGTACAGATGCCACCGCATTATATCCATTTTCACGCGCGAATTTTTTTGCATATTGAAAACGGTACGCAAAACATACACTGCAACGTCCACCGCGTTCTGGTTCATTTTCCAATCCACGAACCGCCGCACGCCATGCGTCATGGTCATATTCACCAATTTTATATTTTACCCCCAATTTTTCACAATATTTTATCTGCTCGTTCATACGTTTTGTGTACTCAGATTCTGGGTAAATATTCGGATTAAAAAACAAAACAATAAAATCATCTATGCCCGGGATTTCACCATGTGCCAATTGTTCAATTGCACCCGCGCTGCACGGTGCACAACAAGATACCAAAACAAGTTTTATTTTTTCCATGATTTTATTTAACGTCCTGCATATTTTTCAAACCGATCTATTGCGGGGTTCGCGATTTTTTCTAATTTCTGATAAAAACTGTGTTCTTGGAATTTCCGGCTTTCTGCGAACGAATTCTGAAAATATGTATCTGCATCCTTGGATTCCTTGAACAATGAAATCTGGACACATGGGCGTATAAAATACAGGTCTGGAATATCACCAACAGATTTTATTAACCGCAGTTCGTAAATGTAAATATCACTGTATGTAAAACTTGCCCGTACATTAAATATCGGTGCACAACCATCCACCACAACTAAATCGTTACTGTCTTTTTTTATAACCAATGGATTATATTCATCGTATGCATTTTTTATAATTGTGCATGGTTTTCCAAATTTAATATTGCCCTTTAACCGTTTTAATAATGTTGTGG
>CACXXP010000012.1 GCA_902771695.1 uncultured Pseudomonadota bacterium | reverse complement strand
GGCAAACGCAAAGGATTTATGATTGCGGGTATATCTACGATTGGATTAACGGCGGTAGGTGTTGGGGTAAATATTGCCCAAGCGAACAAGAGCAATAAACTGTCAAATCAGATTGCGGATCAAAATCGTGAATTGGAAAAACAGCAATCAAACCTTGCCAACATAAATTCCCAAATATCTGAAATCCAGAGTAATAATGCACGTCGTGAATGTGAATCCCAAGAAGGTAAAATCTATGTAAATGGTCAATGTATTGATAAACCGGCAGATGACAACAATAATAACGGTGGTGGCCAAGGTGGCAACCATGATTATTCGGGGTATACATTAGATTGTTCGCATAATACATTTGATTTCTGGCCGGACGATAATTATACGGACGTCTTTAATAAATTGAATAATCAATGCACAACCGATACAGGAAAACCGATGGAAATGATTTCCCAAGAAGGTGGTGCCCAAAGATATGAATGTAAAGATTATCCGTCCAGTTCCAAATGCGATGCAACATCGAGTGTTGAATACGATGGGATAATTGGAAAACCGTGTAATGATGCCGGCGTATTGTGGGCCGCGGGTGGCGATAAAAAATGTTTACAACAAGAAGGTGCCACAGAGACAGTCGCGTGTTCCTGCCCAACGGTTGACAATCCGAATCAGCTAGATCCGAATCAAACAGATCCCAATCAGACGGATCCAAATCAAACAGACCCGAATCAGACAGATCCAAATCAAACGGTGCCAAACAAGCCGGAACCAAGTAGGTTGGAAAAATGTTTGGCTGAACCAGAACGCCAGGGTAATGATGAAGCATTGGCGTGTTGTTATTTGGATAAACAGGTTGCTGAATTCAAAGGTGGCAAATGCGTTTGCGTTGATTCAACAAAGAAATTTGTTTTAGGTGCAAATAAACGTGGCACTTGCCAGGGCCCAAATATTGATCAAAATGAATGTTTTACAAAAGTTAAGGCCTATATGCAGAGTAACTGCCAGCCGTGTTTCACTATATGGAACTTGGAAGGTAAAGATATTTGCCGTGATGAAATAAATACGCATGGTGGGTATTCCAAAATTAATAAAAAAGCTGCAGATGACGGAATATCTTTGTTCGATATTGTCGCCAAAGATAATCACATAGGGGTATTTGAATGTCAGGTTATGTGCAATGAAGATAAAGTGACAGAATCCGATTGTAAAGCGTCGGGTGGGCGTGGATTAGATAGTGCAGGTAAATGTCTATGTGATTGGACGAATAATGGTAATAGTCAGCATTTGACCAGAAGTAAAAAAACAGGATTGTGCGAATGTCAGCAAGGGTACCAACGTATTGATTCAAATGATTTTAGGTTGGGATGTGTTTCCAAGACGGCTAGTGAAGATTTGCAAGCATACAAGAAACTGTTGGAACAACTTGATAAAAAATATTCAGACATAGATACGGCGGTTGATAGTGTTAAACGGTCTATGGATTTAATTATATCGGCTACAGATATAAAAGACGTGGATAACTATAAATCAGGACTGGATACAGGCATGAGCACCGTCAGAACACGTGTGAGAGACGCCAATAATTTGTATAATCAGGCGGTCGGAAAATATAATGGGTTGTCTGCGGAGGACAAGACCAGGGCCGGCACAGATAGAACAATGAAGGATAAAAATGCATTGGATGCATTAAGGGCGTCGATTGATCGTTACCAGAAAGATGCAGAAGATTATTATAAACGCGGTCAAGAAGCCTATGATAATTTAACGAAATTGGCCGCTAATGACACGGAAACCACCGCGAAATTAGAGCATGCATGTGTGACAAGTCATGGCTCATGGTCAAAAGGAAATTGTTCATGCAATAGTGACAAGGGCTTAACGGATGATATTCCAAACAGGACTTGCAAATGCGGGGAAAATAACTGGGGCAATCGGTTAGATTGGTGTCCAGGAGCCAATAAGTGTGTACACAAGGCTACTTATAGTGGTAGATGCTAAACAGAAAAACGGTTGCGAAAAGCAACCGTTTTTTTATTTTTTGATTGCCCAAAATAATGCCAGCAACCAACCAATTCCGGTCCATCCAAATACCCATGATGCAACGCGGACACGCAGTGCGATAAATTTGTCTTTGCCATTTTTGGCGGCCAAATACGCCGGTGCCAATATTATGCATACCAACACGATGGCCGCCACAATGTATTTCGCAATTAAAATGTATTCCGCACTGATTTGCATTGCAATTTATTTTCCATATGTTGCATTGTTACCCAATTCTTCTTCAATTCGCAACAATTGATTATATTTTGCCATGCGGTCGGTACGTGACATTGAACCGGTCTTGATTTGTCCCGCATTTGTTGCAACCGCCAAATCTGCAATGGTGGTGTCTTCGGTTTCGCCACTGCGGTGAGAAACGACGACACCATAATTGGCGTCCTGGGCCATTTTGATTGCACGCAGGGTTTCGGTCAAACTGCCAATCTGGTTGACTTTGATAAGAATTGCGTTTGCAACGCCGTTTTCAATTCCGCGACTTAACCGAATCGGGTTTGTCACGAATAAATCATCGCCGACCAATTGACATTTTTTGCCCAATGTTTCGGTCAATTTCTTCCATGCCGCCCAATCTTCTTCGGCCAAAGCATCTTCAATAGAAATAATTGGATATTTTTCAATCAAATCTGCATAGAATCCAATCATGTCATCGGATGACATTTGTTTGCCTTCAAATTGATATACGCCGTCTTTATAAAATTCCGATGATGCAACGTCCAAACCGATGGAAATCTCTTCGCCTGGTTTGTATCCGGCGTCTGTGATGGCTGCAATTATCGCGTCCAATGCTTCGGCACAGGAATTAAAGTTCGGTGCAAAACCGCCTTCGTCACCAACGTTTGTTGAATGACCGCCTTTCTTTAATATCTTTTTCAGATGATGGAATGTTTCCGCGCCCATTTGAATTGCAACCGATTCGTTTTTCGCACCGTTTGGAATAATCATGAATTCTTGGGCATCCAATCCATTGTCGGCATGTGCACCACCGTTGATGATGTTCATCATTGGGCGTGGTAAAACATGTGGATTGTTGTTGCCGTATATTTCAGCAATATATTTATACAGTGGAATATTTTTCTGGGCCGCAACCGCACGTGCCGCCGCCAAAGATATGGATAGTATCGCATTTGCACCTAATTTATCTTTGTTTGGTGTGCCGTCAATGGCCAACATTTTTTCATCCAGTGCGGTTTGGTTTGATGCATCCATGCCCATGATTTGCGGGGCGATAATATCATTAACATTAGATACGGCCTTGGATACACCTTTGCCCATGAATGCGGTGCCACCGTCGCGTAATTCTAATGCCTCAAATGAACCAGTGCTGGCCCCGGATGGCACGGCTGCACGGCCCATTGCGCCGCCAGACAATGTCACATCACACTCTACGGTTGGGTTGCCACGTGAATCCATAATCTGTCGTGCATGAATTTTTGTGATTTTATACATATTTTTCTCCTTATGTGTACTAATGTTGCTTTTTTTTCTTGGTTAAATGTGGTATAATATAGAAACAAAAGCAAGGAAAAATAATAAAAATATGCAAAAAAAACTATTGGCATTTTTGATGGGTTTCATGCCGTTGTCCGCCATGGCAGAGACCGTTGTACCGGGCATTAGTGGCGTAATTAATAATATGCCAAACGGTCTGGATACCAGTAATAATACATTTGTTTTTAACGCCGGCAAAGGTATAAGGGTTACCGGCAATATACTTGTGACGAACAGTTTTTATATTGGTACAGATTATTCAACGGGTGTTGGCGATGGTTTCGTTTATGCGGAAAGTGGAATAGACAAACCGTATTATGTCACATCCACGGGGAATATCACTATTGGCCAGGCATTAAATATAGCGGACGGGAAAAAGCTGATTATTGGCGGTGCGAATGGGCATAATGCAGATTTTACCGCGGGTGCCATAGCGGCCGCGGGTGATTTGGAATTTGCCAATGTTGGCGATATTAATGTAAACCAATTTATTTCAAGCCAGAATTCAACGGTCAATGTCAAGGCGAACTCGTGGCATTCCAATGTATTTCAAATGTTGGATTCTTCTAATGTTTCTATTAATTTGGGACATGGTGCAATGTCAGTAGAAGGAAACATTGAAAACCAATCGGATGGAACATTGAACATAATCGCTGGGAATTTAACCGCAGCGGGCATGGAAAACGGTGATGTCAGTGGTGATATCGTTCTGAAATTGGATTCGTTGAATTTAACCGGGGGCAGTTCATCGGTTGCTTCGCTAATTTCCAAGGGAAATTTCAGTGCAACGGTGGCCGGTGCGACGAATTTTGCACATGGGGTTGATTTGACTTCTATGGGTGCAACAAATGGTTTCCAATTGGTTACTAACACATTAACAATAGGGGATCATATCGATTCGTTTTATAACAATAATTTGACAGAATTTATTGTTAAAGTGACGGGTGGCAATATAGACGCCGGTGAATATACAATTGTCAATGGTTCGTCCAATGCAAATGCAAATATGCAATTAACAGGTCAAAATATTGTCGCTGGGGCGGTTCTGAATAACGCAAATATGAATTTGAACACCAGTGGAACGTTGAATATCGCGGATAACATTACAAATGCGGCGGGTGTGTTGAATATTGTCGCAAATACGATTTCTGTACCGACATTTAATGCGAATGGTGGTTTGGTTAATGTTAATGGAATCTTTTCAGGGTTGAATGAATTGAATGTTGTTGGAAATTTATACCAAAATGCCAACAGCAGTGTCGGAACCGATGGCGTGATGAATATCCAATCCAATAATTACACGTTAAATGCAAACCATATTAATGTAGGCGGAATCGTTCAGACAGGAAATTCAGATGTCTTTGTTATGCAGACAAATGATTTGGATGTTATTGCAAACGGTATAAATGTTCACAATTTGACCATTCAAAGTACAGATTTGACCACGGGTGCAGATATAAATGTTGTCGGTGATGTGTCAGGCGGTGTGCAAATATTTGGATTGGGACATATGACCGTTAATGGTGATTATACTTTTGATACCGATAGTATGTTATTGGCGGTTATTAACCCAGAATCTGCGGACAATAATTATTGGGCAACCGTGACGTATGGCACAGATCCCCAAGATATAACCATAACGAATAATTCTTCGTCCCCGGAACCGATTATATCTGTGACAGGCCAGGTAATAAATAATGTGCCGGATTCTTTTGGAATGGGGAATTCCGTGGTTTCTTCAACATTTGGGATTGTCTTGAATACAATTATTGACCAGGGTTCTGCGATATGGTTGATGCATGCAGGTGAAGGTTTTACAAATGAATTTGATAAATTGAATATCGCGTTTTGCAATTCAACGGGTACAATATGCGTGGATTACTTGGATGCTTTTGATGATAATAATGGTACAGATGACGATTTGCCAATTTATATGGTAACAGATGATGATGGTGATGATGTTTATGTTGTATTTGATGACAGATTTGAAAATCCAATTGGTTTGTTCAAATTGCAACCTGTGGTCGGCAGTACGCACCATTTAACCGGTGAATATCAATCAGCAGGGGCATTGGATGATTTGATAGAGGCAAGGTTGTATGCAAAGGATTTTTCATATGATTCGCCACTGATTGTTGTAAAAGAATTGTTTGACGGAACGGTGTTGGAAAATGTTTCTGACGAATTATATAATCGTATGCATGAATATGCACGTCGTGGCAATGCACGAATAATTAAACATTTCAGTCGTTTGTTCCAACCGAACGAAGCAAATCAGATTGTAAATAATATCGCGATGAACAGATATTCTGAATTTCGTGATATGGCGGATATGTTTATTGACGAAGCAATTTGGAACCGTAATCATCGTTTGAACAAATTGTGGGTTAAGGGTGATTATACAATGTTTACCAATCACATTGGTCATTCTCATGCCGATGGTACACGTCTGGGGTTATCGTTTGGGTATGATTGGCAGTCCAGTTTGACGCTGGTTCTTGGGTGGACAGGGCATATCACACAAACTGATAATAAAAATGTTGATAATATTGATTTAAGTTATGGACGTGTTACCGGTGTCACAGGAACTAATGAAACCAATGTTACGGATACTGGTTTCGGTTTCGGTGGTTATTTCATGAAAACATTAAGTAACAAAGCGCGTTTTTATGGTGATTTGATGTTGGATTTCAACATCATAGATGTGGATCGTTCGCAGACATGGGTTGAAGATTCATCTGGTGATGCATTTGCATACGGAATTATGGCCGAAGCGGGTTTGATACATGATTGGTTAAATCAGTATATTATTGGAAATTTATATGCACGCGCTGGGTATAATTTTGGTTTTAAGATGAATGAAAAAATCGGTGATGAAGATTATCTGAATTTCAAATTCAATGGGCATGCGGTTTTAACACCTGGGTATTCATTGACGGCCCAAAAACGCGTTTACCCATCGGTATGGTTTGAATTTCGTCCCTATGCCACCGTTGGAATAGAATATGGTTTGCTGGGGCCGGGTGATACAGACTATAAATTTGCGTTGGCCAATGCATGGACCAAGTATGATACGTCCGTGGATCCGTTGTGGATAAACGGTGGGGGCGGTATAGAATTTTTATCTGTGACGGGAATACATGCGGGTATAGGGTACAGATACACGTATAATGATAACCTGCAGATACATAAAATACATGCATCATTCAAATACAGATTCTAAAAAAAACGGCACGTTGTGCCGTTTTTTAATAACATGTATATAAATCATTAAAATGGAATATCGTCACCAATTTCGGCAATAGATATTTCTTCGGTTGGTGCCGGTGCAGATGCCGGTGTTGATGATGCGCCGCCCATTGAATCAACGGATTTTGCGCCCGATAAAATGACCATTGTGCCACTGAATTGGTTCAACACAACTTCGGTTGTAAATGTGTCAATGCCCTGTTGATTTTGCCATTTGCGTGTACGCAAAGAACCTTCCAAGTACAATTTGGTACCTTTTTGCAACATGCGTTCGGCGACTTCTACTAAATTAGGATTGAATATAACCACGCGATGCCATTCGGTTTGTTCTTTTTGTTCGCCGGTTTGTCTGTCGCGCCAACGATCACTGGTTGCCAACGAAAAACTTACAACTTTTTGACCACTTTGCATTGTGCGCGTTTGGGGTTCTTGACCGATATTACCAACTAATATAACTTTGTTTATACTTCCTGCCATTTTCGCTTCCTTTTGTTAAATCTATGTGCATTCAAGCAACAATTGCGGATAAAATCAAGAAAAAAGCAAGATACTTGACTTTTAATGTAAAAAGTACTATAATATTTGCATCTTGAATGGCGGTACGTTCTGTATCGTTGTAATTTCCAAAAGGATTTTTAATGCATATAAATGAAATCAAGGCAAAAACGCCGCAACAACTGTTGAAAATGGCCGAAGATATGGGTATTGAAAACCCGTCACAATTGAATGTGCAGCAATTGCGCTTTGCGGTTATGCGTGGTTTTGCGGCGGACAAGCAAATTACACTGATTGGTGATGGGGTTTTGGAACGCTTGCAGGATGGTTTTGGATTCTTGCGCGCCCCAGAAAGCAACTATTTGGCGGGACCAGATGATTTGTATGTATCGCCGAATTTGGTAAAGAAATACGGTCTTAAAACCGGTGATTACGTTGAAGGGCAAATCCAGGCGCCACAAAATGAATCAGAACGTTATTTCGCATTGGAAACAATTGAACGCGTGAACGGTGATAATCCGGAAAAATTGCGTCATCGTGTGTCTTTTGACGATATGACACCGTTATATCCCGATGAACAATTAAAGATGGAGGTCATCGATGACACCGATAAAGGACGTAATTTGTCGGCACGTGTAATTGACCTTATATCGCCAACAGGACGTGGGCAACGTTCGCTGATTGTTGCGCCACCGCGTACCGGTAAAACGGTCATGTTGCAAAATATTGCACATTCTATTGCGACAAACTATCCAGATGTGAAACTGATTGTGTTGTTGATTGATGAACGTCCCGAAGAAGTGACTGATATGCAACGCAGTGTCAAAGGCGAAGTTATATCTTCAACGTTTGATGAACCGGCAACACGTCATATCCAGGTCGCCGAAATGGTCATTGAAAAGGCCAAGCGTTTGGTAGAATCCGGACAAGATGTTGTTATATTATTGGATTCTATTACACGTTTGGGACGCGCATATAACACCGTTGTTCCATCCAGTGGCAAGGTTTTAACCGGTGGTGTGGACGCGTATGCATTGCAACGTCCAAAACGCTTCTTTGGCGCCGCCAGGAACATAGAAGGCGGGGGCAGTTTGACCATCATTGCGACCGCTTTGGTTGATACTGGGTCCAAAATGGACGAAGTTATTTTTGAAGAATTCAAGGGAACAGGAAACAGTGAAATCATATTGGATCGCAAATTGTCTGATAAACGCGTATATCCGGCGATTGACATTACAAAATCTGGGACGCGTAAAGAAGATTTGTTGGTTGGTAAAGATACGTTGTCAAAAATGTATGTTTTGCGGCGCATTATAAACCCAATGGGAACATTAGAAGCAATGGAATTCTTGTTGGATAAATTGCGTGTGACAAAAACAAATGATGATTTCTTTGGTTCCATGAATCAGTAAAAAGAAATTGTAAAAACAATATATAAACGCACCGTATGGTGCGTTTTTTTATACAAGGCAAAGTTTATGAGAATTTATTTAATTATCACGATAACGATTATCGTATATGGGGCATATTTATTTGGGAATCGTATCGCCCGCAAGCAGTGTGAAATAACCAATATGCAAAACAAGACAAATGAAATTACACAAACAATATCTATGCAAAGGATTACAGATGAAAAAGTTTATCATACTGGTGCCGGTGATATTCGTCGCATCCTGTACGACAAATACACCATTGCCGAATAATGTTTGTCCATGTCAATTGATATATGGGCGTGCATCAGATTGGAATGTGATAAGTGATGATTTGGCGCGGAATATATATCGGCATAATCTAATGTGTGAAACGGTAAATGCGGATTATTCGCTGTAGTATTCAATAATAGATTCCGCCGCATTTTCAACCCTAATCAGTGCTCTTTCATACGCATCGCAATCGCGTGATATTTTGGAACGATACGCATCACGCAAATTAGACGACATATACGCACATGCGCGCAGGTGTTGAACGCAATATTCGTGCCCCGTTAAAAACGAATTCTGGCCACGAATACGTTCGTCGGTTGTTGGCCATTCAATGTTTAATGCATTGTCCAGGTTTTCCCAAGAATTTTCGCCGACATATTGTCCGATGCGTTCCATCCAATATTCGTTCATTTCTTCTTCAGTCCATGGACCATTGGCACGCAGACGAATAATTTGGGTTATAAGATTGGTAATTTTATTTTGGTGTGATGCATCTATTTGGGCCAGACGTGCACTGCAATAACAACGGTTATATGCGGTGTTTTCACGTTTGCAATATCCGTTCATGCATTCGGTATAGTCGGCCAGACAACGTGACGAAGATACGCCTTCGTAATTTATGACGGTGGTTTCGCCCGCGGTGCGAACATTTGCGTCTGGGTTGGTACGTGATGTTGCGCGACCACCGCTGCGTGCGACAACCTTGCGATTGGTGGTTGCGGCACTGCGCGCCGTATTTGTCGGACGTTGCACAACGCGACGGGTTGCGGTTGTTGCGGTGCCATTACTTTTTGACGAACGTGATGCAGTTGGACGCGGAACAACGCGACGCGGTTCGGCCATACGCTTGGTACGTACCACAATGTCCATTGGATTATTTGTTTGGGTGACGGTTGTTCCAGGATTTAATTCTGTTCGCATTTGATTGGATAAATATGGGTACATATATGCATACGATTGTCTGTCAATATAGTTAGACAAACGACCCGTTTTCGTCGCAGCATCGGCACAGAATCCGCACGTCACACACAATAAAAATACGATAATCCTTTCCATGGTTTCATTTTAACCCAAAAGGTATTTACAAGACAATAAAAAAATTCTTATAATGGGGTATGATTATGTACAGGGGGCGCGAATGTTGAAAAAGATTTTAACCATCGGTATATTCGGAATCTTGGGTTGTGGTGGTGCAAATGCGATGGGCTTTTACGGGTATGTATCGTTAAATGGTGGAATGTCATACGCAACGGTAAAGACCATGCATGAAACAGATGCTGGATATGGGCGTTACATTCCCACAGACAAGCGAAATTTTTCATTTAATCCAAATTTGGGTATGCGTATAGTTTTCAATAATTGGCGGACCGGTGCATTTCGGCTAGAGGCCGGGTATTCCATATCAAATAAATTATCCATGAATACCGACGATGTGGATTATAAATTGGAAACCCAGGTTGGTATGACGAATCTGTATTTTGATTTTTATACTCAATCGCGGTTCAAGCCGTTTATTACGGGCGGTACGGGGTATGGGGTGATGAAATTGACCGAAAAAAATACACTTGGCGATACCGAGGAATATTCGTCCAAGAATTTTGTTTGGTCCGCAGGTGGTGGCATCACATATGTATTAACGTCAAAAATATATTTTGATTTTATGTATCGTTATATTGATTTTGGAAAATTGAAAAGCAGCAGTTTAGAGAAATTAGAATACACCGTGTCAGAATTTATGATTGGCGCGCGGTATATGTTCTAGATAAAAATGCCCATTCGGGCATTTTTACATTTTTATGATTGTTCCACGTAGTGTGACGGCGGTGATGATGTGGCCGTCTTCGCACCGATATGTCGCGTCACTCCATTGAGGCACGCCCTTATAATAACTGTGAATATTTGTGACCGCATTACCACCTTCTTTGACAGCACGATTTTGCAGTGATTTTACCGCGGACAGAAATGCAATTTGACATGCTTCTTCTGGGGTTTTGTTTGAGCCATTTGTTCTTTTATTTGCAGTATATGTCCCAAGATTTTTTCCTGTTACATCAGATTTACCGAAAAACATTTTAATTTCTGGATTAAGAAAGCCATCTGCACGTTCTGAATATAAATCATCAACGATTGGTCTTTGTAGGGTTCCGCCTGCTGTGCATCCTGTCAACAGAACCGCGGTGGTTAAGAATAGTTTTTTCATGTTATTTTTCCCCCTTTTTGAATATCAAAGATGTGTTTATGCCACCAAAGGCAAAATTGTTATTCATGGTATATTGCGTGTCTATGTTTCGGCCGGCGTCCATTATGTAATCCAATTTTCCACAATTTTCGTCCGGATTTTTCAGGTTCAATGTTGGTGCAAACCATCCGTCGTTCATCATCTGAATTGTCCAAATGGATTCCAATGCACCGCACGCCCCAAGCGTATGGCCAACATAACTTTTAAGTGAACTTGCCGGTGTATTGGTGCCAAATACAGATTCTGTGGCATTACTTTCCGCAATGTCACCATTAACTGTGCCGGTTCCGTGCAGGTTTATATACCCAATGTCGGATGCAGATAAATTTGCATCGTTTAATGCAAGGCGCATACATTGGGCCATTGTTTCGCGGTTTGGTTGGGTTGCGTGCATACCATCGGTATTTGACCCGAAACCGACGATTTCAGCATAAATTTTTGCACCACGGGCAATTGCATGTTTGTATTCTTCTAATATCAGTGTGCCGGCACCCGACCCAATAACCAACCCGTCACGCATTTTATCAAACGGGGCAGGGGTTATTTCAGGCGTATCATTTTTCGTACTGGTTGCGTACAGAGTGTCAAAAACGGCAACCTGGGTTATATCAAATTCTTCGGCACCGCCGGCAATCATAACATCTTGGATTCCATGTTTTATTGCTTCGTACGCGTAACCGATTGCCAAACTGCCTGATGTGCATGCGGTACCACTGGGGATGATGCGACCGACCGTCTTGAAATAAAGAGATATATTTACCGCTGTGGTTTGGGGCATCAGTTTCAGATATGAAAATGATGTTATGTCCCCAACCGCATGTGTGCGGTTTATGGCAAAGAAATCCGCCACGCCTTCGGCCGATCCAAATGATGAACCGTATGCCACGCCGGTGCGGCCCGATGTTAAAACATCCGACCCAATCAGTCCAGCATCAGCCAATGCATTTTCCGCGGTGTATACTGACATTACTGAAACCGGCCCCATGGTGCGTAAAACTTTACGTGTGTAATGTTCGGGCAGGTTAAAATCCATTGCCGGTGCGGCCAAGTGTGTATTTAATCCATGAATTTCTGTTAATTCCGGCATAACGCGGACGGTATTGCGTAATGTCCGCAGGCGATTTTTTGCGGTTGCTAAATCATTACCAATTGAACTGATTAAACCCATACCAGTGACAACAACGCGCTTCATTTTATATCATTCCCCCATTTACAGAAATAACCTGGCGTGTGATGTATGATGCATCATTGGACAGTAAATATGCAACTAAACTTGCGACTTCGGCCGGTTTACCAAAGCGACGCATTGGAATTGCATCACGGACCAAATCTGCCGGTAAATCTGATGTCATGTCTGTTTCAATTACACCCGGGGCAATCGCATTTACGGTTATATTCCGCCGCGCCAATTCAGTCGCCAAGGATTTTACCAGACCGATTAAACCCGCCTTGGAGGCGGCATAGTTTGCCTGGCCCCGATTGCCGATAACGCCAGATACCGAAGATATGACAATTATACGACCACCATTACGCGCAGATATCATTGGCATAACGCACGGTTGCAATGTGTTATATGCGCCATCCAGGTTTGTGTGAATAACCCGGTCCCACATATCACCGTCCATCGCCGGAAAAGGTGCATCGGCATTTATACCTGCATTACAGATTACGCCATAATACGCCCCGTTTTCATTTATGTCGGTGTTTAATGCATCGGCGGTTGATGCGCGATCAGATATATCAAAAGAAATGATTTTTCCGTGTCCCCCCAATGCGACAACATCGTCCAAGGTCTGTTTTGCCGCCGTGGCATTTTTGTTGTAATGTAATACTAAATCATACCCCAATGGTGCCAAGTACAATGCAATTGCACGACCGATACCACGACTTGCCCCGGTAATAAGAATTCTTTTATTCATCGCGTTCATCCATAAATTTTTTAATGTCGTCTGGGCGGAATACATTTATTGCCCCAGATGCAACAAGATTATTATCCGAATTGTATATTTGACATTCAAAGTTTGCAATGTTTTTATCGCAAAATACAGATTGGACATGCACAAAATAACTTTGACCACCAAGGTATGCTGGAATATTTACTGACAGTTTTCGTGACCCCAGCACAAAACCAACGGCGGGAACAGATTTAGGGTTTTGTTCCAAATCCGCCGCCCCAATAAAGCAACCAATTGCCTGGGCCATGTATTCCAATGATATCCATGATGGAATGCCCCCAATCGTTTTGTCATACATCAAATCCTGGTCTGTGATATCAACCCGTGCAACCAATTTTTGTGCATTAAAATCAACAGATTCCACCGCGGTAATTAGTTGCATCGGTGGCTTGTGTGGTAAAAGGTCAGAAATATTGTAATCTTTCATCTTATTTTCCGATTATTATGGTTGAATTACTGCCCCCAAATGCAAAGGCATTACATAAAATATTTTTTTGATTTAAATGGTCTGCGACGGTTGCCAAATGTATTGGTGCGCAATCGTCGGCAAACAATCCATCATATACGTGCGGAATAACAAAATTGTTATTTAACATCAACCACGATAGTGCAACCGAACATGCGCCCGCCGCCCCCAAACAATGCCCCGTCAAAGGTTTGGTTGATGCGCATGGAATATAGTCGTGGAATATTTCATATATCGCGTGCGATTCCATCGCATCATTTGCAATTGTGCCGGTTCCATGCATGTTTATGTATCCAACATCGTCTGGGGTAATTTTTGCATCTGCGATGGCGCGTTGCATAGATTCTATTGCACCGGCCCCAGTTGGGTCGGGTGCGGTTGGATGATATGCGTCAGATGTTTCGCCGCAACCCGCCACCCGTATACCGTTTTCGCCCCGCTGCATTATAAACAGTGCCGCACATTCTCCAAGGTTTATGCCGTCACGTTTTTTTGACATTGGGTTGGTTATTTTATGTGATAATGCCTCTAGTGCATTAAACCCATTTAGTGCAAAATCACAACGCGCATCAACACCACCACATATTACTGCGTCACAGATATTGTTTCTAATTAAATCACGTGCACTGTCCAATGCTTTGATACTGGACGAGCATGCCGTGGATATCGTAAATGTTGGCCCAGATACATTGACCAAATTGCGCAATAATTCGGCGGGGGTACCAAGTTCCAGCATAGGTACGGAAAAATTTTTGGGCATAACCCCAGTGTCAAGTTTTGTTGATATATGTTTTTGTGCTTCATGGACGGCGGTATTACTGGCGCCCAATACAATGCCAATACGGTGTGATGCGTATTTTGATTTGATATTATCCAATGCGCCTTGAATCTGTGCGGTCGCCGCAATCATTAAATCGTAAAAACGCATATCTGATTTTGTATCTATTGAAACAGCACCGAACGGTACGGTATCACCCGCCACACATACATCTTTTGGATGCATACCGGTCTGGTCGCCGTGTTGTGCATGGTATATTATATCTTGGTGATTAGTTCCCAACGCACATACAAATCCAAGATGACTTAATACAAAATTCATGGTTAAAACCCGCTTGCAAACAGATATAAATCTTATTATACTTGCCTTAAGTATTGTATAAACAATCTTTTTTTGCAAGTATGAATAACATAATTGGGGTTGGCAATTTTTATGTATGGCGTGAATCTGACAATGAAAAATTGCCAGATGTTTCTTTTATCCCGCCAATGGTTCGTCGGCGTATGACCGATTTACAAAAGATTGCAATTGGAATTGCGTACCGGGTTGTGCCCGATAATGTTGATTATCAAATGGTTTTTGCGTCACGTTATGGCGAATGGCAACAGACAATAAAACTTATTACGCAATTTCATGACGATGGGGGAATGTCGCCGGCGGGGTTCAGTAATTCTGTGCATAATGCGGCGGCGGGTGTGTTTTCGGTTCTGAACAAAAATAAAAATTCATACGTGTCGGTTGCGGCGGGAAATAATACGTTGGAATCTGGAATTTTGGCGGCATTAACGGGGACAAAACCGGTGCTGTTTGTTTTTGCTGAAGAAAAATCGCCGGAAATGTATGAACCTTTTTTGGAATCACCTGTGGCGGCACATGGATTGGCGTTTATGTTGGATAATTCCGCCGAACGCACAGTTATATGGGCGGATGGTGACGATGGACATGCACCATTAAGTTTTGATGCGATGGCCGATTTTTTGGTTAGTGGTGGTGCGATAACAACAAGTTCATGGAAATTGGCCGACAAATGATACGTATAATTCGCAGTTTTTTGTGTGTAATTTGTTTTGCCATATTTGGTGGTGGGGCACTTGGGTTGGGCGGAATTGTTTTCCCAATAATGTTGCTGTTTTGTCGCCGGCCATCATCACGTCGCAGAATTTTATCACAATCTATTCATGGGTCGTGGAAGTTTTTTGTTTGGCTGATGTCGGCGATGCGTTTAATATCTGTTAAATATGACGATATAAATTCATTAAAGCATTTGCGTGGGCATATTGTGATTGCCAATCATCCATCATTGATAGATGTTGTTATCCTGATATCTTTGATTCCGCGGAGTGTTTGCGTTGTTAAAAAAAGCTTGTTTCATAACATATTTGTAAAAAGAGTTATACAGCATATTTATTTGTCAAATGATATGGATGCCACGGAATTTATTACACGTGGTACGGAATTTTTAGATGCCGGGTACAACATTGTTATTTTCCCCGAAGGAACGCGGACGGTCGCCGGCCGCCGGGTCAGGTTGCACCGTGGTTTTGCGTATCTGCATTTGAAAACGGGGCGACCAATTTTGCCGATACATATTGAAAATGTGCCGCCGATATTGGGTAAAAAACAAAAATGGTATGATGTCGGAACGAAAACATCGGTTTATACATTGAAATTAAAGAAAAAAATTATTTATACCATGGTGGATGACCAGACAATTCGTGATGCGGCAATTTGTATTACAAATCTTGCATCAAACGCCATGTTTTGACCGCAAATTCCTTGACATTATGGGGAAATTTTTTTATTCTGGGCGTGTTATTCAAAAGATAGGAAAATAATACTATGACAAGACAAGAACTGGAAGGTGAAATCAAAGAATTGATTGTGGCATCTTTGGATTTAGAAGATGTGTCGGCGGCCGACATTGTAACGGATGCACCATTGTTTGGCGATGGACTGGGGTTGGATTCCATAGACGCGTTGGAATTGGGTATGGCGATAAAAAAACAATATGGTGTGACATTCAGTGCCGATAAGGAAGCAAACAAGGCGTATTTTAAGTCTGTGGCAACATTGGCCGAATATATCGCCAATTCCAAAGGCATGAAATTAGAATAGGTGGCATAATGTATACTAAGCAAGAAATTTTCAACGAAATATCAAATATTTTGATAAAAGATTTTGATTGTAAACCGGAAATCGTTAAACCAGATGCCAAATTGGTTGAAGATCTGGATTTGGACAGCATAGATGCCGTTGATTTGGTTGTACGGTTGCAAAAAATCATAAACGTTCGTGTAAAACCCGAAGATTTTAAGCAAATTTCCACATTACAGGATGTTGTTGATGCAATTGAAAAAATTATCAATTCGGCCAATTAAAATACTTGGTGGGTTGGTTGCGATTGTGTATCCAATCGCGGTGTTTGTTGCGTTGCAACATAATTTTTCTGTGCGGACATTGGGATTGATATTATTGTGCATTATGCTTTTGGTGATGGCATGGCGCAGACAAATCTGGATGGGAATTTTGGGCGTATTGTTAATGATTCAGGCCATAATTTTAGACCAAGAAATATTTCTGAAATTATATCCAGTGTTTATGAATTTGGCGGTATGTGTAATGTTTGCATTTTCACTAAAAGATGTACCATTGGTGGAAAAAATTGCAAAAAAAATGAAGTATGAAATGGACGATAATGCAAGGCGGTATGCGCGTCGCCTTACAATTGCATGGGCAATGTTTATGGCGTTTAATACATTCGCATCATTGTTAACAGTATTTATGTCTGATTGGGTGTGGACATTGTATAATGGGCTGATTTCATATTGTCTGATTGGCATGATGATGTTGATTGAATATTTTGTACGGGCAAGGGTTATAAATGCAAACAAATGAAACCTTTTTGATGGATGTGGATACAATTTTGTTTCGTGGGGGCAATCGGGAAATCAATTGGTCACAATTTAGACAAGATATTGGGCGGTTTGCAAACCATTTTTCCAATCTGGGACCGGATACGGTTATTTTATATATTCAAAACGATTTCTATTTGTTTTGTGTTTGTTTTTTCGCATTATTGTATGTGCATAAATCGGTCGCTTTGCCGGGGTTGTTAACGATTCAAAATGCCGCGGATTTTTCAGATTTAACAAATGTAATTGTCACAGATTTATCTGATGATTTCCCGGAATTTACAACGGTACGCCCAGATGCCCCTGATTGCAATTTACATTGGGACTTTGGTGATATATCAAATGAAAATGTATATTTCTTTACATCTGGATCAACGGGGAAACCGAAACGTATAAAAAAGACCATGGCAATGTTATTGGCCGAAGTAGAATATCATGTCCGCACGCATGCAAAACAAATTTCGGAATCACCTGTGGTGGTTGCGTCCATCGCGCCGCACCATATGTATGGGGTTTTGTGGCGTGTTTTGTTCCCGATGATTGCAAAATTATCTGTGGACATAGATATGATTTTCACGCCCGAAGAACTGATTGAAAAACAATCGGTATATGACAAAATAATGTTCATAACAACACCATCATTTTTGGATGGAATAACGCGGTATGGGGCGCAATACGATTTTCCTGCAAATTGCATTGGTATATTTACTTCGGGCAGTTTATTGGACATCAAAACCGCAATATCGGCGTACAATTTATTTGGCGTTTCGCCTTTTGAGGTTTTTGGCAGTACTGAAACCGGTGGCGTCGCATATCGTCAACAGAAAAACACTGCAGATTGGACGATATTTGATGATGTTCATATTGCGATTGTTGATGGTCGCATAGAGGTAAATTCGCCATATTCTTTCCAAAATCCGTATTTAATGTCTGATGCGGTTGATATGATTGATGGGCGGCATTTCAGGTTATTGGGACGGGCCGACAGAATTGTGAAAATTGCCGAAGAACGTATATCTTTACCTGATATGGAAAAATGGTTGGGCGACAATAAATATATTGCACGTGCGTATTGCGCCGCCATGCACAAGGGAAATCGCGATATTATTGGGTGCATGATGGAATTGACCGATGTCGGTGCAGCCAAAATTATTGCCATGGGGCGTCGCGCGTTCATAGATGAAATAAAAAAATACTTATCGGGATTCGTGCCAACGGTTGCATTGCCAAGGTGTATACGTATTGTAAATCAAATTCCGACAAACCCCCAGGGTAAGTTCGTCAAAAACGAGATTTTGGCGGCGTTGGATTCGTCTGTGGTGGAACCGATTGTGCAAAATGTTGTTAAAACAGATGCCAAATTGTGTGCGGATTTAACGTTCTTGGGTGACAGTGCGTATTTTGTCGGTCATTTTCCGAAATTTCCAATATTGCCTGGTGTAATTCAGATGCATTTTGTGTTCTTGTTTATAAAACGCTTCTTTAATTGTTCGGCACCGGCATTTGATGTTGTGAAATTGAAATATACATCGCTGATATTACCAGATGTGACAACGAATTTGGAATTAGAGCTGTTGTCAAATAACGAATTTGTGTTTTGTTATGCACAACATGGCAAGGCCTGTTCTGCGGGCAAAATTGTAATTACAGGGGGTGACCATGTTTAACCCTGTGATAATCATACCGTGCTATAATCATGCCGATGCGTTCCAGCGATTTTCGCAGAAAATTGCGGACAATAATATTCCGGTAATTGTGATTGATGATGGGGGCAAAGAAACCCAATCAAAATTACTGTGCAAAACATGTTTGGAAAACGGTTTTATATATATTCGTAATGACAAAAACGGTGGCAAGGGGCGTGCAATGCATATCGGATTTAACCTGGCGCGTGCAATGGGTTTTACACACGGGTTGCAAATAGATGCCGATGGTCAACATGATGCGAATGATATAAAAAAATTTATTGCATTGTGCCGAAAAAATCCGAATGCCATTATTGTTGGTAATCCAATTTATGATGCCAGTGCCCCCCGTGCCCGCCGTATTGGACGCAGAATCACAGATTTCTGGGTTGCAATTGAAACATTAAATTTGCACATGCCTGATGCAATGTGTGGAATGCGTGTGTATCCATTGGATGCGGTGTGCCACGAAATGAAACATTTGCGTTTTTATCGCATGGGTTTTGATATAGAAATTTTGATAAAACTGTATTGGGCGGGACTTAAGGTAATTACGCAATCAACACGGGTTATATACCCTCCAAATGGAACGTCTAATTTCAAGATGTTGCGCGATAATTTACATATATCCTTGCTGCATACATATTTGTGTGTAATAATGCCGTTTGGAATGTTGAAAAGGGTGTTTAGACATGGAAAAAGAAATTGAAATAACGGTTCCTTTTTACGATTTGGATCCCATGCATGTTGTATGGCATGGTAATTATGTGAAATATATGGAACATGGCCGTTGCGCATTGTTGGCGGATTGTTCTATGACATATGATGATATGGACCGGTATGGTTTTGTGTTTCCTGTGGTGACAATGCGCGTAAAATATGTCAAACCGGCAACATTTGGACAGAAGATAATAGTCAGGACTATACACGTTCCCGATGAAAATTTTTTGATTTTCAGATACGAAATATTGGATGCAGAAACACGGGAAAAACTGTGCGTTGCCGAAACCAAGCAAATGGCGGTTGATGCACGAACGCATGAAAGTTGTTTTCAATTACCAGAACCATTTTTAACAACATTTGGAGGGAAAAAATGAAGAAATATGTATTTTTGTTTGCTGTGATTATATCTGGACGCGCGTATGCCATTGATATGCCACGTTTTGATACGTTTACCAATAATTTGGAAACGGTTTCCGCATCTTTTAATCAAATGAAGATTTTGCCCGAGACCACAAAGCAATTTGTGTCAACAGGTCGTGTAAAATTCCAGAAAAATGCTGGGTTTATTTGGATGCAAGATACACCAACCAAGCAGACATTTATTTCAACCAAACAAAAATACTGTTTGAATGGCGTGGCCCAGGATCTGAATTCTTTACCATATTTTTATTATGTTCGCAGTATGATAGATAATGCACTGAATGGGAATAGGGCAGATTTAGAAACACTGTTTGTAATAGATTATTATGAATACGGCAAAAATGATTGGCAAATGACTGCACGGCCACGTTTTACTGCGGTTGCAGATATTGTGCAAGACATGGTTATGTATGGAAATACAACAGATTTGACCAAGGTTATTATAACCTATAACGATGGAACAATTGTAATCGTTCAATTTAATCGTGGAATTGCGGAAATCCAAGATGAAATCGCGTGTTAAACGTATAATTTTTATTGCCACAATTTGCTTTGTCACAATTTTTGCGTGTGTGTTGCGGTGGCCACTGCGTTTCCAGACGGATTTGACATCGTTGCTTAAACTGGAAACTGACACTGGGTGGCCGGTGCAGAACATCACAGAGCGTTTTTCGTCTGTTATAAATATTGTTGTGCAATCGGATAATCAGATGGATGGTGAAATCACCGCGCATAAAATTCGTACTGTTGTTGAATCAGATGATTTCCCAGAACTTACAATGTGGGTTAATGATTTGTCGCCACATGCATTTGCGACAACAATTGGGAAATATCATAATGTTATGATTGGCACAAATAATCGTAATTTGTTGCAAGAAAAAAAATACGCCGATATAACCCAAAAAGCAAAGACGCGTGTTGAAACGTCTATGATGCCGACGTTTTTGCCATTGTCTGCTGACCCGTTTTTATTGTTTACAGATTATGTTTCAGAAATTGGAAATGGCGGAACAAATTGGATTATGCAAAATGGTACATTATGGCAATACAGGGATGGCAACAACTTTTACATGTTGCCAATAAGTGTGAATACGCAAAATAATGCAAAATTGGTTGAAATCGTCCAAAAATTGAGGACGGCAATCATGACCCCAGCACCCACAAATGTTCATGTTTATATGGGGGGCGCCCCGATTCATACTGCTGAAATGTATAATCGCAGCAAAATTGAACTTGGGGTAATATCTGTTTTGGCATTGATTGCAGTTTTTGTACTGAATTATATGCTGTTTCGGCGTATGGCAACAATAATCCCAATAGGCATCAGTTTGGCGGTTGGGTACATTGCTGGGACGGCGGCATTGTTTTTGTGTTTTGGCGAACCACATATATTGGTATTTGTGTTTGGGACATCTCTTATTGGTTTGGGCATAGATTATGGATTTCATTTTATGTGTGTGCCCCCCAGATATGATGTACGGCCGGTTCATAAAAACATATTGCATTCGTTGATAACGACGCTTATTTGTTTTGTGCCATTGGGTTTTGCGTCTATTGCCTTGTTGCGTCAAATATCCGTATTTACCATAGTGGGACTGGTCACAATTTATGCGTTTATAAAATTATTTGTTTCATCAAAGAATACAGCATATGTACCCAAAAAAGTGCGATTTATGCATCCAATTAATCGTTCGGTTCGTTTATATGTTATTTGGGGAATTGCTGTGGTGGCAATTGGTATATGTGCATTTGCCAGAATTGAAAATAACATGGCGTCAATGTATCGACCAAATGCAGAACTTGGGCATGCCGAAAAGGTAATTGGAGAATTAAATCAATCTGGGAAATCTGCATTTTTAATCGTGCGTGGGCATGATATTCAAGAATTATTGGAAACCGAGGAAAACATACGTGATGCGGGGGTTCGTTTTGTTGGTATATCAACGTTTGTGCCGTCATTGAAACGCCAAACAGAAAATAATCAGATGGTTCAAGATTTGTACAAAGACCAGGCGAAAAATATAAAATCTTTGCTGGGGCTGAAAAAAATGCCGCAATTTACGCCCGCCAACACAATGACACTGGACAGTTCAGATTTAGTGAAACTTCGTGGGCAATTGGAACGATTCTTGATAAATGCGGATGGGTATATGTTTTCGGTCAGTTCTGTGTCCGCCGATACAAAAATCGTAAATGATAATGCTCGTATTATTGCGCCGGCACAACAAATACAAAATCAGATGGAAAAGTTCAGCAACGAAACATATAACCTGTTGTTGATATGCGGGTTCGGGTTGGTGGTTGGCATGTTGTTTTTGTATGGGCGGCGCGCGTTCCAGTATTTAATGCCACCGTTATTTGGGGTTATTGTGCCGGTTGCGATATTGACGATTTGGGGTATCCCGATGACGTTCTTTCACTTGTTGGGGTTGTTTATTGTTATTGGATTGGGGTTGGATTATGCAATATTTCATATAAATATGAAAAATGAAATGGAATTGCGACCGGTATTTTATTCTTTCTTGACCAGTTTTATTGGGTTTGGATTGTTGGCGTTTACAAGTTTCTTTTTGGTTGCGGCAATGGGGATGATTTTGGCACTTGGGATTGCCGTATCTTATTTTGTATCGTTATATTTGTTCCGGAATTAATCCTGGGTTTTCCCATTTGATTTCCGTATCGTTGGATACGATGCAAATCATATAATTTTGCAATCTGTAAAAATACGGTGTCAATTCGGTATTATTGGCGGATTTATACTGGGCTTCGTATAAAGTAAACGCACGATAGAAATCATCTGCATTGTTTATATTTTGGAAATTCATAAATTTGGAAATTGTTTCAAAATCACGTTTGCGTGTCATATTTTCTATATCAACACCAATTGGTGAATTTGATGCCGCAACAATTACAAAATCGTCTTTGTGGGCGATGGATATATACCGAAAAATACAGGCAATTTTGTTTTTAATTGAATGTGCGACCAAGAACTGTTTGGCACGTTTTGGACATACAAAAGATTTATAGCACACCAAATCATTTGGCGATAAATTACAAATCATATCGTCTGTGTTGCAAACAGTGGTTAAATCTGATATAAAAATATTCATAATTGAAATATAACACAAAACAAACCAAAGGCAAGAGTTGTGGCAAATTGGTATCAAATGTACGAACATGGCGCGGGCAGGGGGCGTATGGAGTTATTGTGGTTGGTATACCGCATGTTCGGGTTGTGTGTATTAAAGTTTTTTGTTGGGTTGATTTCCACATTTATTGCGATTGGGGCGCGCGACGCACGTAAAGCATCAAAACAGTATAAATCTGTGTTGAATACGTATGAAAGAAAGAATAAATATGCGGTTTCACATTTTTCATCTTTTGCGCATATTCGCGCGTTTGCGTATTCTATTGTTGATAAGATGTCGGCAATATGTGACGGTAAAACGCCAATAAAGTTTGATATAAATGACGATACCGATTGGCAAGAATTACAAAAATTCTTGTCGGCCGGGCAAGGTGTGTTTTTTATATGTTCGCACCTTGGAAATATAGAGGCCCTGTGTGCAATACCTAATGCGGCGGATAAAAAAATGCATGCGTTTATGAATGTGGAACAAAATGCGGTGTTTCGGTCTTTTATTGATCGGCATGCAAAATATAAAAATACAGTTATTCATCCAACCGAAGACATTGATGTTGCGATGGCGGGCTATATATACGATGCACTTGGGCGTGGCGAATTGGTAATGATGGCGGGCGACCGTCAATCGCCGAATACCCCAGGCAAAATCATAGAATCAAAATGTTTGGGGCATGCATGCGCGTTGCCCGCCGGTGTATTTCGTTTTGCGCGTGCATGCAATTGTCCAGTTTTTGCGATTGCGAATATGAATGTTTGTGGCGGCAAGTATCGTGTGTTTGTGCAACAAATTGATACAAAAAATCTTGATAAAATGGCATCAGAATATATGGGTTTTGTTGAAAAACTGATATTGCAATACCCAACCCAGTGGTTTAATTTCTTTGATTTCTTTATAGCTTGACTTGACAAAACATTGTGTTATATTATTTTTGTCAATAAAAAGAGGCAGATATGTTCGGGCGTTTGGCGCTGTCGTTAAAGATTACAAATTGGTGTGATTTGAATTGCACGCATTGCTGTGAATGTTCGGGACGTAATAATCCGACAAATTTTATGCCGGCAACCAAAGCCGAAGATTATATAGGTGAATTCCAAGAGGTCCCGTTTAATTTGGCACAACATTACACCATTGGTGGTGGCGAAGGTTTGGCACCATATCAGTTTGGTGATTATGATTATATCCCGCAAGTTTTGTCTTGTATTTACAAGGTTGATGGCGTGCCGACAATTAAAACCAACGGTGTGTGGGGCGCAAAAGCTAATTTGCGGTCAGATATATTGAAAGGTTTGGCACACAGCGCATATGTTGGTAATAAATTATTAACATTGGATATATCGGTTGATGAATTTCATAATAACTTGAACGGTGTGGCAAATATTATTACGGATGTTGTGCAAAGTGATTATTTGTTGTCGGCAATTCGTATTGCATTGTTGGGGTTTGCCACAGATGGGACACGAAAGGCCATGAATCAATTACGTTCTAAATTGGCTGATCGTGATGTTGGGTGGGATAATATACCCAATGGCGATATCGGCGTATATCGTTCTGGGGGCAATATCGGGATGCGTGTCATTGTAAATGATGATAATGCAATTTTTGATCTTGGGCGTGCAAAACAGAATAAAGTTTATACCGCAACAGGACAACCGACAATGACATATGTAAATTGCATTCAGATAGATAATAATAACCTTGCAATATTGAATTATTTATACTGCGAACAGATCGCCGGACGGCCATTGTCCCGGGTATTTGAAAGTTTGCAATCAAAAGTAAAATAAAAATATGGCGAAATGCATCGCCATATTTTTTTTAGATTTTTTAGGAAAAATATGCTATAATTCCTTGCGGGAGAGTTCTCATGAGAAGATTTCTGATTGCCGTCGCTTGTTTGACGCCGCTGGTTGCGTTTGGTTCTGATGATTGTGCAACGCGTCGCAATGTCCCAGACGGTGTAATGTCTTTGCAAGATGTTATAAAAATGGGGTTGTGCCGTAATCCACAAACGGCCGCAGCATATGCATCGTTGCGTTCTTCACACTTTAACAAAAACGCCGGGTATGCAAATTATTTACCAAGTGTTTCGGCTGGGGTGTCTGCGGGAAAAAATTATCGGGATAAACATTGGGATGATTGGGCTTTTGGGGCTTCTATTTCGGCATCGTATTTGATATTTGACTTTGGTAAAAGAACCGCAGATATGAATCAAATGATTGCGGCGTATCGTGCCGCCGGGTTTGATTATGATGAAACGGTCCAAAACTTTGTGTATGGTTTGGTTGGATCGTATTATGAATTGTTAAATGCGGATGCAAATGTAGAATCTGCAGAAAAGGCATTATCTGTGGCACAAACTGCGTATGATACCGCAAGTAAAAAGTTCAAGGCCGGTGTTGTTGCCAAGGCCGATGTGTTAAAGGCTGAAACCACATTGGCAAGTTCCAAGTTATCGTTGGAACGTGCAAAAAATAATCGTGAAATTACCAAGGGAACTTTACTTACCAAATTATCGTTCCCGGCAAACCAATCTATTGTGATTGCGGATATGGAATCAGAGTTTGGCAGTGCCGCCGAAAACGATGATATAGACGAACTGATAAAAACCGCGCGCGAAAAACGACCAGATTTGTTAAAGGCATCGGCAAATAAAGACGCGGCATGGCATCGCCGGAACAGTGCGTTTTTACGCAATTTACCGTCGATTTCGGCATCGGGTTCTATATCATGGAATGACGATAGTTTATCAGATGTGTTTCAACCGACATCAAACAAGATAAACGGTTCAATTGGAATTCGTGCATCTATGCCATTGTTTGCAGGGTTCGCAAATATGTATGGTTTGCGTGCGGCGGAATCTGATTATGAACGTGCGAAATATAACGAAGTGCAAACGAACAATGCGGCGATGATGGATGTTTACACTGCGTACCAGAATTACAAGACCGCACAAACTGTTTTAACCCAGACGGATTCGTTATTGAAATCTGCAACGGAATCAGAAAAGGTAACGGCCGGCATGTACAAGGTTGGTCGTGCAACAATGTTGGATTGGCAACAGGCACAATCAGAATTGGTTGATGCACAACGTCAACACAATGCGGCAAAGTATGATTTGTTTGTAAAACGGGCGGCTGTGGCATTGGCCATTGGCGATATTAAATCAGAATTAGAAGGGGCAAAATAATGAACAAAAAATGTTTGTTCATTGTCTACAAGAAAAAAAAAAAAAAAAAAGATTTCGTGACAATGGATATCACGCGTGGCAATTTGTCGCAAACCGTCACCGCCACAGGTGAAATTAAACCATTAAATACGGTTAATGTTGGTTCCCAGGTTTCTGGCACAATCCAAGATATTTTCGTTGATTATAATTCCAGGGTCAAAAAGGGGGATAAATTATTGACCATCGAACCTTCGGTGTTACAGGCGTCTGTGGACGAAGCCGAGGCCTCGTTAGAATCTGCAAAATCGCAGTTAACATTGGCGAAAAACGATTATAACAGAAATAAATCGTTATATGATTCAGGGTATATTGCACGTGCCGAAATGGAAAAATCTTTATCAACGTACGAGCAAGCCGTCCAATCTGTAAAACGTATGCAATCGCAATATGAACGTGCGGTGACGAATCTTGGGTATGCAACGATTACTTCGCCGGTTGATGGAACCGTTATTTCGCGTAAGGTTGATCGTGGTCAAACGGTTGCGGCGTCGTTCCAAACCCCAGATTTGTTCGAAATTGCCGAAGATTTAACCAAAATGCAGATTGAAACATCTGTGTCCGAGGCCGATATTGGTGTAATCCAAAATGGCCAACCCGTCACGTTTACGGTTGATGCGTATCCAAAAAAAACATTTGATGGTTCTGTTCGTCAGGTTCGTCTGTCGCCGACAACCACATCGAATGTCGTTGTTTATACTGTTGTCATAGATGTTGATAATCACGAACTAAATTTGATGCCGGGAATGACCGCGTTTGTGACGATTATTGTTAATTCTGCCAAAGATGCATGGAAGGCACAAAATGCTGCGTTCTTGATTCGCAGTTTTGATGGAATTGTTGAAACAACCGATGAAAAAGTGACACCGGCAAACCATTTGGCAATTAAACGCGGAAATGAAATTGTTTTGGTTCCGTATACCAAAGGCATCGCGACCGCCACCGAAACCCAGATTATATCTGATGAAATTATGGCGGGTGACAAGATAATTGTCGGTTATGTCGGTCAAAAAACATCACGCAGTTCCGGGGGAAATCAACGTGGCGGCGGCATGGGCGGACCGGCTGGAATGGGTGGCGGACGCAGATAAGGACGCATATATGAAAAAGCAGGTTCCAATTATTTCAATGAAAAAAATCTGCAAAAGTTTCCCGTTGGAAATTGGGGGACAACAGCAGGTTTTATTCGATAACACATTTGATGTTATGCCGGGTGAATTCGTCGCAATTATGGGACCGTCTGGTTCGGGCAAATCAACATGTATGAATATTATCGGGGCGTTGGATGTCGCATCGTCTGGGGTTTACGAATTATATGGTAAAGATATAACAACACTGTTGCCCGATGAATTAGCGCGCGTGCGAAATGAATATATTGGCTTTGTTTTCCAAAACTTTAATTTATTACCAAAGCGGAACATATTGGATAATGTTATGTTGCCGTTGATGTATCGTGGGTTGCCAATGGATGAACGCGTAAAGCGTGCACGTGAAATGTTGAAATTGGTGGAACTTGAAAAGTTTGAAACATATTTGCCAACGCAGTTGTCCGGTGGTATGAAGCAACGTGTCGCAATTGCGCGTGCTTTGGCGGGCGATCCGAAAATTATTTTGGCGGACGAACCCACGGGTGCCTTGGATTCCAAGATGGGTAATGAAATATTGAAATTTTTCAAGAAATTAAATTCTGAATTGAAAATAACAATCGTGATGATTACCCACGAATTTGAAATTGCCCAGTATGCAAATCGGGTTATACATATCTATGACGGACATATCACATATGATGGACCGGTGCCGAAAAACGAATCTGTATTGGTAAAATCTGAACAAAAGGCACACAAGAAATGACATTCTTTGATATCGCACATGAATCTTGGTTGTCAATCAGTGGCAATAAAATGCGGTCTTTTTTGACGGTATTGGGTATTGTTATTGGTATTATGGCGGTTGTGATAATGGTCGCGGTTGGCGAAACGGTTCAGCAATCCATTACCGACCAATTTTCATCACTTGGAACAAATACGATTATGATACGTGCCGGTGCCGCGCAAAGTTTTGGTGTACGTGGCGGAAATCGTATGACACTGACCATGGATGATGTTGAATATTTGGGGCAATTACCCGATGTGGCGGCGGTGACCCCTGTGGAAAACAGTGGGGCCCAGGTTGTATATGGTAACAAGAATTGGTCAACATCTATGGTTGGTGTGTATCCGTCATATGCGACCGTGCAAAACATTGAAATGGAATATGGATCGTTTTTTGAAATGTCGGCTGTCAAGGCTGCGGCAACATACGCGGTCATTGGTCCCGAAACGGCCGAAGAGTTAGGTATGCCAAAAAATCCTGTTGGTGAAATAATTCGTGTGCGTAATACACCACTGACGGTTATTGGGGTGACCAAGGCCAAGGGGGATTCGGCAATGGGTTCCCAAGACGATATGATTATTGTTCCAATAACAACATTAAAGAAACGTATTTCTGGGTCGCGTTTTCCAAATGCGGTTCAGACGGTGACAATAAAATTGTACCAAGACGCAGACAATGATATCGCAACCAGTCAAATGACCGCACTGTTGCGTGAAAGACATAAACTGAAAGAAGGCGCGGCGGATGATTTCCAAATAACCGATATGAAACAGGTTATGGAAACCATGGAAACCGTCAGCAGTTATTTGACATTATTATTGGTTGCAATTGCGGCGGTATCATTGTTGGTTGGGTCTATTGGAATTATGAATATGATGTTGGTATCGGTTGCGGAACGCACACGTGAAATCGGTATACGCAAGGCCATTGGCGCCCAAGAAAGCACAATCATTACGCAGTTTTTATCAGAATCTATTTTGATTTCATTTATTGGTTCTATGTTTGGTTTGATACTTGGGGTTGGTTTGTCCCAAGGAATAGGGCGATTTGTACTGGGGTATAATGTGCCGTTCAGTATTTGGCCGGTTGTTGTGTCTGTATCGGTTGCGGTTGTGGTTGGTTTGGCATCTGGAGTTATGCCGGCAATCAAGGCCGCAAAACTAAACCCAATAGACAGTTTAAGATACGAGTAGAATATCGTTATCTACTTTGTTGTAGATGTTCCAATGCGTTTTTTGTTGGCAAAAATAACCGCGATGGCAGGTTGTACATGCTGTGCCACATCCATTTTTCGCATTTATCTGGTTCCATGACTTTTGGAATATCAGAAATATCGTATGCAACATAATGCAGTGTTATATAATGGTTAACAAGGATATTTTGTTCGTTTTGGAACAGGTCATTTGTGATCGCAAATAAAACAAAATCCTCTTGGGGTACTTTTATACCTGTTTCTTCCAATAGTTCACGCATTGCGGCGTGGTTTGGGTTTTCACCGATTTCCAGGTGTCCACCCGGCACCGCCCACGTACCGTACCCGTGTTCAGACAATCGTTTGCCCATCAAAACGCGGCCATATGGATTAAATATCCAGCACCCAATACCAACGCGCGGCATCATTTTTTCTGACATCTAATTTCACCTTTGTTTGCGTGATGCTAGCATAACCCACATAAAACACAATATTTTTTGTGTTTATATTGACAAAAGTTTATATTGGTCTATAATTTATATGCTATGAATGATGATATTCGTAATATTTTTGATGATGCAGACATACTGGACACCGATGCCATTGTATATGAAATGGTAAGTGGAGAGAGTGGGGGCGGCATGGGTTTAGATTACGCCCAAACAGACACACCAGCGGGCCGTATATCTACATTGTCTGAATTGTTTCTGGAATGGTATTTATTTGATTCATCCGAAGAAAAAAATGTAAACAAATTTCTTGCCGAAGCAAAAATTCAAGATGTGTTGAACGAAGCACAATTTATGGATTTGATGTGTGGAATGGCGTATTTGGACGACGATTTATTGCAATTGATTTCATTAAAATTGCCATTCACTATTTGTGCCGATAAATTGCACAGCATGAACGCGCAAGTCGCCAAATCAAAAAAAGCGTATAAAATAGAATCAAAATCCAATGTGACTGATAAAATACAAGAAGTGGCATTGTCAAAAGAAGAAGAACAAAGAGCAAAAAAACTTAGATGGTATCATGCGCATCGTGATCATTATATCAAATATTACCAGGCGAACAAAGATTGGATTCTGGCAAAGAATAGAGAATGGGCCGCTGCACATCCTGAATTGATGCGGGGGTACAGAAAAAAATATCAGAAAACACATAAAAAACAAATAAAAAGCAAAAGTCAAGCATTGGATGAAGATAAAGAAGCTGCCCAAAAAATTTGTGCTGCATATGTGTTTTTATTTATCTTGCGTGCGAAAAATCCATCAAAATATGCAGAATTATATACACCCCGTCAAGAACCGTTAAGGCACATGAGAAAAAAATGTAAGGCATTGCAACATATGGATATAAATATGTGCCCATTTTGCAATCCTGAATGCGATCAAACGGTTGATACATGTTGTAATCAGACGGTGTTATCATTGCCAAATGCAGCCGATGAATTAAGGGGGCTTGCGGACAAATTGAAACGTGGGAAACAGCCGTTAAAGCATATTAAAACGACAAAACAGAAACATAAAACGAAACGGGTCTGTCGACGCAAATATGACAGATTAAACAAAGAACAAAGAAAGGCACAAAATCAGCAATGGATACAAGACCACCCAGAACGATATCAAGAATATCAAACACAATGGCGTACTGATAATGCGGAACATTTGCGACAATATCAACAACAATACCGTGAAGATAATGCCGATGCTGTATCTGAACGTAAAAAGAAATGCTATTATGCCAAGCATGATAAATATACGGAACATAACAGACAAAATTATCAGAAAACGAAAGCCAAGAAAGAAGCCGCAAAAAAAATCTGTGCCGCATACGTGTTTTTATTAAATCTGAAAAAAACAAATAAGGCAAAATATTCGGAATTATATCCGGGGCAACGAAATCCACTGGTGGGTATGTTAAAGATGTGTCCGGCATTGCAAAGTATGGATATAAACCTGTGCCCGTTTTGCAACCCCGACAGTGAACAAACGGTTGAAACATGTTGCAATCCAAATGTGTTATCGTTGCCGGATGCAATCAGTGAATTACAAATAATTTCCGCTAATTTAATGAAGAATAGGGCACAAAATGGCAAATAACGTTGATATAATATACGGATTTATTGACGGTGTTTACCAATCGGCATCTGGCAAGATGACCAGATTGCGTTCGCGGAAAATTGTAATAAAATATTTGACCATGCCAGATTATTTGGAAATGCTGACGGAATTGACAAGAAACACCAATAAATGGGCCAAATCCCCATATATTTTGCATGTTATGTTATGGGGATTGCGTAATGATTCGCGCAAGTATAACGAGGCGATTTTACAACGTATGTCCCCCGAACAAATTGCGGTCTTGCAAGATGCGATATCTGTTGCCAAAGGTTATAAGTGTCCCGATAGAAAAATGGCTAAACAGGCCAGCAACAATTACACCAAGAAAAAGAAAACCCAAAAACTGTCCATAGAAGATAATGTCGCGTGGTATTCGGCACGTATTGCCATAGATGTTGCCGATAACTGGGATAAAATGGTTGCCGAATTGGATACTTGGGAACAGATAATAAAAGAATTTAAACCGAGTAAAACAAAGGCAAAAAAAATAAGAAATTCTGTGAAAAATCCACGCAGTGAATACCGGCATAAATATTACGATGAACACAGAACCGAAATATTGGAACAAAAACATCTGCGTAATGTATGTGACGATGCAAAACGAGAAGAAATAAACGCAAAAAGACGTGAACGTTATAAACAAAATCCAGAACCGTATAAAGAAAGAAGTCGCCAACGTCGACTTGCCCAACCGGCCGATGCAAGAAAAGAATATCATAGTGCGTATTACCAAGAGAAAAAAGCCGAAAAAGCCCAAAAGGTCCATGAACGCCAGGAGAAGTTAAATCAACAAATAGATTCCGCCATGCAAATGTGCGCCGCATATGTGTTGTTGATGAATTTGAAAAAAAGCAAAGACAAAGACGAGAAAAAACAATACCTGGAACTTTATACGCGAAAGCAAGAGCCGCTGACCGATATGTTAAAGAGATGCGTGGCGTTGCGGAAAATGGATATGAATTTATGTCCGTTTTGCAACCCCGACAGTGAACAAATGGTGGAAGAATGTTGTAATAAAAAAGTATTGGCGATTCCAGATGCAATAAACCAATTGCAAATCATCGCAAATGATTTGTCGCGTCAGAAATAAAAAACCGACCAAACGGTCGGTTTTTTATGATTTTACTTGTTCCATGTATTTATTATACACCATTGTGGAAATATCACCACAGGCCTTCATGGTTTTCAATAAAGTTTCTTTTGCGTTTTGTGCAATTTTGTTTTTGGCCTGTTGCCGTTCTATTTGTTTTTGTTGGTCGTATGTTGGAACTGTTCTTGCGCGTACCGCCGTATACAATTCATGGACAATTTTATACAGTGGGTCTTGCAACGGATATTCATCCGGCCAATGTTCGTGGTGTTGATCTATGAACACCGGCATACCATTTATTTCGTATCCATCGTACGAATATCCATAATCCCCAGAACCATAAACAACCCAAAAATCTGTGGCGCGACCGCCCTGTTTATATTTTTCCGAAGACGCTTTGCTGATTTGGACCGACCAATCTGGACCCGATATTGTCACAATTAACCCAGGTTGTTTTTCGCGGTCGTATGGGGTGCAATCCAATTGAAAATTCGGATAATTTTTCAATAAATATTTTGCGTATTTTTTGGCGTCTTGTTCGTTTAAATTATGCCAATCAGATGGGATTTTTATTTTATTCATTTTTTACCTTTTTGGTTGGATGGATTTTGCAATAGTTATTATATATTCGTTTTGTAATTCTGTTTGTTGCCCAGCCAGCGCGGACAAATCTGTATCCGCCAATGCATCGGCCACTTCTTCTTTTTTGTGTTGCAATGTAACGGCGGGGTGTTGGAATATAAGAGAGGAGTTGAAAAATCTGCTCAGCAACAGATATCTCTTTTTCATGGCGATGTCTACACAGCGGTGTGCGCATGCACCATTACAATATTCGGCCGAAGAAAATGAATCATAATATATCCATTCGTCACCTGAACCAAAACCATATTCGCCACATTTTACGCGGAAACATGCGCCGATTCTGTCGCCGTTTAGAATTGGTGTCATGCGGTCACCAGATGCCCATCTGTATTCGGCTAACAATGGTAAACGGGTTGATGCCACATGCATTTCTGAAATACCCAGATTGTATTCTTGCATAATACCGGCTTGAAACGCCTTAAAATCCCTAACGACGTGCCATTGGTTCCATATCTCTGTACCACGATATTTTGTTGCGGGCTGACCACCAACGAAAATGCCATTGCTGCTTATAGTTATGTATTCTGTATTTGGAATATTATCTGACATTTTTATAACCTTTGGGGTTTATGTCAGGAAAGTACCACAATAACGCAAATTGTCAAATATATTATTGGGGCGAAAACACCGTTTTTATGATTTTTCTAATTATCTACCTGCGTATTGGTGCCGCGACCGGTTGGGCTTGCACCGATCATTTCGCCCCGATGAATCCAATGTTAAATAAAAATGCCACCGATTATGGTGGTATTTTTATTTAATCTGGTCGGGGCGAAAGGATTCGAACCTTCGACACCTTGGTCCCAAACCAAGTACTCTACCAGACTGAGCTACGCCCCGAAGGTGAGTCACATTATAAACTTATTTTTTCCAAAAATCAAATATATTTTACATCATTAAAATAATAGACAAATTACTATGTGTGTGTTATAAATACGTCTGGTGTAAATAAAGGACCAATAATGAATGATTACAGTGATAATGTTAATATGTTCAGAATGACGGCCGGATTGGTATATAGAATTTATTTGGCGGCCAGTAATAGAAATTCTTTGGATGCCCAAACCTGTATGCTTAGCGAGACCGAAACAATATCTAAATTGGCCCAGGGTAAATGTATATGGGGACCCAAAAAATGCGAATGGGGGCCAGAAAAAGATTATTTTGCATACATCATGCACACATTATTATTGGCATTGCGCCCAATGAGTGAAACAGCAATTTTAGATAGTATGTCCCCAGATCAACGAGATATGTTGAAACAGGCAATCTTGGCATCGCAATTGTGCCCGAAACCAGATATGGCCAATGCCAGAAAAGAACGCGATCGTTGCAAAGAAAAAATCAGAAAAAAAGATTTTGACCTGAAAACGCGGGAAAAAGATGTGTTACCGTGTCAGCGCAGCATTATTGACTGCGCGATGTTGGTCGCAGAAAGATGGGATACCGCCCAAGAAGAAATGCATAAATGGTCAAATGCACTTGGAATACCATATGACGATGCAATGATTGCAAAAAATGCCCCAATAAAAAAGAATAAAAAAGATGTTTCACCCCAAGAGAATTTGATGCCTGAATCTCAACCAATTATTATTCCAGAACCAGTTATAATTGAGGCAAAAGAAGAACCCAAACCACGTCGTGGTCGTCCAAAGGGGTCAAAAAATAGACCACGAGGGAAAGTTGAACCGGTGGTGGAATCGCCAATACCGGGGCAGAAATTAAAAAAAATCTCAACCAACGGGCAGGGCAAGTCAAAACAAGCCGATGTTTTATATACCGCTGATGACAGAGAATTGTGGTCTCTTGGTAAATTGGCGGCGGAATTGGGCATGGCAGATGAAAAGACATTTTCAGCCAAAAAAGCGAATTTTTTATACAGACATAAAAAAGATAAAGATTATGAAAAACTTGAAAAAACTATTCAGAATTGGTTTGAAAAACGTGGTACATCTGCATACTTTAGGGCTGAAAATATAGAAAAATTAAAAAAATTGTTTGGGCCGACCGTCACTAAACACAGGGCAAAGAAAGTAGAAAATCCGGTTGAAATGCCTGCGCCGATTGCCCCAGAACAACCTGCGCCCACAGCAGAGGAACAAGTCGTGCATGTTGAAACTGTTGTTATGGAAAAGCCGGCGGATATGCTGGCGGTCAAAGGAACAGATGCGTATTTGACCAAATTGATGGAGCTGTATAAAGCGGCCAATGCGGAACAGCAAAAGCAACAGGGCTTGTCCGAAGAGTATGCCGCCAAGGCGCAAACTGCAAAAACTAACAAGGAACAGGCCGCGCAGGATGCCAGAGATATCAAGGCCAGTATGGAAGAATATCAAAAAATCAAAGACGATTTGACATCGGCGGAAGAGGGGCTGCGTGAGGCAGAAATGCGCGTTAAAGAACAAAAAGACAAGCTGGCCGAATGGATGGCACAAAATAAAAAATATTTGGAGAAATAATGTAATAACCGCCCGTTTGGGCGGATTTTTTTATCGAATTACGGTTAATCTTTTGCAAACAAATATCTTGACAAATATTTATAATGTGCTATATTTCTGTCAAACGGAACAAAAACAATGAACAAGACAGAATATAATAATTTTATTAAAAGATTGATTGATAATTTGTACGATGTTTTGTTGCATCCTGATGCAACCGGGGATTGTGCGTCCAAATTGGAACAGGTGCGCAGATCTGTTGTTGAAAAACCGGCGTATATATTTGCGGCGTTAAATTCCAAAAGTGAAGTAGATATCAAATTTCCATATATTTTGGTTGCGGTATGCTATGCGTTACGTAGTTTGACATCTAAAGCATTCTTGGCAGATATGCCCACCCAGAATATTGAAAAATTGGCGGGCTGTGTAACAGAAACCAAAAAATTAGGTGCCCCAGATTATCTGGGGTTCAAGGGTATCAATGACGAAGTTTATCAAAAAGCAATTGAAATTACTGATATGATTGGACTTCGGTGGGATGTTGCGGTGCCTGTATTTGATAAACGCGCAGGTGAAATAGACGCGGTTTATAAAAAACATCAGGAAGAACAAAGAACCAGACGCCGTTATGTTAATAATACCGTGGAAATTGAAGAATTGGTGGCGGTGTTATATCCAAATGCCGACAAAACAATAGAACAAAAAATCAAAAAATTCTGGCGTGCCATAGAACGTGCATCTAAATCTAATCCGAAAGTAAAACCGGATAACTGGTTCGTCACAGAAGACGGGGTAAAAAAATTCTGTCGCAGATATTATGATAAATTATGCTTTTTTCTTGGAATCACAAAGGTGCCACGTGCAAGCAAAGTTTGCACTATTGAAGAATTGGCGACAACGTTATATCCAGATGATGCCGCTGCCCGAGATGGTTTGGTTTATCGTATACAGTATTTAAGGACCGGTGCGTCACTAAGTTTTGCGGATTTCGCAAAATTAACGGGCTTTTTTGTAAGTGGCAAATGGGGCGCATTGTTGTTCCGCAAGGGACGTGAACAAGAATTCTTGAAATTTTTGGATAATATCAAAACACAAACAAAAGTCCGTGTTGTTGTAGATGACGAAACCTTATCTTATACAGAACTTGCCAGTTTGGTGTTCTATGATAAAACGGACCCAAAAAATGAATTGCAACAACGCAAGAACTATGTATTAGGACAATTAAGAAAATCAAAGAACCCAGAAGACCGCGCTTTGATACAGCGGATAAATAGCTGGTTTACACAATCATGGGATGGGCGGCATTTTCAAAAAAAACACTATGTTAGTTTCTTTAATCTTATGAGACCAAACACAGCGATTCCAGACGAACAGATCAAGGCGCTGGGGATTAAGGGGTATGAAAAACCGGGCACGACCACGACCGATTATTTTGCGGGTGTTCCAGATACCATAGACCATGACATGGATGCCGATGAATTGGCGTCAAATTTGTATCCGAAACTTAAAGGAGCGCGTTCGTATTTTGATAAACATAAAAGTTGGTTGGTGCTGGATTACGAGCAAGAAGAGGAATACGCAGATACGGTTTATAAGATAAAGCATGTGTGGTTTTATAAAAAAGGGAAGAAATTATACCTGCATAAGGAGTATTTTAAGCTCTTTAAAGAGTTTATGGCATTGCCATTAAGAACGCGCCATGTGAAAACATATGCAGAACAGAAACAAAGAAAAACCGAAAAACAAGCTGTGCAAATCAATTTTGGCGAAGGTATGTCTGGGGTCAAGGCATTAGAACAATACCTGCAAGCCGTTCAAAATATTATACTTGAAATTACGCAGAAACGTAACGAAGCCCTGGAACGTCAGAAACAGCATATTAAAATGGCCTTGGGAACTCCTGGGGAACCCAAAAACTTTAAAGACATTGCCGAAGGGGTAACGGCCGCGCAACACGAACAGATTATTATAGAAGATTGCGACAAACAAATGGCAAAATTGCAACAGAACGCCAATGAAGCATCTAATTTATTGCAACGTGCGCGTGATGCCGAAAATGCGTGGTTGGAAATAAACGCCCAGATTAAAGATTTTTTGCTGCAAAAAGGTAAATAAATTCGCTTATTCGGTGATTTTCTGAATAACATAATTTGCCATCAGTAATCCAAATGTTCCCGTTACGGTAATTATAGAACCAAAGCTCTTGTTTTTTGCAATTTGCCCGCATGGTTCTTGGGTTGAAAAAACAACCGGAAAATTTGGTAATTTTTCATCGCGAACAATTTTACGGATGCGTGCCGCCAATGGGCATGCAAATGTTTTTGATATTTTGTCTATCTTGATTTTTGTTGTATCTGTTTTGCGTGCCGCCCCCATTGAAGATATAAAAGGCACATTATTTTTATTGCACCAACGATAAAGTGCAATTTTTGATGGAACGGTATCTATGGCATCAATAACAAAATCTGGTCGGTCGGGCAGGGTGGTATTTTCATCAAAAAATATGTCCAATGCGGTTACTTTTATGTTTGGATTTATGTCGGCAATTCGTTCTTGAATAACGTCTACTTTCTTGGTGCCTAATGTGGAATGCAGCGCGAACAGTTGACGGTTAATATTTGATTCTTCAATCGGATCAAAATCTATCAAAATTA
>CACXXP010000011.1 GCA_902771695.1 uncultured Pseudomonadota bacterium | reverse complement strand
AAAGTGAATACCCGATATTACTCAAATCATTAAGGAAATCATAGACCGCATCTTCGGGTATGTTTTTGTGATGTTTTACAAATTCGTTAACAAAATTTTCAATTGAAATATGTTTGTTGTTTTTTTGCGGTTCTGGTGTTTCCTTGGGTGAACATACTATGTTGTTGCTTTGCAATGTAATAACTGCACGTTCTATGTTTTTTGTATTAAGGGTAAGACGCGGAATAACCAGATATTTATCGCCCATCTTATAGGTTTTAATTTCACACAACGCCAGCTTATATTTCATATCGATTGGGCTGTTAATAAATGTGGCAAGATTTTCTACTGTATCGCTTATAGTGTCACCAATAATGACCATAAGAAAATCAGCTTGTCTGATATAGCGATTTACGTTTTCAATAAATGTTTCTCTGTCTGGTAAATCTTTGAACTTTTTTTGCATTTCTTTGTATAAATCGGATTTACCATACAGATCGTTTATTACGGAATAATCCCATCCAGCGGCACGAATGTTTGCCGCATAATCCAAAATTTGGCTCAAGACTTCACGACTGGATTCGGGATTCCTGTGCAGTTTTGTTTCAACCAAAACCAATCGGCCACTCTTACTGATATAAATAACATCAACGCGACCTTTGCCTTTCTTGCTTGTTTTAATTGATGCCTCGTTACAGAGATACGTTAAATCAGCAAAATTGGAGTCAATATCCGCAACTGGTAAAACATCTGGACATAAGGGCAGAAAATCCTGCAGCCATTTTTCAGATGGTATACGTTCAATACTTGGAAAGCTCGGTTTGCCTTTTTTATCAACAATAACAGGCGATTTAATAATGCGATCTGACATAACTCCCTCCTGAATTCGAGTTATGCATATTGTACCTTAAAATAGGACTTTTTTCAAGATGATGCACGACCTTAAATATAAAACTTGCATTATGTTCAAAATATGTAGACAATTTTACGAGTTGAAAAAGCATAAGTTATTCATAAGACGACGGATAGGTTACGGATCCTGTGTAGCTATTGTGTAGCCAGAGGGGTGTTTTATGGTGTATTTTGGTGTATCGTGGTATGCGTAAATACAGAAGTGTTAATTTAAGAAAAATGCCGCAAACCTGCGGGGTTTACGGCGGAATTCCTTGGCTCGGGCAACTGGACTCGAACCAGTGACATACGGATTAACAGTCCGTTGTTCTACCGACTGAACTATGCCCGAATAACAGCGCTTATGTTATACCCGTTCGCAGAATAAGTCAAGTGTTTTGTGTGGCGCGAGTGAATAATTTTGTGCCACCAATAAACGCGGTGCCGAGCCGGCAGAAGTTGAATTATCCACCACAAACTTTACAGGGGCGACCGCCACGGCGTTTGGCTTCGGAACTGTCAATGTTAATACAGTTCTTGGTGCAACGTTTCGCCCAAATACAAGAATGATCGTGATAAATATGCGTATTGGTATTAAATGCCACGCTATGTGCCATCGCGGCCCCACAAACAAATACACACAGTAATATAATTAACAATCGTCTCATAATGTTACCTCTTTATGTTCTATGTAGGATAAAAATTCTTTTTGTCAATGGGACGCATGTGGGTATAAAAAAAATAAGTTATGAAATTCTTATTGTTGGGTGTAGTTGGGCAAATCGTGGTGGAAATTGTGTGCCCCCCCAAAGATTGTAGGAAATATCTTGATTTGTAGATGTGTTGGTGATAGCATTTATGTCAGCTAAGGTGGATTTAACCTGACTTGTCCTACCTCTAAATGGACTAAACAAGGAGTTGATATTATGCAAATTTTCCGTATTTTTATGAACGCAATTTGTGGTACATCTTCTGAATCCACCTTTGGTTCTTTACTAAAAAACCAAAGGAGTAAAATATGCAAAGAACAGCAGAAGCGGTGTCAATGGGGCACCCAGATAAAACGGCCGATTATATTTCCAGTTTTATTTTGGATCGACTGATTGAACAAGACCCGCATGTAAAATATGCCGTAGAGGTTATGATCAAGGGCAATACAGTTGTGTTGGGGGGTGAAATAACCACCAATGCCCCTTATGGCGATTTTACCGAATATGTAAAACAGGCATTGGCACAAATCGGATATGATGACCGGTACGCGTCCATATGGGGCGAATTTGCCATTGACCCAACGCGGATAGAAATCATAAATCTGATTGGAACACAATCTGATGATATTGCACGTGGTGTTGATGCCGACGGTTGGGGCGACCAAGGCGTATTTGTTGGATATGCATGCCAGGGTGCGGGCAAGATAAACAGGGAATTATATCTGGCACGCAAATTGAATGATGCCCTGTATGATAAAGCCCGTACAAGTGATAACCTGGGGGTGGATATAAAAACCCAAATCACATTGAACAATGATAATATAGAAACCGCCATTGTCGCGATTCCGATGCGACACGATGAAAAATTGAATGATTTTATTGTAGAAACATTGGGTGCATCGCCGACAAATATCATTGTAAATGGGACAGGGCGATACACATATCATGGTCCAATCGCAGATTGTGGAATTACCGGACGCAAATTGGCGTGCGATTTTTATTCCACGGCATGTCCAATCGGCGGTGGTTCCCCGTGGACCAAAGACCCCAGTAAAGCCGATTTAACATTAAACCTGTATGCACGTGTTTTGGCATGTGAACATTTAGGTGACAATGACGAATGCTTTGTGTACCTGTCTTCGTGTATCGGACGCAGTGAATTGCCCAGCGGCCTGATAAAGACGGTTAAAAACGGTGTTGTTTCCGTTCATGACCTGTGGTGCAACCAGAAACCAAGTGCCATCATACGTGCGTATGGATTGGACAAGCCAATTTATGCCAATCTGTGCCGGCGGGGTATTTCCGGGATAATATATGAATAAAGCATTTGTCAGGGCATAAGCACAGGACGGTTTATCCGTCCTTGCTTTTGTGCCGATAACCGTGTAAAATTTTATCCATGAAAGTAACGGCGGGAATATTTAGAAATGGCGATAGGGTATTGTTGATGCGACGTGCACAATCAGAACCGTTGGCAGGCGAGTGGGAATACCCCGGTGGTAAATTTGAAAATGGCGAAGACGGCCCACGTTGTTTGCATCGTGAATTAACCGAAGAATTGGGCATTGACGCCGAAATCGGCAAATTGGTGACCGTGGCAAAGTTGCGATTAGATTCCGGTAAAGAATTGGAATTGTATGCGTATGAAATCCTGAATTACACCGGCGAAATTACATTGAAAGTTCACGACCGGCAAGAATGGGTGAAATTGTCTGAATTGGTCGGGCATCCACAATTGCCGGCTGATTTAATCGTATCTAAAATCTTGGCATGTGATTTATAAAATTAAGCATTGGGAACAACAGAAACGTTGTTCCCAAATGCGACTTTATTTCCGGGAAATGCGGAAAAATGTTTTACGGCCGACACGAACAAACAATGTTTTTTCTGTGCGAATATGCTGATTTATATTGCTCACTTTTTCATCGTTTATCGTAACGGCATTTTGACCAACTAATCGCCGCAATTCGCCCTTGGATTCCGTGGGCATTCCCATTTGCAGAATTTCCATAACCGACAATTCGTCTTTATCGGTCGTAAATTCAGGGGCGTTTTCTGGAAATACTTTATTGGAAAAAGTATTCCGAAAATGCTCCATTGCGGCATCCGCCGCGGTTGTGCCGTGGAATATTTCCACGATTTTATGTGCGGTGAATAACTTGGCGGCCATCGGATTATTTTCAATATCCAATGCGTCAATGTCCGATAATGGTACGCGGGTATTGTTTACCAAGAAAATGCGTATCATCTCGTCGGGCTGGGCCATGATTTGCCCGAACATAGTATTCGCATCTGTATTCAGAAACACACCCGTTCCCCGTGATTTAGACATCAATTCGCCGGTTATCGGATTTTCCATCAAGTTATTGCACACAATGAACTTTTCTTTGTTTTTCAATTTTTTCAACAAAGTCCGTCCCATCAGCGCATTAAACGTCTGGTCAACGCCGCACAATTCAACGTCTGCATCCAATGCCACGGTATCAAAGCCCTGGAAAATTGGGTACAGAAATTCGTGCAGGTGAATTGGCCTGTTTTCTGCAATCCGTTTTTGGAACATATCTCGTTCCAGCATGTGTTGGACCGTTGTATTTGACGCCAGGTCAATCAAATCGCGCATGGTCAGTTTATTTAACCATTCACCATTAAACACAACATGGGCCGGATTTTCCGTGTCGTTGAAATTTATCAGTGGCGAAATTTGCCGAACCCAATCACGCGAAAATTCATGCACTTGTTCTGGGGTCAATCGTGCGCGTGCAGATGTGCGGTCGCTGGGGTCGCCAATGCATGCGGTAAAATCACCGAACAAAACAAAAACTTCGTGTCCCAGTTTTCTGAATTCTTCCAATAACATAAAGTTTTTTGCATGTGACAGGTGCAGTGACGCATTGGTTGGGTCGGCCCCAATGAAAAATCGCAATTTTTCATTCATCAACCGTTGCTTAAATTCTTCGCGTGACGGCAGTATATCAACGATGACGCCACGGTCCAATATTTCATCTATTATTTGTTCTTTGGTTTTCATTACTTAATCCTTTTTTGATGTTTGTGGATAAAAAAACTGGCTTTGGACGATTCCCCTTAAGGTGCCAAAGCCAATTAAACCCATAACACCTTAAGGGGTTAATAGGCGTAATAAAAACCAGCCGCACAAAAATGTGCAGATATAAAATTGCAATTAAGATTCATACAATCTTTTGTCATCTTGTGATATATTATAGACCATTTCGCAAAAAAGTCAATACTAGCAACCAAAAGAGGTAAATATGACGTTATCAATCCATGAACGAGAGGTGCAATTGACCGAGAGAGAAAACAGAATTTTAGAGATAGAACAAACATTGTGTCGGCAACAACAAATGCTGGTTAAACTGGTACAGAAAATATACGCATACCAAAATGTTAAACACAGAAATACCCCAACCATAGACAATGTCTTGGAACATTTCATGACAAAAATTGGACGTGACACAGAAGAGAGCAGGCGCAAATACAGGACCATATGTCGTTATATAAATGCAATTGGGCTGACGGGGCGTGAAAAATATTCTCGGTTGCATAATGCGCAATCTATGGTGCAGATAGTGCAATCTATTACGGATCGCACGGATATTCTTGGCGACCAGAAAATGCGACATGTGCGTTGGGTGACGGCGTTGGCAAAATTTGCAACATTGGCATATCCAGATTTATATAAAACAGATGTCTTGACCAGTTTGCCATCGGTGAAACATACACCAAAAAGTGCGCGGCGGCCACACACGCCATATTCTGATGAACAATTACAACGTATATTTAATCCGAAATGGCGTTTTTTTCGTGAATATCCAGATTTATTTTGGGGATGTATGATTGCATTGTTTACTGGGTCACGCAAAAACGCGGTGTTCACATTGCAATACAAAGACATTATTCAACAAGACGGCATTTGGTGCATAAATTTCATAGAAGATTGTCCCGGAATAAAAAAATTGAAAACCGAAGATTCTTCCCGTATTGTGCCAATGCATTCAACATTGGTAAAAATGGGTTTCTTGGATTATTTGCGCCGAAAACCGCACGGTGCCCAAACAGATTTTATATTCCAAAATATTTGCATTACATCACACGGAACATTGGATTCGCACATGACACGAAAACTGTTCTATTTTTTGGAACAAATTGGTGTTCGTAATTCAGACGGTGGCCGATACGACTTCCATTCTTTTCGCAAAAACGCAAATATTGCGATGGAAAAGTGCGGCATTTTGCGCCCGTACATAGATAAAATTATTGGGTGGCAGAGTCGTGGCAGCGAAGGTGAACGTTCGTATTCCAATTACACGATAAAACAGATTGCCGAACAATTGGAATTATTAAATTACGATTGCCTGCGAACCGAATTTATGCAATGGAAAAAGATAATGCAAACCAATTTTAATGTGGGCGTTTATTGAACAGGTATGTAAAGCGTGCGCCAATGTATCGGCCAATGAAACGCGACAGAAACGCCGTCACTTTCCATTTTGGGGCCCACAACGCGACCTTGCGACCGTGCCGGCTTGCACGCAGACAATGTGCAACAACTTTACGTGGATCGCGACCGTGTAATACTTCGCTGCGTTTGCCGTTGCTTGCCACATTGGCGAAATTGGTACTAACACTGCCGGGGCACAGGGCACATACCGATATGCCACTTTCTTTCAATTCCGCCGCCAATGCCATACTGAATGATAATACGTATGATTTTGTCGCAGCATAGACGGCAAAGTTTCCCAATGGTAAAAATGCCGCCAAACTGGCCACATTTATAATGTGTGAACCGCGTTGCATATGTGGCAATACAAACCCGCAGATGCCCGTCAACGATGTGCAATTCAGGTCTATCATCGCCATTTCACGCGCAGGGTCCGTTTCCGCAAACGGACCATATGTTCCAAATCCCGCATTGTTAATCAATGTATCAACAACGAATTTACCCTTTTCGGAATCCAAGATTTCTTTAACACGTTTTGCACCATCCGTCCCGGACAAATCAAACGCAAATGTCCGCACGGTTATATTCTGACCTGTTAATGTGGCGGCAAATTCCGCCAATTTGTCGGATTCGCGTGCAATCAGCCACATTTCCATACCGATGGTTGATTTTTGGGCATAAATCTGGCGGGCGAATTCTGCGCCCATACCTGAACTGGCTCCTGTAATGATAATTATTTTTTTCATACCAAACACCATATTACAAAACAGCACGATTGTAAACAGATTTTTTATGATAATACTTGATTTTTGTCAAAAAAGTATATATAATCGGTGCTGATTTCGTGGGCGGGCATGGAATCAGTCCGATTAACCCCGCAAGACCTCGCGGTTTTTCTAATAAAAATATGGCTGCGATGGCAAACTTTGTATGAATTCTAGTATGAAAGATTTATCCAAAGATTTATTTAATCCAATCGCCAATGAAGATTTCGTCAAAATGTTTGATGAAAACTATGGCAAACAAGAAACATTGCAAGGCTATGCGACCAAGGGAACTGTGAAAGATATTCGCGGTGACTTTGCCATGGTTGATGTCGGCCTTAAATCCGAAGGTCGCGTTCCATTAAAGGAATTTGGCGCATCTGTGCCGGCCGTTGGTGATATCATTGACGTTTTTGTTGAACGTTATGAATCACGCGAAGGTACAGCGGTTCTGTCTTATGCCAAGGCACGTGCAGAAAAGGCATGGAAAGAATTGGAAAAGACCGTTGCCGAAGGTGTTGATCCCGAAGGTACAATTATTGAAGTCGTTCGCGGTGGTTATACCGTTGATATTAACGGCGTGTTTGCATTTATGCCATCATCCCAGGTTGATCATAAACCGGTTCGTGATGCGAAATCTCTGATTGGATTGAAAGACAAATTCCGCGTATTAAAGATGGATGCATTGCGCACAAACGCAATTGTTTCACGTCGTGCAATTCAATCTGACACAATCGCCGCCGCCCAGAAAGAAGCGTTAAAGAATATCGAACTGGGTGCGGTTTTGGAAGGTACAGTGAAAAATATCACCGATTATGGTGTATTTATTGACCTGGGCGGAATTGACGGTTTGTTGCACGTTACAGATCTTTCTTGGAAACGTGTTAATCACCCACGTGAATTGGTTCATGTTGGCGAAAAAATCAAAGTCAAAGTTATTCAATTTGACCCAGAATCACACCGCATTTCATTGGGCGCAAAACAATTAGAAGAAGACCCATGGGAAACCGCGTCACGTGCATTTAATGTTGGCGATACGGTTACCGGCAAGGTTTCATCTGTAACCGATTATGGTGCATTCATTGATTTGGGGAACAATATTGAAGGTTTGGTCCATATGTCTGAACTGTCTTGGACAAACAAGAATATTCACCCAAGCAAAGTTTTGCAAACAGGCCAAGAAGTCAATGTTATGGTTTTGGATATCGACCAAGAAAAACGTCGTATTTCATTGGGCTATAAACAATTGCAACCAAATCCATGGAAACAATTCGCCGAAACACACAATGTTGGCGACATTATCACCGGTCCAATCAAGAACACAACTGAATTTGGTTTGTTCGTTGCATTGACCCCAGAATTAGATGGTATGGTTCATATCTCTGATTTATCTTGGAACCGTTTGGACGAAGAAGAATTAAAGAAATTCGTTCGTGGCCAAGAAGTGACCGCCAAGATTTTGGATATCAATCCAGAAAAAGAACGCGTCACATTGGGTATCAAACAATTGACCGCCGGTGCGGATAACAATGCGGCATCTATCAAGAAAGGTGCGGTTGTTTCGGGTACTGTATCCGAAGTGACCCCGGACGAATTGATTTTGGAATTGCCAAATGATATCAAGGGAACAATCCGTCGTACCGATTTGTCACGTGAAAAATCTGAACAAGATACTTCCAAGTTCAAGGTTGGTGACACGGTCGAAGCATCTGTGGTGTCTGTTGAAGGGAACAATGTTAAATTGTCCATCCGTGCATTACAGGTCACATTGGAAAAACAAGCGGTTAAGGAATATGCCAACGAAGCAGACAGTGGTTCTGTTTTGGGCGATATTCTTGGCGCCGCAATTGAAAACAGCAAAAAATAATTTGTTGTTTCCAATAACAAACAAAAATCCCCGTTGTCGCGGGGATTTTTTTATGTTATAATTTCTGCGCAAACAAAAGGGAAAAGACATGAAACCAAAAATGATTCTTTTGATGGGGGGCCAAGGCGTAGGCAAGGGCACACATGCACGTGCATTGATCGCGCGTGATGGGTATGGATATGTTGAAACGGGTGCTATATTACGCGCGTTGCCGGCGGAATCAAAATTGGCAAAAATTATCGCGCGTGGCGAATTGGTGCCGGATTCCGATTTGTTCGATGTAATTGCTGATGCAATTTCTAAAACGTCTGGCGATATAATTTTGGACGGTTTTCCGCGTACCATTGGCCAAGCCCAATGGATAGTCAAAAATTATGCCGATAAATTTGATGTTCGTGTTATATATTTGAATGTGCCAGAAGACATTATGTTGGCCCGTATTCAGAAACGTATTCGCGAAGGTGGTGGGCGTGCCGATGATGCGGACGAAAATGTTGTGCGGCGCCGGTTGGACAGTTTCTGGAAAATTACAATGCCGGCAATAGAATGGTTGCGTACCGCAGATGGTATAAAGTTTGCCGATGTTGATACAACCGATGAAGATTTCAATGTGAATTTTGCGCGTGTATCCGCGGCGGTTGCTGGTTAAATGATACGGCGACGCACAATGATAAACAGTGCGTATCCAACCAACAATGCCATAATCAGCAAGAATATAATAACCCCGGTATCTGCGTGTTCCGCAAAGGGCAGGGCGACGTTCATCCCGTAATACCCCACAACCAGTGTCGGCAACATTAAAATAATGTTCCACATGGTAAGCCGGTTAATGTAAGTGTTGGAATCTATGTTAATGACACTTTCAAACGTTTCTTTGATAGATTTCAGCATTTTTGTATAACTGGTCACGACCTCTATACCCTGGGACAACTCAATACGCGTATCTTCAACCAATTCCACGCATTCATCGGTTTTCGCAAAGCCGCGAACCTTTTCCAATTTATCCAAGACCGACAGGTTGCCTTTCAATCCCGTCATATATAATGTATAACTGTTTTCAACATCCAATAACGACAGCAATTCGCGTTTTCTAATCTGCTGTTGCAGATTTTTCTTGGATTCCACAACGCGTTTGTTTAATTCTTTCAGGCACCGCAGGTAAGATTCCGCAATATAATACATAATATTTAATATAAATTCTTCGCGCGATGTCTTTTCGTCCTTTTTAATCTTGTCCAACAAATCACAGCGTTTGCGACAAACCGTAATAACGCGGTTCGTAGAATAAATAATAGACAACGGTTCGGTGTGCCATTGGGTGTCTGTTTCGCGATTTACAATAGGAAATCGGACAATTATAACCTTGTAATCATCTTCTATTTCAATACGCGGCTGTTCATCGGGGTCCAAAATATCGGAAATGGTATCTTCGTCAATTTTGTATTCTTCCTGCAGTTTTTCAAAATCATTATGATCGGGGTTTCCAACGTTTACCCATGAAAATGTCTTTAATTTTTCTGTATCAAACATGGGTGCCCCCTTTTTTACGTCGTGATATTTTACCGCCAAACAAGAAGAAAATCAAATTAAAAACGCATGTGCGATGGTGTAAAATGTATAAAAAGAGACAAAAAATGCCAAAACCCAAAATTCCAAATGCATACCAAATATCAACATACCTGGTTCGGATTGCCGGGTTGGTATTGGCATTGATATTCGTTGCATGGGCAATAAAGTTTATGGGGCCATTGATAAACCTTATTTTTTAATAAACAGTGCAAATGTTCGTGGCACTAAAAAAATCTAAAAAATACTTGACAAAAGATTATTTTGGTATTATATTTATGACAAATAACAAAAGGGTCAAATATGTTTAATAGATTAAAAATGAAATTTGCGGCCAAACGCATGCAACGCCAAAAGGACTTTTCTGCGGAAAAGAACTTTATTCGTGAAAACGCAACATTGTTGGGGCAAATAATTTTGTGGCCATTTCGTATGATTGGTCGTGTAATTCGTTGGACATGGGATACAATCTGTGCAATTTGTTCATGGATTTGGGCTGTGTTATGTGAAATAAATTTGGTCGGTTTGATAAATTTGGCGTTATTGGTTGCCATCATCGTATTATGTTCTATGCTTATTTTGGATATTCTGAATTGTCGTCGTAAACCAGTTGTGGTCAGCGGTCCGGCACAAAATGTTCCAGTTGAATATACCAAAACCAAGAAAACAATCCCTGTGCCAAGCCGTCGCAATACCAAAAACGGTGAATCACCGGTTATAAATGTTGTTAAAACAACACCGTCCACAGACCCGACATTACAGGCCAACCAAGACGGCGAATTGTTCGGCGATGTTATTATTGAATCGCGTGGCGAAGCCATCATGATTAAAAATGGCGCGCACATCCGCGGTAACTTGTATTTGCAACGTATGCGTAAATATGTTTTGCCATGCAATGTCACCATTGACGGCAGTTTATATTTGCGTGATTTGCATTTGTTACAGTTCTGTGGTGCATTTACCGTCAAAGGTAATATATATGTTTCACCACGTTCTTCATTTGGTCCAATTCCGCGTGATTCCAAGGTTGGCGGCCAAGTGATTTTATAATATTATACAAAACAACTTTGATCCAAATACCACCGATTTGTTCGGTGGTATTTTTTACTGTCATTTTTCCAAAAAATATGGTATAATATACGGCATATAAACGAAAGGAAAAATAAATGAATACACTTGAAAGAATCTTGGCCGTATTGGCAAAAAACCTTGGATACACGGTGGTGTTGGTCTTGGCAATCATATTGTTTGCGATGTTTTCTGATGGGTTAATTAGTGGCATTATCACCGCGCTGTCGGCATTGTTGGGTTATGCATGCATTATGGCACTGTATAACGAATTCAAGAAAACACCTGTTAAAGGCACAAAAAAGAAATAAAAAATCCGCCAAGTGGCGGATTTTTTTAACCATTATCACTTATTTCACAACTAAATCCTTACCGTGGACGTCAACATATACTGTTGAACCTTCGGTAACGGCATCGGATAAAACCAAATCTGCGATTTTATCTTCAACCGCCGATGTAATCAGACGTTTCAACGGTCGTGCCCCAAACACCGGGTCATATCCGTTTTCGGCCAACCATTTAATTGCTTTATCTGTCACGTCTAATTCAATGCGGCGTGTTGCCAAACGATTGCGCAGATTCCGCAGTTGAATTTCCACAATGCCAGACATAACGTCTTTGCCCAATTGGTTAAAGAACACAATTTCATCTATACGGTTAATAAATTCCGGTCGGAAATGCTTTTTAACCGCATCCATGCTGGGTAAATTGCTGGTCATGATGATGATTGTGTTTGTGAAATTCACAATGTGACCTTGGCCATCGGTCAATCGGCCATCATCCAATATTTGCAAGAACACATTGAATACATCCGGATGCGCTTTTTCAATTTCATCAAACAGCAACACCTGATACGGACGGCGCCGTACACTTTCGGTTAATGTTCCGCCTTGTTCATAACCGACATATCCCGGGGGACTGCCGATTAAACGGGCGACTGAATGTGGTTCCATATATTCACTCATATCTATACGCGTCATGGCCGTATCGTCATTAAACAGGTATTCTGCCAATGCCTTGGCGACCTCGGTCTTACCAACGCCCGTTGGCCCCAAGAACATAAAACTGCCCGATGGTCTACGTGGATCCGACAAACCTGCGCGCGAACGACGTATTGCACGTGCAACGACCGATAACGCTTCGTCTTGGCCGACAACACGTTTGCGCAATTCGTCTTCTATGTTCAACAATTTTGATTGTTCGGTGGCATTTAATTTATCGGCCGGGACGCCGGTCCATTTGCTGACCACGGCGGCAATGTGTTCTGGCAAAACGGTTTTGTATTCGCGTGATTCAGAATTCATTTTTTTGATGTTTTCTTCCAATGCGGGAATTTTGCCGTATTGCAATGCAGACGCCTTTTCATAATCGCCGTTTCGCATTGCAGATGCAACTTCGGCCTTGGCGGCATCCAATGCGGCCATTGCATCAGACAGCGCGCGCATTTTATCTTGTTCGGCGCGCCAATCAGCCGTCATTTTTTTGGATTTTTCTTCTAAATCAGCAATGATTTTTTCCAAATCAGTTAAACGTTTTTTTGATTCTTCGTCTTTTTCTTTTTTCAATGCCTGTTGTTCAATCTTTAATTGCATTATATGACGATCCAATTCATCCAAATCTTCGGGTTTAGATGCAACCTCCATACGAACACGCGCGGCCGCTTCATCCATCAGGTCAATTGCCTTGTCCGGCAAAAACCGGTCAGTAATATAACGATTAGACAAACGCACCGCCGCAACCAACGCAGCATCAGCGATACGCACACCATGGTGACCTTCGTATTTTTCTTTTAATCCACGCAGAATGGAAATCGTATCGTCAACGGTCGGTTCATCAATATACACAGGTTGAAAACGACGCGCCAGTGCAGGATCTTTTTCAATATATTGGCGGTATTCATCCAATGTTGTTGCGCCCAAGCAGTGCAATTCGCCACGCGCCAACATTGGCTTAATCAGGTTTCCGGCATCCATGCTGCCTTCGCCTTTGCCCGCACCGACCAACGTGTGCAATTCATCAATGAACAAAATAATTTCGCCATTGGAATCTTTGACCGCCTTTAATATTGCTTTGAATCGCGCCTCAAATTGACCGCGGAACATTGCGCCCGCCATCAACGCGCCCATATCCAACGACAGTAATTTTTTGTTTTGCAAGTTTTCTGGAATATCACGCGAAATAATACGTTCCGCCAAACCTTCAACTATTGCAGTTTTACCGACACCGGGACTGCCGATTAGAACCGGATTATTTTTTGTTCGGCGTGACAGAACCTGGATAGTGCGGCGAATTTCTTCATCGCGTCCAATAACCGGGTCCAGTTTTCCATCCGCGGCCAGTTTAGTAAAATCGGTCGTGTATTTTTCAATCGCTTGTTGCGGTGTTTCTTGCATTTCTTCTGGATTCATAATTCATTGCCTCTTATAATAGTTCTTGGTTAACGTATATATAGTCGCGGTCAAAGTTTTTTTCAAGACCACGGAAAATAAACCCAAAGGGGCCAAATATGATTTTTTCAGACCAAGATATTCAACAAATAACAGAACATGGCTTAACAATCCAAGACGCCGAACACCAGATTGCTGATTTTGTACGTGGGTTTCCGTACGCCGATATCGTGGAACCTGCGACAATCGCCAATAACGGCATCCAAGAATTAAATTATGATGCACGCCAAAAATATATCGGGTTGTATCAAGAATACGCAAAAACGCACACAGTTGTAAAGTTCGTCCCGGCATCTGGGGCGGCAACCCGAATGTTGCGTGATTTGTTTACGTTTCTGGACACAGGTGAATTAAACGATGTTGCAAGAAAAGTTTGTGAACACGCACGTATGTTGGCCATGTATGACGAATTAAATCTGGATGCGAACGCAACCAATACAGATATCGCCCGTGCAATTGTGGATAAATACGGCAATATGCCAAAAGGTTTGGTGCCGTTTCACAAATATACACAAAATCATAATGGTTTTAACGAAATACGTACCCCAATTGCCGAACATTTATACGAAGGTGCAAAATATGCGGTATCACAAGATAATACTGTAAATATACATTTTACTGTATCCCCAGAACACCATGATGCGTTCCAAGAATTACTTGATAAAATTGTTCCAGAATATACCAATCATTTTGGCAAAGAATATAATGTTACGATGTCCGAACAAGAATCATCAACAGATACAATTGCGGTAAATCCTGATAATACACCATTTCGCGCCCCAGATGGTAAATTGGTATTCCGACCGGCCGGGCATGGGGCGTTGATAAGAAACCTGAACAATATAGATGCAGATATAATATTCATTAAAAATATAGATAATATATGTACGATGGCGATGGCCGGCGATACTATTGAATACAAAGGTGTATTGGCGGGTTTGTTGGTATTTGCACAAACGAAAGTATTTGAATATTTGCATGAATTGGACAATGAAAACGCCGATATGAATAAAATATCAGATTTTATTAAACACACATTTGGTGTTGATGTGGCACCAAATCGTGATGAATTAAGAACAATATTAAACCGTCCGTTGCGTGTATGCGGCATGGTAAAAAATACTGGGGCGCCTGGGGGTGGACCTTTTTGGGTAAAAAATGCGGGTTTGCAAATTATTGAATCTTCGCAAATTGCGCCTGATGCGCGTGATATAATGAACAAATCAACGCATTTTAATCCGGTTGATTTGGTGTGTTCTGTTCGGGACTATATGGGAAACAGGTTCAATTTGATGGAATTCATAGATGAAAATACCGGGTTTATTTCTGACAAATCATATTTTGGGCGCCCGATACGTGCGATGGAACGGCCAGGTTTGTGGAATGGCGCGATGGCAAAATGGAACACTGTGTTCGTAGAAGTGCCGGTTACAACATTTAACCCGGTCAAGACGATCGCAGATTTATTAACACCCGCCCATAACGATTAAATAAATAAAATGTAAAACAATACTTGACTTTTCGGCTTTTTTGTTATAAATTATGCCGCAGTGATTAAAGGATTTAAATATGCCACGTGTATGTAAAGTAACAGGTAAAAAAACAGAAGTCGGTATGAATGTTTCCCATTCGGAACGCCATACAAAGCGCACATTCTTGCCGAACCTTCATGTGTTAAAGTTTCACAGTGATATCTTGGGTCGTGACTTTTCGTTGCGCTTGTCTGCGGCGGGTTTGCGCACACTGACCAAACATGGTGGGTTGGACGCATATGTCATGGCAAAGCCGGTATCACGTTTGACGCCAGAAATGGCGGAAATCAAACGCGCAATTATCAAAAAGAACGGTGCGGGTGAAAAACCGGCAAAAAAACCGGTCCGCAAACCGAATCGCAGCGCGCGTTTGGTTAAAAAAGTTGAAGCAAAGAAAGCGAAATAATTCTTTGCCAATGGCCCTGTGGTGGAATTGGTAGACGCGCTTGACTCAAAATCAAGTTCCGCAAGGAGTGTCGGTTCAAGTCCGACCAGGGCCACCACTAGAATTGGTTAACCCGCACAAAAACGTGCGGGTTAATTGTTGTTCTTTTTATTCCTGAAATGTGGTATAATTGGCAAGAACAAAGGAACTTTACATGCAAAAAGACGATTTTCCAAAAACATACAAGGGATTCTATTGGCGGGTGATAAAACATTTCCCGTGGTTTTTCGGAACAATCTTTTCCATAGATATCATTTCCACCATAATTAGTATGGTGTTTTTTCCATTAACATCAAAATGGATGATGCAGATTTTTGAAAATGCCGTGTCTGCGGATTGGGTGGCAATAATTCCAGTGTTTATGTATATGGTGTCGTTGTATTGTTTTGATATAATTATCCACATGGTGCGTTCAATTATAAATGGCCATAACCAGCAATACTTTAACCGATATAAAATCTATGTGTTATACAAACGCATATACGATAATGATATTTCTTTTTTTATTGACCGACCGGGCGGTCGCATATTGTCCGATGCACAACGTGTATCTGGGGAATTAAATACATTAACAAACGCTTTTTACAGTAAAATACTGGGCAGCGCGTTGGGATTTTTGTTTTTGGTTGGGTCAATGGCCGCAATGAATGTATGGTTGCTGATAACACTATTGGCATATGGCGTGATAAAGGTTGTTTGGGAATGGTTGGTGCAACGTAAACTTGTCCAAAATGGCAAATTGATTCAGACCGAAGATTCTAAATATATGGGGCTGCGCAGTGACAGTTTGAATAATGCATTAACGGCAAAATATTTTGCAAATACTGAATACGAAAATAAATACATTTATAATGGTCGCCAAAATTTGATAAAACTGTTCAAACGTGATTATTTCTTGGGACGTTGTCAATGGATGCCGACCAGTATTTTGTGGTATGTCACCCGATTGGGCATGTTATTGTTCTGTTTTATACTGATAAAAAATGGAAGCTTAAGTATATCAAATGCGGTGTTTGTTATGGCATCTATGGGAACAATTAACAATGCATTTAATAACGTAAATAAAACATTGCAACAATATACCCGGACATCTGCAACGGTTAAAAAGGCATATGAAAATATAATTGTGGATAAAGTGGTTCAAGACAAAGTAAATGCCAAAAAACTGGTTGCACGCGATGCCGAAATTACTTTTCAAAATATCAATTTCGCGTACGGCAAAAACACTATTTTCAAGAATTTCAATTTAACAATAAAAAAATCTGAAAAGGTTGGAATTGTTGGATTATCGGGCGCAGGAAAAACAACTATATGCTATTTATTGTTGCGTATGTACGACATCAGTGGCGGCAAAATCATGATAAATAATATAGATATTCGCGATGTCACCCAAGATTCGCTGCGCCGTAATATTTCATATGTTCCGCAAGAGGCGACGTTGTTCAATCGCACAATTTTGGAAAATATTCGCTATGCACGCCCACATGCCACCCGCGCCGAAGTAATAGATGCCGCCAAAAAGGCAAATATTCATGAGTTTATTATGGGGTTGCCAAAGGGATATAATACACTTGTCGGAAATAACGGAATAAAATTGTCCGGGGGCCAGCGTCAACGCGTATCTATCGCGCGTGCGTTATTGAAAAATGCGCCGATTTTGGTGCTGGACGAAGCCACATCTGCCCTTGATTCTGAAAACGAAATGCTGATTCAGAAATCTATGAAACGTGCTATGGATGGTAAAACAACATTGGTAATTGCGCATCGTTTGGCAACATTGGGCAACATGGACCGAATTGTTGTTATCAAAGACGGTAAAATTATTGAAACAGGAACTCACAATCAACTGATGCGCCAAGGGGGCGAATATAGCAAATTGTGGCGCATACAAACCCGCAAGAAATAATAGCGAGGTAAACATGAGCAAACTTTTGGACACTTTTGAACAAAACTCGTTGCCATGCGATTTATTAAAAGGTGTTTATGGCATATCAACCGACGAACATTTTGATTGTATATTTGTTGCGCCGTCTTGGACTTTTGACCGGGTTTTTGGCGCAACCCAAATAGATGCCGAACAGATTTTTGCCGATCGTTTTGCAAAAACGCACCGTATTCGGCATAATGGCAAAAATTATTTGTTGATTACATTACAGGTTGGCGCACCGAATATAATGGATTTCTGTTTGGCGTGTTACAAGGCAAATTGTGATAATTTTGTCTTTATTGGTTCGGTTGGCGCATTGGTTCCGGAAATACACGTTGGCGACATTATTATTCCCGAATATGCGATTTCTGGTAATGGTGCGACATTGTACTTGCATGACAGGTTGGATGCAAAAAATATGTTTGAACATGCTAAATCCACGCCAAAATTAGACAAACATATTGTGGATATCGCCACAGGGCAGGGTATAAATACGCTAAATGTTCCGGTTATTTCCATGGACAGTGTGACGGCGGAATACATACATTTGGACGAATTTCGGGCAATGGGTGCAAAAGCACTGGAAATGGAGGTCGCAACCTTTTTCGCCTGTATGAATCATATTGGTAAAAACGCATCGGCGATATTGGTTGTATCGGATAATTCTGCCACAGGCGACCATTTGGTCGGTCGGACCGATGCCGAAAAGGTTGATTATCATGCCGCACGTGCCAAAGTTGCCAAGATTTTATTGGATATTTAATAAACCGAACCATTACTTGCTTTTTGCATATGATGGTGTTATGCTTATGCACTATAAAGAAGGATTTTATGTCAACCAAGACCAAGAAATTGTTCAAAAAATTACTGGGGTATTCGGGGATAGTATTCTTTTGTTTGGCGGCTTTTATGCTCTGGTGGCAATTACGCAATTATTCTTTTTACGATATTGCACGGGCGTTATTGGATATTCCACTTATCAATTTGGTTGCGGCATCGGTCGCGTGTTTGGCCGGGTATGTGGCATTGGCATTGTATGATTGTTTGGCATTGAACTATGTCGGTGCGGGCGACAAGGTTTCTTGGTGGAAATGGATGTTGGCGGGCATGCTTGGGTTCGCAATCAGTAATAATGCCGGTCATGCGGTGGTCAGTGGTGGGGCAATTCGTTACCGGCTTTATACGCGTTGGCGGATTCGTGGCGGCGATATTGTTAAAATTGTGACCATAAACGGATTTACATACTTTCTGGGGGCAACGGCAATTGCGGTTGTAGGATATTTTCTAATACCATCTGATATTATATCTGCATCAGTTGGTGCATCCATCGGGTTGAACACATTGTTCATATTCTGCCTTGCGGCATTGTTGGCGTATTTCGCAATAACCATATTTTTCCGCAATAAAAGTATCAGAATAGGGCAATTAAAGTTTGATATCCCATCAACCAAGATGGCATTTTTGCAAACTTTATTGGGAATGACGGACAGTATTTTGGCTGGATTGGTTCTTTATTTCTGTATGATACCGTTTGTTCGTATGCCATTTGGAACATTTATTGGGCTGTTCGTTGTGGCGCAAACTACGGGGGTGTTTAGTCAGGTCCCCGGCGGTATCGGTGTTTTTGAAAGCGTGTTTCTGTTGGCATTGCCAGACGGTGCAGACAAGGCAAGCATTTTCGGTGCATTATTGGCGTATCGTATAATTTACTATGTATTACCACTTATTGGGGTTGGTGGTTTGTTCTTTATATACGAACGGTGGTTGCGTGCACGCATGCGCCGTTGGATTGAAGAAGCCAAACAAAAAATTCCCCATTTTTCACGTGATTCCAAGAATAAAAACCAAGAACAATAAAATACCTTGCGTATTATTTTGCCGCGTGTTAGAATGGCAGGCAAGTATAACTATGGGGTATGGGTAAAGTGTTTTTACTATCACTTCTTTCTTTAATCCGATGGGTGCTGTTTGCGATCGTTGCGCTATCCCTTGGCATGGGCTTGGACGCCCCACGGGGACGGATTATTGCCCACAGATATGCGCTTAACACAAAAGGATTATTTAATGTCAAAAAAGATATATGTGGACGCAGTCCACCCGGAAGAAACACGCGTTGTTGTCGTAGATTCCGCCAATAATCGCGTTTCTGATTTTGACGTTGAAACAACCACTAAACCACAGATAAAAGGGAACATTTATCTGGCCAAGGTCATAAGGGTTGAACCGTCACTTCAGGCCGCGTTTGTTGATTATGGTACCGGGAAAAACGGATTTTTACCGTTTTCTGAAATTCATCCGGACTATTACCAAATCACACCAGAACAGAAAAAGAAACTTATTGAACTGGCACACGCCAACATCGTTGATGACGATGATGATCCCGATGACGAGGCCGACGAAGTCGCCGACTATGATGATCACAGTGCCGGTGAAGACAACAAAGAATTTACAAAACGTGCACGTGAATTCAAAATTCAAGACGTCATAAAGCCAAAGCAAATTTTATTGGTCCAAGGGGTCAAAGAAGAACGTGGTCAAAAAGGTGCGTCCATGACAACATATTTGTCATTGGCGGGTCGTTTTGCCGTGTTGATGCCGAATTCACGTAAACGCAACAGTTATGGTATTTCCAAGAAAATTTCTGACAAGGCCGAACGTGCCCGTCTGCGCGAAATATTACATACGTTAAAAATACCAAAGGGTATGACGGTTGTTTTGCGTACGGCGGCATTTGGTGCGACCGCAGCCGATGTTGCAGCAGATTACGATTATTTGGTAAATTTGTGGAACGATATTCGTAAAACAACATTGGAATCTGTGGCACCGGTAATAATTCATACCGAAGATTCACTGCTTCGTCGTGTGGTTCGTGATTTCTTGTCTGATAAAGACGACATATTGACAATCCAAGGCGAAGAAGCGTTTGAATCTGCCAAAACGTATTTCCAGCAAATGTATGGTCGTGCACCGCGTAAACAATTGGTTTTGTACAAAGATGCGGCGGTGCCACTGATGGTCAAGGCCGGCGTAGAAAAGCAATTAGAAGGTCTGCATGGGCCATATGTCCAATTGCCGTCTGGGGGGTCTTTGGTTATAAATCAAACCGAAGCCATGGTGACAATTGACGTCAATTCGTCTCGGGCTATCAAGGAAAAAGATATAGAACAAACAGCATTAAATACTAATTTAGAGGCCGCCGAAGAAATCGCATTGCAATTACGTTTGCGCGATTTGGCGGGTATTGTTGCGATTGACTTTATTGATATGGAAGAAGAACGCAACAACCGTAAATTAGAAATGAAAATGCGTGAGGTTATGAAGCATGATCGTGCACGTACCCAGGTTGCAAAAATAAATGCCTTTGGGGTTTTGATGTTGTCGCGTCAACGTCTGCGCAGCAGTTTTATTGAATCTTCGTATGTCGCATGCCCACATTGTATGGGGGCGGGGGTTGTGCCAAGTATTCAAACAGCGTCTATTATCCTGTTCCGTCATTTACAAGAAAAATTATTGGCCAAGGCGGCACAAAAGATAATCATGACCGTCCCGACCGATATTGCGATTTACATCTTGAATCATAAACGTACCGAATTAAATGCTATGGAATCTGAATTTGGCACGGAAATAGTTATTGTTGGTGATGATAGTTTGATGAATATAGACCAATATTCAATTCAACGTGTCGCCCCAGAGCAAGCAAAAACGGATGATTTGTTGATGGCAAACGCACCATCTACGGATGCGAAAAAGAAAAATGCCCAACATACCGAGGCGAAAAAGACAACCATGAATGCGCCACATCGTACACGCAAACGCCAAAATCAAAAAGGCAAAAAGAAAAGCTTGTGGCATAAATTGGTTGGTTAAATATAATTATTAAAACCCCGCATTTGTGCGGGGTTTTAATTTAACTATTTTAATTCACTGACTACATCTATGATTTTATATGAAAGTTTTGCAATCAGTTTGCTTTGGGCGGCAACAATTGCATCATAATCTGGGCGTCCAGATTTTTCATCCGGTGTTTTGGTTGTTTGTGTGGTTTTCTTTTGTGCCAAAATATCACCGTGGTTATTGGATATCGTCCACCATGCCGACAATGTTATATTGCCATCTATTTGTGTATCAAAACGTACGAAATCTATGGAAATGATATATTTTGCATTGCTGGATATTGCGGCATTTCGTCCCGGTCTTGCGTTTATATTCTTGGCATACATGTTCATATTTTCAGATATAGTAATTGGCAGGGCGGTCCCCAGGCCTTCTACCCATCTGTCAAATTCTGAAACAATCAACATATTTGAATCTGATTGTTTAATGACGATTTGTGGACGGTCCACCGATTGTGGAACAGATACATTTTCAATTACGACATTGATGGGTTTGGCGGGGCCGCGTACCTGTTGCACATCTGGGGTGTTCAGCGCGTAAAAACGTGATGGTTCACTGGTACTGCCGAAATTACATGCGGCAAGACAGGTCACAGCTAATATCAAAATAATATTACGAAATTTCATTTTAATATCCTCCTTTTCCTTTTAATAATGCTTCTGGGTGACGTTCCAAATAATCACTAAGTCGGGATATGGATTTTGCGGCATCACTGACATCATGTATCATCTTGTTAAAGTTTGCAATCGTATCTGAACCCGGTCCGGAAATAGAATTTGCCAAACGATTTATGCTGACCATTGCGGATGTAGATTGCTGTAATAAATCCGGAATATTTGTGTTAAGATTCTTTAATAATCCGTTCATATTACTTGATATATCTGATAATGGTATTTTTTCTAAATTCTGCGAAATCTCATCCAACATGGACGGTACAGTCGGAATTTCTATCTCGTGTATGTCGTATTCTTGGGCCTGAAAATGCAGAGGATAATTTGGATAAAAATCCAGTTCAATTGTCATTTGTCCGGTCAAAACACTCTGGGTTTGCAACTTGCCTTTTAACCCATGTTTGACCAAATCGTTTATCCATGTTTCAAGTTTTGTACGTGATATTTGTCTGTTGGCAGTTATTTTTGGATCAATCTTGATATATACCGGAATTATGATTTTATTTTGACTGTTCGGTATCAGTTGAATTTTATCAACACGTCCAATCGGTACCCCACGGAAATAAACACTAGAACCAACGTTCAGTCCTTTGACCGACCCCTCAAAAAATAAAACAGGGGTGACAGCATTTCTTTCAAGCCGATGACCGAAAAAGAACAACAATGCCCCCACGATTAAAACCAGCCCACAAATTAAAAATAATCCAATTGTTCGTCTGTTTGGTTGAATCATTTTTTGTTTCTCCTTTGTCCCCTGGTCAAGAAATAAATGATTTCTTGATTTTTTGTGTTTGCCAATATTTCTTGTGGTGCCCCGGTCGCCCCAACGGTTTTATCACAAATATATACAGAATTAGTGGCGATATTCATAATAGTTGATAATTCATGCGTTACCATTACGACAGTTGTCCGTGTCGTTTGATTTATTTCCCGAATTAAACCATCTAATTCCACAGATCGTATTGGGTCCAATCCCGCCGATGGTTCATCAAAGAACAAGATTCGGGGATTTAATGCCATTGCACGTGCCAATGCCGCACGTTTTAACATACCACCACTGACTTCGGACGGATACAGGTTGATGTATTTATCTAACCCGACCAATTCTAATTTTTCGTGTGTTCTGCGTTGTATTTCGGATCGTGACATTTGTGTTTCCATTTCCATTGGCAATGCAACATTTTCACCAAGTGTCATGGATGAAAACAATGCGCCACTTTGGAACGATATCCCAAATGTTTTTACTATATTCGCCCGTTCATCTGGCGACAATGCCCATAAATCTGCACCTTCTACTAAAATGTGGCCGGATTTTGGCGGAATCAAACCAATTATTGAACGCATAATCGTGCTTTTTCCGCATCCAGACATTCCCATAATGACAAATATATCGCCATAATCTACATCAAAACTGGCGTTTTCTATGACATTGCCATCCCCGTATCCAACGGTTAAATCTTTAACGCGAATAAAAGGTCCGTCATGCTTTCTCATTAAATATCAATCCAGTTAAATATTATGGTTAATATTGCCGTCATAATCACGCACCCGATAATTCCATACACCACAGCATTTGTTGTCGCGCGCCCGATTCCATCAGAATTTCTGGCGGCACGCATACCGCACCAACATCCAACAATCGCAATAACCCATCCAAACACCCAACCGTGCAGTACGCCAATTGCAAAGTTATTAAACGTAATCCATTCAAGTGTTGTTTTCCAATATTCTGCTATGGATACGCTCATGATTGTGGTCGCAACGCACATTCCGCCAAGTATGGCAACAATGTCAGCAATCATGGTCAATATCGGCATAGTTATTGTTAATGCAACCACACGTGGCAACACCAGAAATTCTGTGGGGGATATCCCCATGGTTTCAATGGCGTCTATTTCATCGTTCGCGCGCATGGAACCAATTTCGGCGGCATATGATGCGCCTGTCCGGCCAGCCATTATGATTCCAGTCATGATTGCACCCAAAATGCGTGTTGTTGAAATTGCAACCAACGCGGCCACATATATTTCTGCACCGAATATTTTTAACTGCATGTTACCAACAAACGCGATAATAAGGCCAATCATAAAACTGATTAAACATACAATTGGTATGGCGCGTGGACCGGCATTATCAATTTCACGTAATAAATCCACCGGTCGCGTTTTTGCATGGCCACCCATCATTCGCCCCAGTCCACAAAAGATACGAACAACAAACCGCCAATACCCATTTATATTTTTGATTTGCTGCACCACCCACCCCCCAAGGTAATCTAACAGGTTTCCTGATTTTTTATTTACCTGTTTTTTTACTTCAAGATTCGTGCGTGATATGTGCATAGGCGACTACCACATTTTGTATCCTGGGTTGCATGTGCGGACACATTTCTTGCGACTTTCGTTCCATACCATTGAACCTGTTTCATCAGATTTTGTTTCACAAATAGGTAGGCATTCGTTATTATCCAATGTGTATTTCTGACCGTGGTACATGCATGTTGCAATTTCACATCCATTGGCATATGTGCTGACCACGACTTCACCGTTTAATCTGCGATTAGAACATTCTTCACAGTTATCACCAACAATTTCAAAGCCGGAATCACAAAGCGTTGGTATGCATTTACCCCATTGTGTGCCATTCCATTCTTGGGTGCCATATCCATTTGATAACTGGCATTCGCGAAAATCTTTAACACAGGTATTCGCAACCAGATGATAATCATTGGCACAAGTCACCACCATGCATGGACCGTATGCCCCAATAGACGCATTCCATACGCGTTTTGTTTCAATCGCATCAGGCAGATGGCATGTGTTGAAATCTTCGTTTTCAACGCATTGACCATTTTCTACATGGGTTCCGGTCGGACATGGTGTACATGCGGTATTGTCATCGTTTGGTATGGATGATGAATCGCATACCCATTTCGCATAGAACATCTTGTCGCCGACATCAGTGCGTCCAATCGTCTGGGTCATGGCGCAATTAGAATTATTAACCACACACCAGCCCTTAAATACACTGTTACTGCGTGTTGGCGTTCCATTTATGGTTGTGCCAATGCCATACACATAACTGGTTGGGGCACCGGCATAATTTGTTCCGCCGTTCATTTCATAACTGATACCATAACTTTGTGCAGACCATTGTGCCGTCAATGTTTTGTTTTCTGCATACATCCATTTAAATGATACGTTGGCATCACGGATATCTGTTGTGTCACTGACCAACCAACCGGTAAAGGTGTGGCCTGCGAAATAACAGGTATTCGTTGCCGGTGTAAAGTTTTCATTATATGTCGCAGTTTGTGCATTTGGTGCACTTCCGCTACCCATGCCACAATTATATGTCACACGGTAAGTTTTGGAATTCCACTGCGCTGTAATGGTTGCGGTCCCTTTATCAACCCCCAGATTATCAATATTACATACCACTGTTGCGTTTGCATTAAACGTATTGCCCGCGACGGTCCAATTTGCAAATGTGAAACCTTCGGCGATAATCGCGCCAGGCAATACAACACTGTTACCATATGTGCACGTTGTGGAATTCGGTGTCGTACCGTGTCCGCCGTTTGAATAGTTTATTGTTATCACATTTGTTGACCAACCGGCGTATAGCGTTGTATCACTATTCTTGTCATATACATGTGCACTTTGGCCGTTTGCGTTATAATATTGGGTCCCATTCAGGTAATTAGCGTTATCGTACCAACCCATAAATGTGTGCCCAACCTTGACCGGTGCCACAGATGTGATACGTGGCATGGCCTGGTTGTACGTTGCGGTCACATTTGCACTTTGGCCACCGGTACCACCATTTGCATCAAATGATACGGTGTACTTGCCGGCACCCCATGTCCCTGTGATTGTCGCGGTTCCAGTATACACTCCAAGGTTTGTATAATTACACACTATGCGTTCATCTGCGTTGAACAATTTACCGTTCACAGTCCAATTTTGGAATGTATAACCGTTATCTGTCATTGCTGATGGCAATGTAAATTGTTGACTGTATGTGCATGTCGTTTGGGCCGGTGCGGTGCCATGTCCACCATTGGCATACACAATCGTAATTACATTAGGTTCACACGCGGTATGATCGGCATTTGATGAATATCCGTTTTCGCACGGTTCACACGAAGTTGAACCTGCGGTGGATATATAACCATTTGCACATGGTCTGCATTCATTACCAAATTGGTATGTGCCGGCCGGGCAGGGCTCACAATCATTACCGTTTGATATTTGACCAGATGGGCATCGTGAACATGCAGATTCACATGTTGTGCCACTGCAGGTCACCACCGGGTTTATATATCCTTGGTCGCATAGTGCAACACCATGACATCTGTTGTTGGAAGAAGAGGTTGTACATGATGTAACACCGGTTCCCTTGTTACATACACATTCACCCCACGCAGCGTCCAATATAGTATTGGTTGTGACATCATAAGTATACTGGGTATCCAATGCGGTATAATTTCCGCCACTGACCTTGGTCCACCCGGTCATGATGTTATTCAATTTGGTAAATGTATTGCCGTCCTTGGTGACAAATGACGCCAAATAACCAATAGTTTGTGTTATGTTTTCTGATGGGGTTCCGCCATTTGGTCTGTATGTTATGGCGTATGCACCATTTGTACATGTCGGTGTTGGAGTCCCATTGCCAGACAATTCATAACCATCCTCACATGTTGCAGAATACGTGCATGTTCCATTCATGTTTGGAACCAGCGTACATGTTCCGTGGGCCGGTTGAGTACAATTCTTGCACCATTGCGCAGTGATTTTCGTACTTGTGCCACTTGTCACACCAATATATGTATCAACACATCCATGCAGTTTCGTTGATGCGGCATTGGCATACGTTGTGCCATCGGCCAATAACCAACCATTGAATGTATAACCACTGTACATAGGCGCATTTGCAAGGGTTAAATCGCCATCATAAACGCAACTGCCGTTCAGTAATTCTGTACCACCATTTTCGTTCCAATCTATGATGATGCCATCTGCAAGCCATGTTGCCGTTATTGTTGCGGTCCCCTGATATATGCCCAGGTTCGTGTAATCGCACGCAATCTGAACACCGGCGTTGAAATTACCACCATTTACCGTCCATTTATTGAACGTATATCCATCGGCCGGATTCGGAACGATTGCCGCTGGCAACATAAATACGCTGCCGTAGTCGCAACTGGACGGTTGTGTCGGTGCAACCCCATGCCCATTTGCGTCATATATTAAAGTGATGGTATTCGCATTACATAAATTATTGTTCAATGTGTACCCAGATTCACACTTCCACCGTGCATAGAATGTCTTGTCACCGGTCTCGTGTGAAATTGTTTGGGTCATTGCGCAATTTTGTAATGCGGCATCTGTGCACCAACCATTAAACACGCTGTTGTCACGTGTTGGAACACCATTTATAACAGCACCTGTTTCATATGTATACGTTGTCGGTGCGCCGGCATAGTTTGTTCCGCCATATAACTCATAGTTTATATGATACACCACGGAATCGCCCCAGTTCGCAGTAAATACTTGGTCATTGGTATATTGCCATGTAAATGTGTCGCCTGGTTGTTTGATTCC
>CACXXP010000010.1 GCA_902771695.1 uncultured Pseudomonadota bacterium | reverse complement strand
AAGATTTGATCGTATAGGCCTTGTTTTGGATGTCGAAAAACTTCCAAAACGTCCAAGAAAAACAAAAGAATTTAAATAAAAGAGCTAATAATGGATAATAAAACATACTTAGTTTATATATCGATCAACAATGTTGATACACTGGTTGGTTATTTAATATCTCAAATAAGAGGCACACAAGAAACGGCCGCTTTTCGTTATGCTCAAACATGGTTAGATTCCCCACAACACTTTAGTTTGACTCCATTTTGGCCACTTGGCCCCGGCATGTTTTACACAAATGGTGAAAAAATGTTCGGCATATTCGAAGATTGTGCACCAGATCGTTGGGGCCAAACACTGATGAACAGATACGAAAGAGAAAAAGCCCAACAAGAATCACGACCAGCAAAAACATTGAATAAAATCGATTATATTATTCGTGTTAGCGATTTTGCACGTCAGGGTGCTTTAAGATTTAAAGAAACGGAAAACGGCGAGTTTTTAACTACAAGTGCTGATAACGCTGTTCCCCCATTGGTTAAATTACCTGCTTTATTACATGCCGCAGAAGCGGTTATAGAAAATGCAGACACAGACAACGAATTAGCGTTGTTGTTGGCCCCTGGCTCATCATTGGGTGGAGCACGCCCAAAAGCATCCATAATTGATAATGATGGTGATCTGTGTATTGCTAAATTCCCAAAAAAGGATGATAATACGAACGTCGTTGTTTGGGAAGCAGTGGCACTAGAATTGGCGAAACAGTGTGAAATACGAGTACCTAAATTTGAATTAAGAAAGATTGCAGATAAAGATGTACTGATAATTAAACGTTTTGATAGACAAGGCAAAATCAGGATCCCATTTGCATCAGCAATGACAATGCTAAATGCGACTGATAACGATCAGAAAATGTATAATTATACAGAAATCGCTGACTTTTTAACCCAATACAGTATTAGTCCTAAAGAAGATTTACGCGAGCTTTGGATGAGAATAGTATTTTCTATTCTGATATCAAATACAGACGATCATTTACGCAACCATGGTTTCTTACATAATGGTAAAGGTTGGAGATTATCGCCTGTTTATGATATAAATCCAAATATAGATAGAACAAATATGTTGCATACCGCCATAGCAGATGATAATAATGATGCCACAATTGAAAATGCGTTGAAATATGCAGAATTTTTCAGAATAACAGATTCAGAGGCCAGAACCATCGTTGGTAATATGGTAAGGATAGTAAATACTTGGCAACAGGTTGCCAGACGTTATGGCTTGTCACAAGCAGAAATAACTCGTATGGCACCTGCATTCAAAGTGTAATTATCGCATCAAAATATTCCGTAAAAGTTGGTTGATGCATTCTCTCTTTTGTATGTTTTTAGCACATGTGGCTACACGATAGTGCAATTTTTTTGCTACACAGGAGCTACACATAAAAAAACAGCTACACAGTGGCTACACAGCTATACGCGAAAAAGTGGCTGATTTATGCATCTTACACGCCACAACCCAAGGAAATCTGGGCAAATTGCGGGCTTGCTGTTAATCCGTATGTCGGGGTGGGGATGGGATATACGGAACAAAAAGCGCGGATTTCTGGGCAAAGCCACTTGAATATCGGTTATTTTATCATGCCGAAAACGGTGAATTTTACGCAAAATATGTTCAACCACACGGACCAATCCGCATGTCGCGCCAACCGCCCCCGCAAACCCTGCAGAAATCCGGCACCGCAATCCGTAGGGCGTATTGCAAAATGGAAACTATATGCGGAATCTTGCGCCCAATCTTAGGGTGTCAAAAATATACCTGCCGCCATCTTCGGCCGGTGCATAAACGCGTCTGAAACCCAAATCCAGTGTCGTTATATCAGAATATTTATAACCAACCCCGGCATGCACCGCATAAATCACACCGTCGTCATCAACGGCATTACTATATCCATCTGGCTCGCTGACTTGCACTTCTTCATTTCCCAAACTGTACCCGATACCCAAACCGATATACGGAATGACACTGTCAATTCTGAAATCCGCGTAACCGTTCAAGAGCGCGAAGAAATGATCTTCTTTCAGTTCCACTTCGTGTTTAAGCACATAATTCTGTCTTAATTTTCCTTTTTCACGATAATTGTTATACCCAAGTTCCGCTTCTAACCGCAGGTGGAACCAATCATACGGGTTCTTTTTGACATACATTTTACCCGGCACCCAATCAAGGCCGACGGCAGCTGATGCCTCCCACAGCAATCCGGAATTATTATACTTGTAACCGTCCCCATCATGTTTGTTATATGCATCAACCAACGCATCGCCGATTTTATCATCATCGTTCACATATATTGTTGTGTCCCCCGCGCCCAGTTTTGCCGAAACATAATATTCAGTTTGTGCATTTGCGACACCGGTGACACAAATCATACCGAACAATAAAAGAAATTTCTTCATACCTTTCCCCCATTTGTATGAAAATCATTATAGTCAGCCCCAAAAATTATTTCAACAACAATTCATTAAATATGGCCAAAAAAATCACAAAAACGAAAAAGTCAAGCACAAAATTTTATAAATATGTTTGCCTTCCTGTTTGTTTGGGGGGCGATTTTGTGATATAATATAGCGCGAGAGAGGTATCGAATTGTATCAAAAGGGACTGTTTTTGGCGGTTACTTTATTGGCCGGGGGTGCTTTGGTGCATCCGGTGGGTGCGGCACCGACGGTAAAGACATTTGGCAACGCCACCAGCAGCAGTGCATACGGCACCATCCGTTCCAATCGTGATTCCATGACCCAACCATCCATAATAAATAAACGTGCGGCATCCGCACGTTCATTGGGTTTAACGACAAAACCAACGACCAAGGTCGCCAGTGTCACAACCAATACCAACACCGCCCCGAAAGCAACGGGTTCCATTGGTTCGGCACGCACACCAGGATTGCATGGAAATATTCTAAAAGGTATCAGTTCCAAACTTTCGGCCAACAACCCATCCCAACCGGTTGGGCCCGATACATCTGATTTGGAACAGCGTGTCGCCGCATTAGAGGCAGAAATGCCAACCAAACAAGATATATTGGAACCGGGCGATGGAATCGCCATTACCGGCACCACCATCAGTTTATCCGAAGACGTTGCGACATTGTCGGACAAAGTGGACGAAATAGCCCAAGACATAGAAGATTTAAATGACCGTGTTGACCCGGAAAAATATTATACGATTGAAAAAACCCAGGAATATTTACAAGAACACTATTACACCCGTGATGATGTTGATCAAATTACCGGTCAAATATCACAACCCGATATTGTTGATGATTTTGACCCAACATTTCTGACCCAGGGAAATTAAAAGAGAGATTGATAAAAGAAAAACAAATGAAAAAAAAGGAGAGACGATAAAATGAACAAAAAATTAATGTGTGGTTTGGTATTGTCGGTGTCGCTGTTTTCAATATCTGCGTATGCGGCGGATGGCGATGACGCGTTAACGACCAAGAAGTATGTAAATGACGGTTTGTCATTTGTGTACAAGGTTGCAAACGGCACAGCGGACGGTGCGGTAAAAACCCTGCAACAACAGGTTGGTAACAACACCACCGGTTTAATCAAAGATGTTAACGATTTGAAAGTAACCGTTGGCGATGGTAACACCGGTTTAAGCAAAGACGTTGCAGATGTGAAAGGCGCATTAAGTGACGGCGAAGGCGGCTTGGTTGATGTTGGTGCATTGCAAGAAACCGTTTCAACCCTGCAGAGCAACAGCAAAACATATAATGCCGGTGCCGGAATTGAGGTTACACCGGGTGCAACCGAAAACGATCCGTCCACAATTAGTGTTAAATTACCAGAAGGTGCCCAAAATGGTGAAAACTATGTTTTCCAAGCAAACAGCAACGGTGGCACATGGACCAAGATGGAGGTTGCGGACACATGGGACCCAGGATTTTTAACAAACCCATAAAAAAAAATTAAAAATGATGCATTATATTGTTACATGGGTACCCCATTTTATGATATAATGTAAGCAAACAAAACAACAAACAAACACGGAGAGAACAAATGAAAAAACTTCTAAACATATCTGTAATCGCGGCATTGGCAATATTGCCATTGGCGGCGAACGCAGCGGATATTGATAAAGACCCAGGTGCCACTACTGCTAATGCACCAGTGGCACAAAACGCACCAAAATATGCATTGGCCGAAGCCAATGCCAACGTTGATGGTGTGGTTGCAACAGCCGGATATGTCAAGGGTGCGTATAACGCTGCAATCAAAGCAGTTAATAAAGTTGCAGACATGGCGACAAATGCGACCAACAGCGCGAATATTTCGTACGATGGAACAACGTCTACTCTAAGTGCAACGAATGTACAAGCAGCTGTTGATGAATTAGCTTCTGAAAAAGCTGATGCTAATAACGTGTACACAAAATCACAAACTTATACACAGACGGAAGTTGATAATGCGATTGAAAGTGGTGCCGTTCAAACTGTTACAAAAGGTAATGGGAATGGTACAATCAGTGTTGATAACGGAGCAGATGTTACCATATATGACGATACGGCATTGGCTGGTCGTGTAAGCGACAATGAAACTCATATTGGTACGTTGGGTAGTTTGCAAACGACAGAAAAAAGTTCTTTGGTTGGTGCTATCAACGAGGTTAAAGGGACAGCCGGTTTTGCTGGGACTGCCGCAGAATTGACTGATACACACTTCACCCCAACAGATACAACATCTGCTGCTAAAGCTGCTAATGCCGCTATGGTTGCTGCTGCTGCGGCACAAGCTGATGTTGATGCGGTTGAGACAGATTTGTCGACAAATTATGCGACAAAGACAGGTGTGACAACAACTGTTACTAACGCATTGAATGCTGCGACAGTGGACATTTCAGGTCTAGCAGTGGCTAATGGCGCTCTTAGTGGTGAGGCAACAGGAAGTGTACAAGTTGTTGACACTTGGGGTGCTACGGCCCCGTCCAACACACCTGTGGCTGTGACGGTGGATGTAAGCAATGTGAACACGAATGTTACATTATCAGGCGATGCCAACAATATCGCGGTTCATGCAGGAACAGTTGCTTATCCAGCAAATCAATAATAACGTCTTGATTTGTGGGTCTGGACGATTTTGCCGATATTTGGTATAATGGTATGACAAAATTTCCAGACCCGTTATTTAGAATATGAAGAAATTATTTTATATCTTAATCGCTTTGATTTTAACATCCCCCGCCCTGGCGGAGGGAGAATTTGACAAAACCGCGGTCGTCACAACCGCATCGTATGTCGAAGGTGCATACAATGCAATGGACGCCGTAAAACAAGATAAATTAACATCAACAAATGTTGTTGAATCGGGTTCGGGTCCAATGGTGACCGGTGTCACCGCAAGCAATGGAACCGTCACCGTATCCAAGGGCGAAGTTACAATTCCCGTTGGTGCGGCCACCAGTACCACCCGCGCAACAATCTGGTTTGAATAAACCGATTTTCCCAATTTAATTTTTTATAATAAATTTACCGCACGTGTCCGGGGTTCGTGTGTGTTGGTGTAATTGTATTTTGTGGCAAATTATATGCCATTGCGAAATCGGCACGATTATCATATGTTAATGTCATGCCGTTATGTGCGACGGTTAATGTTATACCCGATTGGGTCACGGTTGTGCCATCGGGGAATGTTATTAATATATTGCCATCACGCATGTGCGTAAATTGTGTTCGCAAAATGGTGTTTTCGGCATTTCTGAACTTGAATTCCCGAATTTTGCACATGGAATCCAAAACCAAATTATGACGGCGATCTATTAAAATATTGTCGCCTTTGGCAAAGGGTAAATTGGAACCACGTTCAACATATTTGGTGACACGCAAATCGGTACCCATAAAGATTTTACTTTTGTCTGTTTGCAGAATGTTTACGCGTTCATTATTGGCGTACCATGCGGTTTTCGTGTCCCAGTTAATTGTATGGAAACGCATGTTGATAATCACACCGTTTGGTAATTTTACCGCAACAATTCGCCCATTATATACGTCAATTTCCAACCCGTTGGGATATTTTTCCTTTGATTCCTGAATGGATGGACGGTTGGTATATAAAACCCGATGATTTGTGAAATCTAATTGCGTAATCTGGCCGTCTGGGTGGGCGTATTCATAAACGCCCTGTTGTATTTTTTTTGCACTGGGACCGACCGTTATCATTTTACCCATCAACAATTGTGCATCGTTTGTAAATGCAGATTCTTGGGCCAATAATCGTTTACGCAAATCCGCACTAAAATAATTATGACTAATCAGATTGCGTAATGCGGCATAATTTTGCCATGTTGTGTATTCTTGGGCCGATATAATGCCCAATTGTTTAATGTGTTCCCATGCCTCGTGATGACGCAGATTACACCCACGAAACATACAATGCCGCATTATCATACATTCACTGGTGTGAAATGTCTGTAAAAACGTGGAACGTTTACCATAATCGTCTATGCCAATCTTTTTGCCATGCTCCGGCGGAAAATAATCGGCAATATTCACATCGGGAATAAACCTACGCAGACCACGGTCAATGCTTTTATACTTGTCAGACGGCAATGGGTGATTTATTTCCACACTGGGACGTGAACCCGATGCGTATGCCGCACGCACGCGTTGAATAAATTTATTATTACTTTCCGAATTGTCGCGAATTATGCGGTCTGGGGCGATTTGGCGGATAACATGTTGCATTTGATGCAATATGTTTATGTATGATTTCATGCGGGCAATCAATGTTTGGTCGCCCAGTTTCAGATACGATTGTGCATACGCGTTACGAATAATCTTGTTCTTGTTTGATTTAGACGCACTGAAAAATCCCAAATCGTCCAACGTATCCCATTGGTGACGCATAAAATTACGAATGTTTACATAGTCACGAAAATCGTCCGCCGATGGTATCAAACCGTCTGATTCTGCGTGCCGAAAAACATCGCCAACATCCGACAATTTATACATTTCACGGCAAACAACCAATAATTTTTCGGCAAATGAACCCAATAATTCCAATAAAATATTTTCATTTGATATAACGCGTTCGGCCGCATATACATTTAATAACACCCGTCCAAATTTAGTTTCGGTGACATTATCTTCGTGCCGCAGAGATTCGGTCAATGTTATCATTGTCGTAAATTCACCCAGCATTTTATTATCGTAAATAAAATCGCCCAATGGCATATCCGAATGTTCGTCATCGTCGTATTTTGCCTTGTACAGACCGTCAATAAAAAATTCCACATCGCCCAATTTGGCCGTTGGCGGATAAATAATCGTATATTGCTCTATGCTGGACGGCAATTCCATACACAATGATGTGACCGTATATGGTGGAACGGCAAAATGCTTGGAATACCCGGTATTGTCTTGCGATTTTATATGACGTAATATGACATATACCCTGTTTTCATTTTTATATTCGTCGTTATTTATAAAGTCCGCAAAATCCCGCTTTTCTTCGGTGGTTAACATGTCGCCTTGCCATACAAATTTTGCGACACCTGGGTGTAAATCTTGCAAATAAGAATTCGCCAAACTGTCCACAGACATGGTTTGCAATACGGCCTCGTGCTCTCGCGACATGTACAGGTAATCTGTATATATTGCGGTCAATTCATCAATATGCGATTGCGGAATAGATTTATATTTTTCGTCCATATTTTTTTTATACACCCGACACACCGCATTGTCAAGAATACGGGCAATTACGACACACGGGCATTTTTGGTTTTTGGGGCGGGTAAATCGGCATATATTGCATTAAATAAATCGCCCAGTAATTCACGATTTTCTATATCATCCACCATTATCATTGGACGACCGCCCGGATACGGAATTTCCATTGGTGCATCGGGCAATATTGCAACCGCAGACTTTGTAGGTTTAATCAAAAAACGGTCATCATATATGCCGGCAACAACTTTATCACGGTAATATATAACATATTCACCCATCATTGCGCGGTATGTGATATCGGGTAAATCAGATAATTGGTCCAATATAAATTCCATATACTCTTTACTTGATGCCATTTTATGCCCCCATATATTATTCATCAACACCGTATCCCATCGGGCTTGTTCCCGCCGGATAATAAAGCTTTTTCGTCACCGAATCCCACATCGCATTTGTTGCCGCCGTTGTTCCACAAATATCCGTCCCCGCCGCAACCGGTTGGAAATCGTGTATCAGGGTGCCACTGCTGTTCCACAGTCTGATTCTGTACAATTTTACACCACCACTTAGTGCCCAATTAACACTGGTTGGATAATTGTTCTTTAACACCAACATTGTGGTGGAACTGGTACATGCATTGGCCTGTTTGCCACCATTGGTTAAGTCGCGACTGTTGACATAGTATTTTTTCTTGTTGTTACTAACATTTTCTGTCAAGTATGTGTTTTTGCTGGTCTGTTCCGCAGATGTTAATGTGTACGATTTACCAGTACTACCAATCTGTACCGCCAAATTTCCGGCATTATTTATAGACATATCAAAATGACAAGACCCAGAAGTCGATCCGAATAAACGTGCACCTTTGCCGTTATTAACTTTTACAACAACTTCAATATTATTTCTGGAATTAAGTGTAACCCCGGTGTCAAAATACTGATTTCCATCAGCCAGCAAATACGCATTTGAATTCGTCTGGGTCCATGTACAGGACGAAGGCAAAACTATCGGTTCATCGGGGGTTTCCGGAATCGTCCATTCACCACCGCCGCCACCACCGCAATCGCCGGTGCATGATGAATAAACGACATTGTTATATTCAACATGTAATGCGTTCGTTGCGTATTCCGTGGTCATTGGAACGCACAATGTTTCGTTGCCAATCTGAAACCATAATTTATGGTCGGTGTTACATGTGGCCTGGGGCGTGATTGTCGTATTTCCAACATGCAATACATACCCATGCGCCATACATGCGTATGTCGCCAAAACAATTGATAAAATGACCCGTTGACCCCCTCTCATTTCGGTCTTTTTTGCGGCATTGCAACAGTTGTGGTGCAATACCACTTACATTAATCATAGAAAAAATTGGCAAAGTCGGACAAGTATTTTTTATCAAAAAAATGCAAAAAAAATCGCCCAAGTCGGGTCCCACAAAATTGAAAAATTTTGTGGGTGACATATGGGCGATTTTTATTTTTTGCCTGCGTATTTCGCTTTATACGCCGCACGCAGCGATGTATCTTCAAAATATTCCAACCCCATCGCACGACGAACACGTTTTAATGTGTCGGCGGCAATTGCACGCGCGGTTGCACTGCCCTTTTCTAAGATATCATAAACATAATCTATGTTTTGTTCGTATTTTTTACGACGTTCGCGTATTGGTGTCAAAACATCGTTTAACACATCGTTCAGGAACTTTTTAACCGTTCCGTCACCCAATCCGCCCCGTGTATAATGCGCCTTCATTTCGTCCAGATTTTTATACGCCGGTAAATATTTCGCAAAATGTTCATCTGTTGCAAATGCCGTCAGATATATGAACGGAATATTACCCTCTAGATGACCGGGATCTTCCACACGCAGGTGTAATGGATCGGTGAACATATTGTTGATTTGTTTCTTTATCACAGACGGTTCATCGGCAAGGTAAATCGCATTGCCCAATGATTTTCCCATTTTTTCACTGCCATCTATGCCCGGCAGGCGGCGGCACACACCGTCAGATGCAAATATTCCCTTGGGTTCAACCAAAACATCACCATATATCGAATTGAACGCACGAACAATTTCACGTGTTTGTTCCAACAATGGTTCTTGGTCTTCACCACATGGCACATATTTTGCACCAAATGCGGTTATGTCGGCGGCCTGGCTGATTGGATATGTCATAAATCCAGTCGGAATGCCACCTTCAAAATTCTTTTCTTTGATTTCGGTTTTAATTGTTGGGTTACGTTGCAAACGTCCCAATGTCACCAAGTTCATATAGTAAAACGTCAATTCGGTCAATTCTGGGATTTGAGATTGTACGAAAATTGTCGTTTTTTCTGGGTCAATTCCAACCGACAGGTAATCCAGTGCAACCTCTATCAAATTCTGACGAATTTTTTCGGGGTTGCGGGCGTTATCGGTCAACGCCTGGCAATCGGCAATAAAAACGAATTGTTTATAACGTGGGTCGTCTTGCAATTCAACGCGTTTGCGCAAACTGCCCACGAAATGCCCAAGGTGTAAACGCCCCGTCGGACGATCGCCGGTTACAATTATATCTTTTTCTTGTGTCATATTAAAATCCTTATGCTTTTTTGTATTATTACGGTAATTATTCTTGTTTTTTGTGTATAAAAATTACCGACGCCATCGTCCATAAAATGGCGCATTTACAAAATCATTAAAAGCATAACTTTGTTCAATCATGTTCGCCCCTATTATATGTTTTATTCTCATAATTGTCAAACAAAAAGCCCCGCATTGACCAGAAATACAAGGCGGGGCTTTTCAAGGAGTCCTGTGATACAAAGATTATCTGTGTTTTTGTCTTTGCATCATAGAACGTCTGCGTGCAATCAACATCGCGGTTAATGCGCCGGCACCCAATAAACCATAAGCGCCACATTTTGTGCGTGTTGATTGGCGTTTCTGCATGGCTTCTTTCAAAGCACCTTCTGCGGCCTTGGTTTTATTTGCCGCCAATGACAAACGCAAATATTTAACCGCCCTTTCATACTTTCCCATGGCAAAATATGCCATACCGATATTATAGTTTGCTGCACCAACTTCTTTATTGGTTTGTGCCAACTGTAATGCGGCTTTACCGGCCTCTAACGCTGTTTCGTAATCGCCCGCATTATATGCGATATACGAACTGTCGTTCAATTGAGCACAGGTATAAGATTGTTCCGCCGTGGCAAAATCTGTGGTATTTTGTGGGGCTGCAACAACAGCGGCACGACCATTGGATACTTCTTGCCAGATGTAATTTGGAACAATTTCTTTTGTCAATTTGCATTCAACCAATACATGCTTTTTACCGTTTAAGGTTAATTTGGTAGTTTTTGGTTTTTTCGCTGTTTCAAGGTTTTTACGCACTTTGGAAAAATCCCATTCACAGAACCCGTTTTTATCTACCTTAAGACCGCCTTTGTCGTTATATACGAAAATATCTTTCCAAGTTAAGTTATAGCACCCTTCGGCACACAAATCTAACAAGTCAGAATATTGTATTTTACCCGCCATCAAAGCAGCAAAGAAATAACAACGCTTTGGCACGCCATCTTGTTGACGCCATCCGGTTAATGTCTTGGCCAACGCCGCACCTTTAACCCCAGCATTCAATTGTTTAACAAATTGTGATTTCACGAAATTGCCATGTCCGATACAATATCTAAGGACACATGCTGCAATCATGGTATTTTCATCCATTGGAACCTTGATACAACTTTTGATATCTGGCAAAATTTCACGCGTTAAATAACGACCTTTGTAAACGTCAGATTGTTCCAATGTTGGTGCCGTCATATCAGGTTTTACCTTGGTATACGAACCATCCGCATTGTATAATATCGTAAGACCATGTCCTGTTGTCCATGCTTCACCACAAAAGTATACATATTCATAATAGTTTTCACAAAATGCCAATGCGAATTTAACTTTGCTGCGTGTTGCTTCAAATAATGCAACATTGCCGTATGGGTCATCCACTGGGGTAACCTGGGGCGTCACAACTTCTGTTTGTGGCTTTTGTTCATCTTGGGTTTCTGATCCTTTTGGGGAACACCCCTGCACCGCCAAACCACCGGCGGCAATCAAAAATAAATTTCTAAGTTGTTTATCATTCATTTATGGACTCCTTAATTTATACACTTCATATATAATACAAAAATAGATAATGTCAAGTATTTTATTGAATTTTTTAATAATTATTTTGTACGACACGGAAATTTATGGGAAAAACGTATAAATTGTGCTATAATTTCACAAAAGGTTTAAGTCAAAATGCACCCAGAAAAATTTACCAACGCCACAAAAATACAACGTATTATCAACACGTTAAAAGAAAAAGAAGCAGTTTTTCAATCGGGTCATTGGTCTTCGGCCGAAGAATTTGAGGCCCAATTGCGCGCAGACGGCTTTACCCCGCCGATTCCAATATCGCATAAATATAAATTTCCCCAAGAATTGCCCGAAAAAGAATGCGAAGATATGGCGATGTGGTTGCTTTACATTATCAATTTCAATTCAATGCGGATTTATGACCCCAAACGGTATGTGGATACGGTCACGGCCAGAACCCCAATGACTGCGGAAGAAAAACAAGCATGGTATGACAGTATGATGCAAATTACCGGCGAAATAAATGATTCAGAAAAAGAACAAATTGTTGCATTTTTTGAACGGGCACGCCGACATGCACCCGCCGATTTTGCGAAACTGGCGCGAAATCTGCAAAAATTAAATCCCGAGGTCGCCGATGCTAAAATAGATGAAAATTCTGTTCGTGATTTAACCGATTTGGTAATCGGTATGACTTCACGATTTCATCCGGACGATATAAAATATTGTTTGACGCTGAACGATATGACAATTGCCCGCGAAAATCAGCAGAAATTCGACAAACTGTTGGGGTATAGCCCCCATCTGTTTATTGAACCCAAACGCGTAGATAAAATTATTAACGGTATAATTATGCAACGAAATATGCAAATGGGACGACAGCAATAAAAACGGGGCATTTGCCCCGTTTTTGATAATCACACAATATGATTAGCATGTACGTTTTTTCTGCTCCAGCATACAACCATACAATGCCCCAAGGTATTCCGATTCTGAATACAATGTTTTGGCCGCCAACGCGACTTCTAATGGAACATCAAATTTTGTGGCATTGGTACCCCTGTCAGTGTACAAGAAATATGCTCTGGTTGGTTTGCTTTGGACTATTTCGACCAATTGACCTTCGTACGCAAAAATCTGTGGTGCTTGTTTTGCATATTCTATGACAAATGACGAACCCGCCCCCATCAAGTAATACAATCCGATTTCACCATCATTACGACGTTTCAATAATTCTTGGCCTTGCGACGTTTTCCAATAATAATCACCGCTTGGGTTTGTTAATACACGAACATCTTCGTAAAAACAGGTCCCAATTTTACCCGGTTCTTGTTTATTCTGTTGGGCCCTAAACTCCATTAACCATGGTTGAATAATATCAAGACACGCCTGACATTTTGCCTGTGTTGCGGCATATTTTTGTTCATATGTTAAATCTGGCATATAAACCCCCTTGTGGTTCTTTACTCATTATGTAATACAAATTTATTGTATTGTCAAGTTTTGTGATTTATTTAATTTTCTGACACATTTTGTCTTGATTTTTTCGTTTGGGGTCTGTTATAATGCAACCTGCCCTGCGGAGCGTTGGCAGAGTGGTAATGCAGCGGATTGCTAATCCGTGACCGTGTTATAGCGGTCCATAGGTTCGAGTCCTATACGCTCCGCCATTTTTATACCCATGCAACAACGCATGGTTTTATTTTTACACATATTATTGACAGCAAATTATTTTGTGCTAACATATTACACATGGAAAAGTATTACAAGGTAATTTCTTGGATTAGTTTGTTTCGGGAAACATATAACATAGAAGAAATTTATGATATTGCCCCGGGAACCCGTTTTGTTGCACAACAGATCAAAGACCCACCCATTGTTATGTTACAATGTAAACGTCCCATTTTGCACTTTGCCAAAGGGCCATTGAATGCTTTATTATGGTATGATATTTTTTATGACGAACTAGAAGATGCATTTTTACTAGATGTTGTTCCACCAATCCAGATTTACGAAATACAACCCATTGGCAAAATAGCACATGGAATATGCCGTGATGATTATCGTTTAAATCAGTATGGTGCACATGCCATCGAATTCAAAGAACGCGTACAGGTTAGTAAAATTATAGAAGATGCAATTGCTGTATATGAACGCACCAACCAAAAGATACATAACAAAGACCAGGCCCAAAATATCAAAAGTTGGCAATCAGCCCTGCATAACCCAGAGGTATGGAAAGGGTATTTGAAATACGAACAACAACTTGACGATGCCATGCAGCATAAACGCTGATTATGGAACTAATTTTATTTTGCGCTGTCAATTTTGCGGGTCATTTTCAGGAACTTTTCTGCACGCAATTCCGGTAATTTTTCCGGATCGGTTTTTTGCAATAATTTAATCTGTTCACTGACCGCATTGGCCAAATTTTCCATTGTTGTTTGCCAATCGGTATGTGCACCACCAATGGGTTCCGCAATTATCTTGTCTATGACACGCATTTCCATCATATCATCGGCGGTCAATTTCATTGCCGCCGCTGCGGTCGCCTTGAATTTATTATCTTTCCACAAAATGCTTGCACAAGATTCAGGGGCAATCACCGAATAGATTGCGTTTTCCAACATTAAAACTTTATCACCTGTGCCAATCGCAATTGCACCACCAGACCCACGTTCGCCAACATTAACGGCGATATACGGTGTTTTAATAGACAGCCCTGTTTGGATAGATGATGCCACCGCTTCGGATTGACCACGTTCTTCGGCGGCCGATCCAGCAAACGCGCCCGCCGTATCAAACAACGATATAACCGGCAAATTAAACCGTTCCGCCAAACGCATTAAACGCTGTGCCTTGCGATAACCTTCGGGATTTGGCATTCCAAAACGATGCAATTGTCGCGTTTCAATTGTGCGACCCTTTTCTTGACCCAAAATCACCGCCGGAAACCCGTTCCAAAAGCCAATTCCGCCACACATTGCCGCATCTTCACCAAACAATCTGTCACCGGCAAGGTATGTCCAATCTGTCACAATTCCATTGATATAATCCAAGAAATGCGGGCGATTTTCATTACGTGCCAACAATACCTTATCATATGCCGCATTTTCACCCATACCACGTGCTTTTTTGGACGCATCTGAATCCGCCGGCGTTTGCACAGATATCTTTTCCACCGGACGTGATTTATGCATTAATACCGCCAATATCTTTTCAATTTTTGATTTTAATTCTGTACGCGGCACAACCATATCCACCATACCGTGTTCATATAAATAATCAGCCGTTTGGAAATTCGCAGGTAATTTTTCACGAATATTTTGTTCAATCACACGACGACCCGCAAAACCAATTCGCGCGCCGGATTCTGCAATATTTATATCACCCAACATTGCAAACGATGCCGTTACCCCACCGTATGTCGGATCAGTCAATAGAACAATATACGGAATCTTGGCCGCATGTAATTTGTTTACCGCAACAGTCGTACGTGCCATTTGCATTAACGACAATATGTTTTCTTGCATACGGGCGCCACCACTGCATGCAACCATGATAAATGGTTGGTGCATTTTAATTGCATGTTCTGCACTGGCCACGATCCCTTCACCGGCGACACGACCCATTGACCCCATCATAAATTCGCCGTTCAAAACACATATTGTTGTTGGAATGCCACCGATACTGCCATCTGCGGTTGTGACCGCATCATTATAACCCGTATCACTGCGGCCTTCGGCCAATCGTTCTGAATATGGTATTCTGTCTACAAAATTTAATGGATCGTCCGGCAATGTTGGTAATTGAATTTTTTCCCATGTTCTGTCATCAAACAGCAAATCAAATCTTTGCTTTGGATTCATAATAAATGCCCGACCACAACGTGGGCAAATATAATGATTATCTTTGTAATCTTTGTAATAAACCAATTTATCGCAAGATTCGCATTTTATCCACATCAACCGACGAACACGGTCGTATTTTTCGCGATTCTTGTTTTTAATTCCGGAACTTTTACCGAACAACATAATATTTATCCATTCATTTTTTTGGTTAATTCACGACTTGGTTTGAATAAAATTGTCGTGTTTGCCGGCAGATTCATCGGCTGACCTGTGACCGGGTTATATCCAACCTTGGTTGCACGTGGGCGTGGTTGGAATGTACCGAATCCACGAATTTCAATACGATTACCGTTTGCAATTGCATCTATCATCGTATCGGCAACTGTATCCAAGACCGCGGCTGCATCGGCATTGCGCATATGTTTAAATTGAACCTGAATAGTACGTATAATATCGGAACGTTTCATAACTGTCTTTCCCCTTGTTTTTTTTATGTTCGCATTGGATTCTAGCACCCAAAAAGTAATATTTCAAGTGGTTAAAAAATCTTGTCTTTTTTGCGATAAAAACTATTGCTTTTAACGAATGCTTATTTATACTTTAACCAATTCAACAAAAAGGATTACAAATGATGCGTCCATCTTTGCGCAAACCCACACAAATGAGACCTGTATCTATGGAAACAGCCGTCAATAAATGGGCCGAAGGTTCATGTTTAATTAAAATTGGTGGCACACATGTATTATGCACGGCCAGTGTTGATTTTTCACAACCAACATGGAAACGTATGCAAAACAAAACAGGTGGTTGGGTGACCGCAGAATATTCTATGCTGCCCCGTGCAAACGCAACACGCAAAACACGTGATGCGCTGGCCAAAGATCATCGCAGTGCAGAAATATCCCGTTTAATTGGACGCGCCCTGCGCAGTGTTGTTGACATGGAAAAACTTGGTAAAAACACTATCACCATTGACTGTGATGTGATTCAAGCGGACGGTGGAACACGCACTGCAAGTATTACTGGCGGGTTTGTTGCATTGGCAATTGCAGTCAAATGGTTGATGGATAACGGTCACATTCGTGAAAATCCAATTCGTGAAAATGTTGCTGCAATCAGTGCGGGTCTGTGGAACAACGAATTGATATTAGATTTAGATTATGAAGAAGATTCCGCCGCAGAAATGGATGCTAATTTTGTTGTCGCAGAATCTGGTCGTTTCATAGAAGTTCAATCAACCGGCGAACAACATCCGTTTGAAAAATCACAATTGGGTGAAATTATGGACATGGCGGCAAACGGTGCGAAAAAATTGATTGATTTGCAAAAGCAGGTTTTATCGTAAAACTATTTTTTCTGGTTTAATATATCGTCCGATTTTATATATTCGGGCGAATTTTTTTGCAATTTTTTCTTTGCACGCTTTGCATATTCACGCGATTTATCTGCTGATTTCTGCATGCGATAAAATTCCGCCATTGCCCAATCAGAACGCCCATCGTCTTCACCATATGCACGTGCCAATGTCCAATACGCCAATGGTGATTCTTCAACCAATATCACATGTTTGCACAGTGCAATCGCGCGTTCTTGATCACCAAGTTTATTGCGTTCAGTTAAAACGACCGCCAATGCAGTTTCTATTTGTGGGGATTTCGGACGTGACTTTAATGCGTGTTCATACGCATCAACGCTGTCATCATAATGACCGTATGCATATTCAATGTCGCCCATCAGTTCATATAAATATGGATTTTTAGGCGAACGCGATATCAGTGTTTTTACACCAACCAACGCACCATCCAAATTTCCACCACGCATATCTGCAATTGCACGTGCATAAATTGCCGCGTCACTTTTATCAGAATACGGATATAATGTTTTTACGCGTCCTGCATTATCTAAATACCCGACTAACTTTGCGCGCACCATCGCATATTTTTTTATCATATCGTTGGAATCAGATTTGTATTTTTTGTTTTTTATTTCTGGTTCATTCAAACGATCACGAACATGTTTCAAACGTTCTGATGTCAACGGGTGATTTATTGCGTTAGGATTCACACGCGATTCAATATGTGATGTCATTTCGTTCATTTGGTTGAACACATCCAAAAATCCATTTGGATTCATCCCTGCGCGCACCATCAAATTCAATCCCATATCATCCGCAATGCGTTCTTCGTCACGCGAAAAAGATAATATAGATTGGCGCGCCATAGATGTCGCACCCGCCATAACACCCGCCCCCAATGATGGATTTCCGCCCGCCACCATAAGACCGATACCCAATGCCTGAATCAGCATGGTGCGTTTCATTTCCGCCTCCATCGCCGCAGACATTTGCGCCATATGCCCCCCAATCATATGCCCCATTTCGTGTGCAACGACCGCACGCAACGCATTTGGCGATGTGATGCGGGTGAGCAACCCGGTATAAATATATACATCTTCGCCACTCATAACGAACGCATTAAAATCATCATTATTCACAATATAGACCTTCATACGTGATGGCGATATGTCCGCCGCGGTGGCCAATGGCGTAATTATTTCTTTGACCACAGATTCTATTTCTGTATCGTTAATCAGTGATGCCGCATTCGCATATACTGGGCATAACAGACAAATTAAAATTGCAAATATTTTTCTCATTACGCCCCCAATGTTGTTGTCCGATTAAATATATACATTAAATCACGCACCCACGGTTCAATTTGCACCATATCCGCGGCGGCACGCGATGCCAATTTGAATAAATCCCGATGTTCGCGATAATCAACAAAGTGATAATTTATCCAACCCGATTGACGTGTCCCCAGTAATTCACCAACGCCGCGCATCATTAAATCTTGTTCGGCAATTGCAAAACCATCATCGGTATCAACCAATACATCTAATCGTTTTAATCCGTCTGGTGATACATTGTTTCCATACAATAACACACAGAACGATTGTGCCCCACCCCGCCCGACACGACCACGCAGTTGGTGCAACGCGGCAAGGCCGAACCTTTCCGCATTTTCAATTACAATTATCGTTGCATCGGGGACATCTATGCCGACCTCTATCACCGTGGTAGCGACAAGTATTTTCATATCTGATTTAGAATCTGCAAATTTTGCCATAACCACATCGCGTTCATTCTTTGGCATTTGACCATGAACCAATCCAACACATGTGAAATGTTGTTTCAATTCTTCGTATCTGTGTTCGGCGGCCGTGGCATCTGAATCCGGTGAATCCGTCACCAATGGACACACCCAGAACACCTTGGCCCCAGATGCAATTTGCGGCTTTATGTGTTCCACCAGTGCCCCAATTCGTGCCAATGGCAATTTTGTTGTTTTGATTGGAATACGCCCCGCAGGTTTTTCATTTATAATTGAAACATCCATATCACCATAAATCGTCATAGATAATGTTCGCGGAATCGGTGTCGCCGACAGTGCAAGCACATCTGGATTATTGCCCTTGGCACGTAATGCTTCGCGTTGATCGACCCCGAAACGATGTTGTTCGTCTATAATCACCAACCCCAAATCTTTATAAATCACATCTTCGGAAAACAGTGCATGTGTTCCAACCACCAACCGCGTCCGCCCCGAACGCAGTGATGTTAATTTTTCACGACGGGCGACACCTTTGTCACGCCCAGTCAATATATCACACACCAAACCCAATTTATCACATAACGGTTTCAGTTTCGCATAATGTTGTCCTGCCAACGTATCTGTTGGTGCCAACAATGCTGTCTGGGCACCAAATTCCGCCATCATAACCGTTGCCGCCATTGCGACCATTGTTTTTCCACAACCAACATCACCTTGGACAAGGCGCATCATTGGAAAACTGCGCAACATATCCGCGTGAATTTCTTCTATGGTGCGCATTTGTGCACCCGTTAAATCAAATGGCAAAGATTCATAAAATTTATTGATTAAATCATATTTTTTTGGGCGTACCGTACGGCGGTGCTTTTCGTCACTGCGACTGCGACGACTGACCGCAATGGCGGTCTGGTGCGCCAATAATTCAAAGTATGCCAATTTAACAACATCGTCCGCCATAGGCAGTAAATCGGCATTTGTTTTCGCAAAATGTGCATGTTTTATCGCGTCAAAAAATTCCACGATATGTTCATCTTCGCCGACAAGTTTTGCATCAAAATCAGCAAAGATTTGATCACGAATATTTGTAAATGTTTTTTGCGTAATACCTTCACCAGATGGATATATTGCCTGAATCTTTGGAATCTTGTCGGCATTTTCGGGTTCTTCGACAAATTCAGGATGATTTATTGTCGCGGTTGCGCCAGGTTCCAATTTACCGCTGACAATACGCCATTCGCCAATCGGGAACTTTTTCACCCAATAATCCAAGAAATTAGAATTAAAAAATTGAATTACAACCGTTTTGCCCGTTTTATCGACGCAAGTTATACGTGTCGGCCGACGACGGCGACCGAATGTTTGGCCCAATTTATGCGATTTAACCTGGACCATTATGGTAATAACGTCCCCCGGATTTGCAGTTGCCACAGAATCAATGATTCCCCTATCTTTGACATAACTTGGTATGTGCAACATAAAATCCAATATGCGTCGCCCGCCCAGCAGATCGGCAAACCGCGCCGCCAAGACCGGTCCAACCCCACGAATAAATTGCAGGTCCGTATTTAGAAAATCGAATAGTTCTTTCTTCATATATGTTAAAAATACTAAAAAGACGGCCTATATGGCAAGGGAAAATAAAGCCCTCAAAAGAAAAACCTTGAAAACCGAATATTTTAATGATAGACTGCATTTCGCACATGGCGGATGTAGCTCAGCTGGTTAGAGCGTCGGTTTGTGGTACCGAATGTCGCCGGTTCGAATCCGGTCATCCGCCCCATAAAAAATCAAACACGCCGTTGGCGTGGTTTATTTTTTATCTGGACGAATCCGGATTTGAACCGCAGGTGCGACACGATAGTTGATGAGAACAAGCGACAGCGAAGTTTGAATCTTACGAGTGGAAGGGTCCCAACACAAAGTGTTGGGATGTGCAATCCGGTCATCCGCCCCAGAATTAAGAAAATGCCCAAACGGGCATTTTTTCCGTTTTATTTGGTTAATTCATATGATGTTTCAATCAAATTTTGGATATTTTTCAACGGCAATGTTTCGTCCAATAATGCCGTAACCCAATGATTTTTATTCATATGATATGCCGGAAAAACACCACGTACGCCGCGAAAAAATTCCGCATCATTTGTTTTTACATTTATAATATCAACTTCACCATCACCCGACAGGCCCAAAACACTGCGTGGAACATTACCAATCAATGCGAACCATTTATTATTATTTTTGTGTCGAAATATGCAATATGTTGGATAACGCCTCCACAGATATTCTGGGGAAGCGTTATACTTTTTATCTATGAATTTTATGATTTCCTGTTTCATTGCATTTGTTCATCGGCCCAGGTTTTCAATTCAGTGGCAGAAACATTTGTTGGGAAACGTTTACCGGTCAAGACCTTTGCATTTGGTGCCAATGCCTGCAGATTTGCGCCATAATCACCGATATCACTGCTGCCTGATGTGGCAAACGGTATAACCGTTTTGCCGGCAAAATCATAACTTTCAATAAAAGTATCCATAATAGATGGTTCACGACCCCACCAAATTGGTGAACCAACAAATACTATCTTGTATTGTGATATGTCCGCGATTTTTGATGCTATTGCGGGTCTGGAACTTCTGTCACCCATTTCAACAGAAGAACGGCTTTTATCATTGTGCCAATTCAAATCTTCGCTTGTATACGGTTGTTCTGGTACGATTTCAAATAAATCGGCCCCAGTTGCCGCCGCAAGCGTTGAAGCCACAGATTTTGTATTACCCGTGGCACTGAAATACGCGACCAAAATTTTGTTGTCATTTGTTGCGTCATTTGACGTGGCAACACGTGGACGTAAAGCCAAAAAAATTCCAACAATCACTATGATTATTGCCAAAATGTATAATACTTTTTTCATATTTTTCTCCTTTGTTATTTTTTATCTAAATCGACCAGTTTATATTTCCGGGAACCAACACCGATTTTTTCAGCGGCCTCTAATGTATGCAGGCCGTTACGGTCCGCAATACGTTCCATCAGTTTTTTATTACCATCGGCATTGGACACCATATCTATACCGGCCTGATCAATGGCAACCGGGTCGCGCGATACCAAAATGCCAATATCGTGGATATCTGGTTCGGCCGGGTTTGCATTACAATCACAATCGATACTGATGCGGTTCAACACATTGATGTAAACCATATTATCACGGCCAACATAATCCGTGACCGCACGCGCCGCATCCGCCATAGATTCCAAGAAAGCGTCTTGTTCGCCCCCCCATGGATTATCTTTGGATGTACCACCACTGTGAATCCATGCCTTGCCCATGGATGATGCAAAACCGATAGAAATATTCTTTAATGCGCCACCAAATCCGGCCATTTGATGTCCCTTGAAATGCGACAAAACGACGTATGATGGATAATTCGCGAAATGCGTTCCGACATAGTTTTCGGTCAAACGGTTTCCACCTTTGACAGGCAACGTCATACTGCCCTCTTCGTCCATGATATCAACAGGTGCGACATCCAAAAATCCACGTTCACGTATTGCCGCCCAATGTGATTTACTGTCGTTGCGGTTGCCGGCATAGGCAGTATTACATTCAACAATTGTACCGTCCAATTCATCAATTAGATCTTTGATAAGTGTTGGCCGCAGATAGTTTGTCTTGGCGGATTCACCAGTACTCATTTTTACACCAACTTTACCGGTTGGTTTCCAATTTAATGCGTGGTATGCACGAACCAAACCCGCCGGCGAAATATCACGTGTAAAATACACCACCGGCACATCATTCGAAGCGGTTGCATAATGCAAACCAACACCCGTTGTAATTACAGCCGCAGCACCCAACGCAGCAATAGTTGATTTTTTCATGCTGTATCCTTTTTTATTTTAAATTTGTTTTAAAGAATTGTTCCAGTTTATCAAATGGTATTTTTTCCATATTGTCGTATAAATCAACATGGTTTGCCCCCGGAATAATAATTAACTCTTTGTTGTCGCCGGTAAGTTTGGCAAATGCACCTTCGCTGAAATAACGACTGTGTGCTTTTTCACCGTGTATCAGTAATACAGGGGTGCGAATTTCATGGGCATATTGTAACAAGGGCATGTTGATAAACGACAAAGCACTTGTTTTGTTCCAACCACCATTTGAATTCAATGAACGTTTATGATATCCACGTGGCGTTTTGTAATACGCATAATAATCTTTAACAAATTGTGGAGCATTATCTGGTAATGGATCAACCACACCACCAGCCAAATCATATTTACCGTTTTTATAGTCAATCGTGCGTTGTTCGTTCAATGATTTTTTATTTGCAAAACGTGCATCTGCATTATCATCTGCGTCAAAATATCCATTTGCGTTTACGCGCGTCATATCATACATGGTTGATGCGACGGTTGCCTTGATACGCGTATCCATAGCGGCCGCATTAATCGCCATGCCACCCCAGCCACAAATGCCAATAATACCTATTTTTTCTGCATCTACATCATTACGATTTGCCAGATAATCAACCGCAGCCGAAAAATCTTCGGTGTTTATATCGGGGGATGCCACATAACGAACATTTCCACCACTTTCACCAGTAAATGATGGGTCAAATGCCAATGTTATAAATCCACGTGATGCCATTTCTTGAGCATACAAACCAGACGATTGTTCTTTAACCGCGCCAAATGGACCGGACACCGCAATTGCAGGCATTTTGTCGGCGGTTTTCTTTTTCGGCATATATAAATCACCGATAAGTTCTATTCCGTACCGATTATGAAAATGTACTTTCTGTGTGATAACATTAGGATTTTTTGGAAATACATTATCCCATTTATTGCTAGAAAACATAAAGTATCCGGCAATTCCAAGTGCAATGATTGCTAATACAATTGTCCATTTCATTTTTAACTCCTTTCACTTTTGCAAACATACAAGTTATACGAAATATTTGCAAGTAAATAACTAAATGTTTGTGATGCCTTGTTTAAGCTCAATTTATTGACAAATAAAAAATTACTGCTATATTACGAAACAATAGCAAAAAAAATAAAGTGCATATCGCATAATTAAACACAAAGGATTTAACATGGCAAAAAAACAAGTAATTTTTGTGAACTTTCCTGAGTTTGAAGAAGACAAAGTTACAACTTTTAAAATTGGGCCATGGTCTGATAAAAAACAGCAAGAGTTTATGAAAGCCATACGTGAATACCAACCACAACAAACAGATTGTTGGTGTAGTTTTGATGTGTGGTTCAATAATACATGTACTTATCCCATAGGTTTAAAAGACAAACCAAACGTCTTAAGTAAAAAAGAATTATGTACCGAGGCATTAAAACAACACCCAAGTACGAAATTGATTATTGAAATTGACCCATTTATTAAATCTGAACAATGGAGTGATGAAGGAGAAGACGGCAAAGGTTGGTGTACATGTGGTGTATCCGCACGCCATGAATGCCCAACCCGCTTTATGAACGGTGGATGTACGCATCCCATCATAGGGCCGATGCTTGGTAAATTTTTATGTCCCGGTAAATATAAATAAAAAAATGCCCCAAACGGGGCATTTTTTATTTTTTAATCTTTACCATTTTCTTTAATTTCTTCAGACTCTTGCTCATATCACTTTCTTCGGCAGGCTTGATTTCTTGTGCTTCCAATGCCGAGCAGCAATGTGGGCATTTTGTTGCGGTCATATCAACCGTCTGTTTGCAATATGGACATGCACGTGTTGTAACGGCTTTCTTGGATTTCATCTTGTTAACGGTGCGAACAATCAAGAACGCCGCAAACATTGTGATAATGAAACTGATAACCGTATTCAGAAACACACCCAAATTAAGTGTCGTTGCACCGGCGGCCTGGGCTTCGGCAATTGTATTAAACGTTTGGCCATTTCCGCCCGCCAATACAAAGAACCATTGTGAAAAATCAACACCGCCAATCAACAACCCTATTGGTGGCATAATAACATCTTTGACCAATGAATTAACAACGCCGGTCATTACAGACCCAACGATGATACCAATTGCCATGTCGATTGCATTACCGCGTTCCGCAAAGTCGCGAAATTCCTTTAGAAATTTACTTGCCATTGTTTTGTTCCTTTTGGTTTAAATGTTGATTCAATGCATCCACGACCTTGGCCAACGTTTTGTGCAAACTTTCATCAAACGTTTCAACGGTTATGTTTGCCTCTGCATATGTGTTATACCGCTCTGCAATCAATTGGGCAAGGATTTTTTTACTATCATTGTGCAAAAGTTGCGGACGGGTATCACGAAATTTGGTCCGTTTGACCAATAAATCCAGGTCTGCCTTCAGCCATATACTGATTGCATCCTGTAATACGCGTTGCCGAATTTCCGGGGTTATAAATGCACCTTCGCCGGTAGAAATAATCTTGACACGCGGGGGTGAATCAATCAGGCGATCAACAACCTGGCGTTCAACGCGACGAAATTCTTTTTCCCCATAAAGCGAAAATATATCAACCACACTGCACCCGGCCGCACGTTCAATTTCTTTATCGGAATCTATGAACGGAACGCCCAAATGGTGCGCCAATGCGCGACCCACACTGGTTTTGCCCGCCCCCATCAAACCGACCATAACAATCGGTCTATCAAGTTCTATCTTTGCTTTCATGGGTGCCATTCTAAATAATTTTTTGCCCATGGACAATAAAAACTTTATTTGGCGCATCCGAACTTTTTTGTTGACTTTTATATGAAATACACATAAAATATGGCCTGCACAGTTCTGGGGTTGTAGCTCAGTTGATTAGAGCGCCTGATTTGCATTCAGGAGGTCGTGGGTTTGAGTCCCATCAGCTCCACCAAGAATAAGTTTATAAAATCGCCAAAGGGGGTGAATAGTTTATGGTCAAAGTTCTTGTACGTGATAACAACGTTGAACAGGCATTGCGCGTTGCAAAACGCAAGTCCCAAAAAGAAGGACTTTATCGCGAAATGAAAGAACGCCAGCGTTATGAAAAACCAACAACAAAACGCAAACGTTTGAAAGAAGAAGCCGTTCGTAATGAAAAGAAACGTCAATCAAAACAAAGAATGGTTTTCGGATTCTAATTTTACCGCCCGTTTGGGCGGTTTTTTGTTGCTTTCCCATAGGTTTTTGTTCGTATTGTCTGGTACATGGGGATGCGGTATAATACCATTGTCCAAAAGACAAATAAAACAATTTCTCATGGGAGGGGAAAAATGAAAGGACTAACAGATTATGTTCTTGCGCCGTTAACTTTTGTTGGGGCAATAAACTGGGGGTTGATTGGAATCTTTGGTTTTGATTTAGTTGCGTGGCTGTTTGGACCGGCAACAATGGTATCTAATATTATCTATGCGATTATCGGTATTGCCGCGGTTGTATGGTTAATATTGATGTTCATTGACAGACCATTGAAATAGAAATTACCTACCCTTTTACACCGAACCCCGTCAAGATTTCTTGGCGGGATTTTATTTTACAATGTCATGGAATATTTCCGCAGGAATTGTCCCACCAGTAATCTTTGACGACATTGGTGTAAAATCATCGTTCCCAACCCACACACCAATTATAAACTTATCAGTTGCGCCAACAAACCATGCATCACGATTATCGTTACTGGTGCCGGTTTTACCACCAATAACATTTGACGCCGCGGCACGATGTCCCGTACCATTTGGCTGTATAACATCCGCCAACAATTCTGTCATATAACCGATTGTATCCGGCGATAATATTTGGAAGGTATCCGATGGATTGCGTTCATATATCACATTACCGCGCGAATCCGTTACCCGTGTAATTGCATATGGGTGGACAGACATTCCATCATTCCATATCACCGCATACACATTTGTTAAATCCAGCAACGTCATTTCTGATGCGCCCAGGACAGTTGAAAATTCGCGGCGCAATTTTCCACCAACACCCAAACGACCGGCCATATTTAATACAGAATCTAAACCATACTGTGCTGTCAATTTTAATGGCACAGAATTTACACTTTTGGCAAATGCAGTTGCCAATGTGATATCGCCATAATATTTTTCGTTATAATTTTTCGGGTTGTAATCGCCAATTGCAAATGGCGAATCATTTACCATTGATTCTGGGGTCATACCATTTTCCAACGCGACCAAATATACAATTGGTTTAAACGCACTGCCGGGTTGACGACGGGCAGTTGCACGGTTAAATTGGCTGACCTGGTAATCGGTACCACCAACCATCGCACGAATTGCGCCATCCCGCGCCATGGCGACAACGGCCCCTTGGTACGCACCGGTATGGTCCGGCATTACGCGCGTAATTTTATTTTGTAATTTTGTGTTCAAAGTCGTGTGAACAAAAACATCAGAATCCATTATTCCAACACGTGACTTTAATTCATCGGTGACAAAGTCCGTCCAATAACGATACAGATTTGTATCCGGGGTTCCCGCCGCAGGTGCCAATTCAGATGCTGCGGCACGTGCCGTTGTTATATCAATATATCCTTGGCGAACCATTTCTTGCAATATCACGCGTGCGCGGTTTATATTTTTTTGTGGGTTGCGATATGGACTGTAAGTAGTTGGCGCCTTTAACATCGCAGCAATCTGTGCCGCCTGGGCCACAGACAGTTCGGTTGCCGCACGCCCAAACATTGCGCGCGATGCCGCATCTATGCCGCGCATACCACCAACCAACGATACACGATTCATATACAAATCAAGAATTTGATTTTTATCAAAACGATTTTCCAACCAATACGACAATATCAGTTCTTGAACTTTGCGTGATATCTTTTTATCGCGTGACAAGAATATGTTCTTGGCAGTTTGTTGCGTAATAGATGATCCACCGACCGCAAAATGCCCACGAATAATATTTAATATAACCGCACGAAACATTGCACGCGTATCAAAAGGCCCATGCGCAAAGAAACGTTTGTCTTCTATGGCGACAATAGATTGCCATACATGTGGGGGCAATGTTTCAACCGATACCGGTGTTCCCATAATTTTATTAGAACTGCGAATTTCACTGCCACCTTCGTCCAAGAATACAATTGCGGGTTCACGCGTTTCATTCAATATAGCATCCAACGATGGCATCTGAAAATAAATTATCCCGACATAAAAAACAATACCGACCGTCGCCACCAACACCAGATTGAAACACCATACAAACAACCGCCATTTAAAAGATATCTTTTTGGGTTCTTCATCGCGTTTAGTGTCACGTTTCGGGTCGCGTTTTTTATCGTCCGCCATTGTCCGCCCCCGCTTCTTGAATTACACGTTCAAAATCAGATTCGTCCCAAATTGTTATTCCCAATTCTTGGGCTTTGGTTAATTTAGAGCCGGCCTCTGCACCGGCCAATACTATATCCGTTTTGGCGGACACAGACCCAGATACCTTGGCACCCATACGTTCCAATATTTCACGTGCCTCGTCACGACCATAATTTGCCAATGTTCCCGTCAACACAATTTTCTTGCCAGATACGGCCGTTTTGATAACAGTTTTATTCGCTGTTTTAACCGTCACATATTTCAATAATTCATCCAGAACCGCAATATTACGTGCATTGGCAAAAAATGAAACTATCTCGCGCGCCATTATATCACCAATTCCATTCACAGACGTTAATTCAGCAATCGTTGCGTTCCGTACAGATTCCAAATTTCCAAAATTATTTGCCAACAATTTCGCCGTTGTTTTTCCAACATCTGGTATTCCAATAGCCGTTAAGAAACGGTGTAATTCTTGGGTACGTGCGTTTTCAATAGATTGCCGCAGATTTTCAACAGATTTATCACCAAACCCATCCAAGCGACGAATTTCATCGCCATGTTTTTCAATCAATGTAAAAATGTCCGCAGGATTTTCAATCCAACCACGCGATATAAACAATTCAATTTGACGCGTGCCAATGCCGTCTATATCAAAACCAGGCCGTGAAACAAAATGTTCTAATTCACCAATTCTCTGTGCCGGACACCCCAAAGTATTCACGCAACGATATGCAACCTCACCTTCACTGCGAACAACATCACCACCGCAAACAGGGCATTTATTTGGGAAAACAAAATCAACCGCATCAGCGTTAGGTTCCGCAACATCAACGATTTGTGGTATTACATCGCCAGCACGCTGAACGGTCACCTTGTCACCAACCCGCACATTTAATCGCGCGATTTCATCGGCATTATGTAATGTTGCACGTGACACAACAACCCCACCAATATTGATTGGTTCCAATTCTGCAACTGGGGTCAACACCCCCGTCCGACCGACTTGAATTGTAATACCGCGCAGAGTCGTCACTGCACGTGCAGCCGGAAATTTATATGCAACTTCCCATCGGGGACTGTTGGCGCGGGCGCCCATACGTTCTTGGGTTGCGACATCGTTCACCTTTATCACCAGACCGTCTATATCAAACGGAATATCGGCACGTGTTAAAATTATGTCGTTATACATTGCCTGGATTTCATCCATCGTGTGTGCATGCCGCGCCCAGGCACGCGTTGTCTTGAATCCCCATGATTCCAATCGGTCAAAATATTCCGATTGGGTTTTCCACATTTTTTCAGACACCACGCCATACGTGTATCCAAATGCGGACAGACGCCGTGACGCCGTAATTTTCGGATTCAGTTGCCGCAGTGAACCCGCCGCCGCATTACGCGGATTCGCAAAAACTTTGTCGCCCGATGTTTCTGCCGCCGCATTCAGCGCAATAAAATCATCACGCAACATATATACTTCGCCACGAACCTCTATCACAGATGGAAATTCGCCAGAAAGTTTTTGTGGAATATCAGGTATGGTTTTAAGGTTTTCTGTAATATCTTCGCCAGAAACCCCACTGCCCCGCGTCAAACCACGCACCAAAACCCCATTTTCATAGCGTGCGGCATATGATACCCCATCAACCTTTAATTCAATAAACAAATCTTGGTTTGACAATTTGTTAAACCAATCGGCAACCTCGCCTTCGTCAAACACATCAGAAATAGACAGCATCGGCACAGAATGTGGATATGTTTTAAACTTTGACGATGGGGCCGCCCCGACATGTGTTGATGCACCATTTCGTGCAAGTTCTGGGTATTCTTGTTCTATGGCCAATGCGCGTTTTTTTGCCGCATCGTATGTTGCGTCATCCACGATTGGGGCATCATTTTGGTGATACGCAATGTCCCATTCGTTCAGTTTTTTTATTAACTCTGCGTGCTCGGCACGGATAAAAAGATCTGCTGTTTTTGTCATACCAATATTATAGAAAAATTGCCCAATAAACACAATTGAAAAAACATAAATATTTTGGTAAAATAATATAAAGTTCATAAGCATCCAAAAGGATTTAATATGGCGATGATTTACTGCCGTGAATGTGGACACAGACATTCTGATAAAGCAAAAAAATGTCCAAAATGCGGCTATACCGCAGAGGCCACTTTGGCCGCCAAATTAAATAAATTAACCAATGGCAAATCTATGTTAATATATTTATTGTTGGCGTGGTTTTTGGGAATATTTGGCGCACATAAATTCTATGTTGGTAAAAATGGCCAAGGTATTGCAATGCTGTTGATGGGAACTATCGGATGGTTGCTGATATTGCCAGGGTTTGCGGTTTGCATATGGGCATTGGTTGATTTCATTATTGGTCTTTGCAACCTGGGGACGCCTGAAAAAATTCTTGTATATAAAAAATAAAGAAACGCCCTGTGTATTGAAAACATATGAATATTTTGATAAAATATAATACGAATCATAAAACACAAAAGGAGAAAGAATGGTAAAAAAACAAAAAAAATCAGCCGTCGTATATGCCCAGTTGGCATTTTTCTTGGGTTTGTTGGGAATCCATAAATTTTATGCCGAACGTTTCACCCAGGCATTTACTATGCTGGCTTTATTCTTAGGCAGTATAATTTGTCTTGCAATTGCCGGCTTTTGCGCATACAACAACATGCCGAACCCGGCCGGTTTGTTTGGCGTTATCGGTGCGTGGTTATTCTTGGATGTTATGATTTGGACATGGGTTGATTTTATTGTCGGCCTGTGCAACGCCAATAATCCCGATAAATTGTTTAACAAATAATAAAATATTAAAACCCACATTTCTGTGGGTTTTATTTTTATTGTTCATCCATTGCTTTTAGTAACAGATTTTTTAATTCATTTGGCATCATACCGGTTG
>CACXXP010000009.1 GCA_902771695.1 uncultured Pseudomonadota bacterium | reverse complement strand
TGCACAAACATCGTATAAAGTTTATTCGGAAAATTTGCCGAATGATACGGATTTGTTGCGCTATAAAAATCAAAATGAATTAGGTCGTGCAAATTTTTTAGAAAGTAATGCGGAACGTTGTGATCGTATTGTCACAGATTGGCTGATTTATAAACACATGTATGATTTTAATAAACAAACAAAAATATCGGACAGTATCACCAATGCAGATGTTATAAAATATACGCGTAATTATTTTGATGGCGATATGTCAATTATCACGCACGGCCCAAAATGCGACGGTGATTTGGAACAAATATGGCACGATAATTTTAAATAGGGAATTGATATGTCATTAAAGTTTAACTTAATTGCAACGGATGGAAACGCGCGTCGCGGGTCGGTGGAAACGGCACATGGAACTTTTCAGACCCCGGCATTTATGGCGGTTGGAACGGCGGCCACGGTCAAGGCATTAACCATGGACCAGGTCGCAGCGACCGGAACCGAGGTTATATTGGGTAACACATATCATTTAATGATGCGTCCCGGTGGTGATTTGGTGGAAAAGATGGGCGGATTGCATCGGTTTGGCGGTTGGCATGGCCCAATACTGACCGACAGTGGTGGTTTCCAGGTTATGTCGTTGTCTAATTTGGTCAAAATGAAGGAAGAAGGTGTAGAATTTACATCACACATTGATGGTGGAATTAAACATTTCTTGCGGCCCGAAGATTCTGTGCATATTCAACATCAATTGGATTCCAATATCACAATGGTTTTGGATGAATGTCTGCATTTGCCGACAACGCGGGAACGCGCCGAAAAGAATGTTGATATGGTGACACGTTGGGCACGACGCAGTAAAGAAGCATTTGTTAATCGCGATGGATACGGAATTTTCGGTATTGTCCAGGGTGCCGATTTCCCAGACCTGCGTGAAAAATCGGCACGTGAATTGACGGCAATTGGTTTTGATGGATATGCAATTGGTGGGTTGGCGGTTGGTGAACCACAACAGGTCATGTTTGATATGATTGCAACCGTAACCCCAATGTTGCCAAACGACCGGCCACGTTATTTAATGGGTGTCGGAACACCATTAGACATACTGGGTGCGGTGGAACGTGGTGTTGATATGTTCGATTGTGTTATGCCAACGCGTGCAGGCCGCACCGCAATGGCATTTACGCGTCACGGCACAATGAATATGCGTAATGCAAAATATCGTGACGATGCCACGCCACTGGATGATAAATGTGGTTGTCCGGCGTGCAAGTTATCACGTGCATATATTCATCACTTGATTAAGTGTAATGAAATATTGGGTGCAACGTTATTGACCCAGCATAATTTGTGGTTCTATCAAGATTTGATGCGTGGTATTCGTGAATCAATAGAGCAGGGCCGTTTCACAGAATATAAAAATGAATTTATAAAAAACTATACAGGGGAATAATATGTCAGAAAAATCAGATGGCAAAGTTAAAGTAACAAAGGTTCCAGAATTCAAAATCAATAATTCCGACAGGTGGTACTTGGCGGTCGCACGTAAAAATGTTGATAAATTGGTAATGATTTATACGCTGGGGTGTAATAAAGCAAAAGATGGATATAATTATGATTTGGCTGCTTCGATTGATGTTGCGGCATTTAGTAATCCAAAAAAGGCCGAAATTTATTATAAAACCATAGAGGCCTTAATAGATATACATAAAGATATCCCAATTCAACAAAGCATGATGATATACAACGAAGATGTTTTGGCGTATTTTAGGGAAAAGACAAAATAATAAGAAAAAACAACGGGCATATAAAATTGCCTGTTGATTTTATTTTGTAAATGTTAAAGAATCAGAATATCAACAAAAGGATATCCCATGGCAAAAAAAGAAATAGAAGTAATTGACCGCGGTGGTGCAAAAACTGTCGCGAAAAAAACATCTGTGATTACACACGCAAAACGTATATTTATAATCGTATCTGTGATATGGTTGGCGTTTGTGGCGTGGTTCCCGCTGTATGTCAAGGCGCACTATTCGGGCCCAATTAAAAAGTCCATTGTTGTATCCATGTTCTTTGATTTGCAACGCAATATTGTTGAACAATACGAAAGATTATTGGCCGGAATCAAGGATGCAATCAATCTTGAAAAGCCGGTAAATATCGCAATCCAAAAGGTCAAGATTGTTGAAAAACAGGTTGATAAAGTGACCGATACCACCGCCAAGGCCAAAGATACCACCGCCAAGGCGTCCGAAACAACGTCCAAGGTCAAAGGACTGACCGGGTTGGCAAACAAGTTTGGTATTAAAACAGATGCGGTTGACAATGTCGTGGCCAAGGCCGATGGCACAATTGACAAGGCCAACGCCGGTATTGATAAAGTGGATAATGTTGCCAAAATGGTAAATGAAAAATTGGATACGGTTGAAAAAGAATTGGTCAAGGTATCACAAATCGAAGTTGACAAGATGATTGACGAAGCAATCAAAAAACAATTGGATAAAAATTCTGGGGGATTGGGAACAACGTTGCTGACCAATTATGGAATTAAACACGTATATCCATGGCGTCCATCTTCGTGGCCGGTTGCCGTCAAGATTTATAACGACTTGGAAAAATCAAACGTTGGTGTTGTGCAAATCTTGACACGTACGGTGAATAAATACTTTGGTTATGTCGCATGGGGATTGGTAATTGCGGCATGGGCATTGGGTTTATATATCTGGACAATGATACGTGGTAAATACAAGGCCGTAATTGCACCATTCATCGTATGTCCACGTTGCGGTCATGCGTTTGCAGACAGACGCACCGCGATGAGCATGCTGAAATTACTGCAACCATGGAAATGGTTCTAATTAAACAAAACCGCCCAAACGGGCGGTTTCTTTATAAGGTATTACTATGCATTATATGTTCGTGACCCGCGTGTCCGCATATTTTGCATTTTATGAGGGCGTACCTGGGGGGACGTGGTCAACATTTTTGTCGCGGCCAGGTATTTATTTTTTCCACTTATTTTTGCTGCAAGACTTTGAACACGTGCAATGGCATCGGATACGGCTTTGGATTTGTTGCCATGCTTTTGGGCTTGTTGATAATTGGCCAACGCGGATTTATATTGCCCTAATTTTTCGCGGGCGACACCAGCATTATAATACGCGGCTGCATATTGACTGCTGTTTTTTATTTCTGTAAAGATTTTGGTAGTACATTCAAGAGCCTTATTATATTCGCCAAGTTGGTTATAGGTTGTGGCCAAATCATTTAATAACAATGCGTCATTTGGATAATCTTTTAACATAGATTCAAATTTTCTGGCGGCATCGGCAAAATTTCCAGCTTGAAATTCTGCAACGGCTGCATCGTATTCTTTTTTCCATTTTTCGTGATCATATGATGCTGTTGTGGATGGTGTTTGACCATATCTCACAAAATTAATTGCATCGCGTCCAGATTGACTGTCGTTCATAATATTTTCAACGATTTCTTTCGTTCCGTTTGTACGTGCGGTATTTAACGCGTACTTAACCGTTGCCTTGTCATATTTGAAATGGTCAATAATCAGTCTACCATTCTTATCTGTTTTTATGCCTGTTGCAACGTTGGACAATGATATCTTTGAAAAAGAATCTTTTGGTAAACTTAATAAATCTTCGGCGGTAATTAACCCCGCGGCATAGGCGCCACACCACCAACGCCGTTTCAGCGTTCCTTCGCGCCACGAAGATGAACTGGGCAATTTATATTTAAATGCGTCCATTATTTCTTGTGTGTTTTTTGCATCATTTAAGCGGATCGCAATGTCTGACATGTGCCCTGGTAATTGATAGCCCGCCATGCACAGCCCAATAATCATATTATGATTTATGTTGGGTTTGCCATTAATCGCACTTTGTAAACGTTTAAAAGTTTCAAATCGCAAATGTAACCGAAACTGTTCTTCGCGTTGATCGCGATTCATTTGGGCTGCTTGATCTTTATAGGTTCCAGTGCAGGCATGTTGGTGTATTTTGCCGTTTTTATCAACTGTATAAACCCATGTCAATCCATTCCAATATGTATATCGGGATTCCCCACTTTGTTTTTTCGGGGTTTGACGATTTGTTTCCAATTCTTCAACCGCAATAAATACTTCTGGATAGTATTCTTCCATGGCCATTGTCATAAAATCGCGTTGTTGCGTGGCGGGCTGTTCTTGCTTGGCGCCATCTTTATCGTCATCGCGCCCCCTGATAATACGTTGCGCAATTTTAGTGCCCACAACACCCAATAACCCAAGTGTCGCCAATGTAAACACCGCTTTTTTTAGTTTTTGCTTCTTTGTTCTAGCTTTGGCCATTTCTCACCCTTTCTTTAATTTTTTATACGTATATTATACCATTAAAATGACTTTATGTCTATGTGCTTCTAAGATCCTGTTTGATTATACTAATAAAATTACATAAATTTGGTCTGATATACACCATTACGTGAAACCACCATTTTTTACTTGCAAAATGATTTTTTGTATGTAAAAATACCAGACGCAATGCGAGCGTAGCTCAGTTGGCTAGAGCGCAACCTTGCCAAGGTTGAGGTCGAGGGTTCGAGCCCCTTTGCTCGCACCAGGATTTAAAAACCACCCGTTTGGGTGGTTTTTCTTATTCGCCAATAAGTTTGTTCCATATGGAAATTGCTTCTTTTTTCGCGGTAGAGCAAGGTTCATACAACTCGCATTCTTGTTCCAATAATGATTTGTATTCTTTTGAAGCTAGTATTTCATTATATTCTGATGTATATAATTCAAATTTCGTGTTTGTTTCTTCTGCATTAGCTTTCTTGCTAACTTCATTATATATTAAATCTCTGGTTGTCTGAGCCAATCCGTCACAAAACTCTACTCCTAGCTTTTCATCCTCGGTACATCTGTAAAAGAAAATTTCATACCACATATCTGGTTCTATAATAGCATCATCGTATTCTCTACAAACATTATCCACTTTCGACTTTATTCTATCAATATCTTGCACGCTAAGATTTGTGGTAAAATCATAATGGTAAGATTCTTTCCTTAATTGACTAGCGTAACACTCACAGTACTGTTCTTTGTTTCTGAGTCTTTTAAAATCTTCACAACATCCTTGTTTTACGGTACAATATACACCTAAAGGGGTATTTATATCCTTGCCAAAGAGATTACGGTAATTTTCTGTCTTTACGCATGGATCATTCTCTGAAAGTTCTGTACAATTTAATGGTTTTGAATGATTAGAAATAGCTTTAGAAATAATAGGTGTCAAAGTTTGTTTTATATGGGATTCAATATTATTACCATCGAACTTAAATGACTCATTTGCATATAACGACAATGGGGAGACCACATAACACATTATTATCGAATTAATAGCACATATTGATTTTATGTTCATATCCTATATCTCTTTTTAGTGAGTATATGTTTCCTAGGCAGAATTTCTTTCTCCGTTGATTATAACACATAAAGGTTAATTACGCAAATTGCGTAAGGTTAAAACGAAAACCACCCAGATGTGTGGTTTTATTTTGATTTTTTTGCACTGGTTATTCCATGAATACGGCGATATTCCAATACTTGATTTGCCATATCATGTGTTTCGCCAACCAAGAATGCGGTTTGTTCCTCAAAACGTTTACGGTATGCAGAGTATTCAAATTTATCGTTGGCTTTGCGTAATTTCCAACCTTGTGCCAGCAATGCGGCCAAAGATTCTTGTGGAACGTCATCGTCAATGTCGTAATTAGTATGCAACAATGGTGATTGCAAGACTAAACTCCATGTTTTTGCACCACCATGTGATCTAAATTTACCAAATCGTTGACTGATAAATCTGGCCATAGATTCACCCTGGAGCCCCATATTTGGTGCAACATTATCAACATGATGTCCAAAATATTCATGTTTCACTGTGTCAATAACATAATTGATACCATATTTGAAACAGTAGTCGTATCCAACGATAATCTTGATTTCTTTTAAATCATATTCACCGGCACTTTTAAAATCATGTTTTGCGGCAAGCAAACATTTGACCGGTTTTGATGTCACAATCAAACGTTTGTTCATTTGCTGTTCCAACAGTTTCAAAAACTTTCTGCATTTATTGATATCGGCTGTCTTGTCCTGGAAATTTACAACATAATCGGTCAATTCATCGCTTTCAGCCAATAATTTGACCATTGAATCGTTCATAATTTTTGCATATTTATGTTTTATGACGTCTGGGATTGCAGCCCACCAGATTTCATTGCATCTATCACCAATCGTTCGTTGGGCATCAAGGATTAATTCATATGTAAATGATAATTCATTTGCCAAATCTTCAGTGTTTGCACCAGAATCTTTCTGTTTGGCAATTTGGTGCTGAATCTCGTTACAGCGATTAATTAATTCATTTATGTATGGAAGTTCCGCAGATTCAATAGATTTCATTTGGGCTTCCAAGGCATCTGCATCATAAAACCATGCAACATCATTGCCCGGGGCCCACAATTCTGGATGCAATGTGCAGAAATCTTGTAATTTTTGATTCGCTGCGGCATGCTGTTCGTATGCCGCCACTATATCTTGGTGTGCCATACTCGTTTCAGAAAGCTGTTGTTTCGTATCTTCGGGGTTTACCATATATTTATCAATTAATTTGCTGTACCTATCTGCGGCGGCATTAACATCCGCAATATATTGTTTCAAACACTCCTTGTCGGCCTCTGTGGGTTCTGGAATATCATATTCGGGATATGGCTTTACCCCGGCAATTTTTGCAATTGCTGGGAATTTCTTTAGCATATATTCCAATTTTGCCTTTAATGACATACTTACACCCTTTGTTATACATATAGCACAAAAAATGATATTGTCAAATAATTTTTTGTGGCAATTACCAAAAAAACGCTTATAATCCACCTGATAAAGAGCATCTTAGGTGTGATAAATATGATTGAATACAGATCTGTTGTTCTGAAATTTGGTGGGTCGGTTCTTTCCGATGAAAACGCAGTTTATCGGGTTGCGGATTTTGTAAAAACTTTGTCGGAACAATATGAAATCAAGGCCATTGTTGTATCGGCCATGGGAAAAACAACAAATCAACTGGATGGTTTGGCACACCGTATCGCGACCAAACCGAATAAGCGTGATTTGGATGCATTGCTGGCCACGGGTGAAATGCAATCTGCGGCATTGTTGTCAATGCGTTTGAATGATATTGGGGTCCCAGCACACAGTTATAATGCCCAACAATTTGGAATTTTAACAGATGATAAATTCGGTAATGCAACGATTAAACGTATAGAAATGACGCATGTAAGCCCATTAAATGGTATTCCTGTGGTGGCCGGATTCCAAGGTGTAAATGAATTTGAAGATTATACCACCCTGGGACGTGAAGGGTCTGATATTTCGGCGGTTTGGGTTGCAACGGTTATGGCGGCGGATTTCTGTTGGTTTTTTAAGGACGGTGGTGGAATTTACGATAAAAATCCAAATGAAAACCCTGATGCACGGTTGTTCAAAGAATTATCATATACAAAAATGTTGGATATTGTAGGCAACACCCGTGGTAAAGGTCAGGTTTTACATAAACGCAGTATTGAATATGCAAAAAAATTCGGCAAGAAATTGTTCGTTTCCGGAATAGATGACCCATTTTGGGGAACGTTGATAAAGGCCCGCGTTCATGGTAAATTTCACTAATGGGACCATATAATAAATCCCTTGAAACGTATATCGCACGTTGGCTATAATTGCCTTGGCAAAGGGGATTTTATATGACGCAGATTTTATCAGAAACATATCTTGATTATTCCGATATTTTAATTCGGCCAAAAATGGGCATAAACCTGAATTCGCGCAAAGATGTCACATTGGAACGCATGTTTAAGTTCAAGCATGGACAAACACGAACAGGACTGGGGGTGTTTAATGCCAATATGGCGACGGTTGGAAACTTTGTCGTGGCGGCAAAATTATTGGCACGTGGAATGTTTGCAACAATACACAAACATTACAGTGCTGATGAAATTGGGACGTTTTTTGATTCTTGCCGTGGGCAAAATATTCCATTGGACAATCTGTTTATTACAATCGGGTTAAAAAATGCCGATGCCGAAATTCAGAAATTGAAAGATTTGGAATCTAAACACAAATGGACGGCGAACCGGAATATTTGTATAGATGCACCGAATTTTTATATTCAAAAAGCATTGGATGTTTTGGCGCGTGTGCGTAAAGAATTTCCTGATGCCGTTATTATGGCGGGAAATATTGCCAGTGGTGATATATGCCTAAAATTGTTGGATTATGCCGATATCATAAAATGTGGCATAGGCAGTGGTTCCGCTTGTCTGACACGTAAACAAACGGGCTGCGGCACACCGATGGTATCACTGATTGTGGAATGTGCAGATATCGCACATTCGGTAAACGGACATATATGCGCCGATGGTGGCATTGTCGATATTGGTGATATATGCAAGGCATTATGTTTAAACGCAGATTTCGTTATGGCGGGTGGAATGTTCGCCGGTACAGACGAAGCAGAAGGCGAAATAATCACAAAGCATTTTGAAACAAATGAAATGGTGGATGGGACGCATGTTGTGCAAACCAAGTATTTCAAGGCGTACTATGGCATGTCATCTGAATACGCAAACAATAAATTTGCTGGCGGAATGAGCAATTATAAAACATCCGAAGGGCGTGAATTGCTGATTCCATACACGGGTTCGTTGGATAAAATATTACAAGATATCGGGGGCGGAATCGCATCTTGTTGCACATATATCGGCGCGGCATCGGTTAAACATATGGCGAAGTGCGCCACAATAATCCAGGTGCATAATCAGTTAAACAAAGTGTTTGAGAAATATTCGGTATAATCTTGTCTGATAAATGTTGCCGATTTTGCTTCAACATATACCGACTTTTGTGATAGAATACACATTAAAGTAGTGGAGCAAAATTGGCAATAAATACGGCAGAAGTTTTAAAACAGTTAAAAAAACAAAATGGCGAACAGGCTTCCCATGATATTCGTGATGCACGTTTAGAATCTATTCCAAATATTGCTCATATATTGGAATTTGCCGGCAAAAATCCGGCGGAAATACGGTCTTTGTTTCCGATATTGCGCGAAATGTATGTAAAGCCAATTGAATCTGAATATGTCAGCGATAAAGATCCAATAGAATTGTTGGATATGGCGGGATATCGTGCGTGGTATGTAACAAATGAAGAAGAACAAAACGCAATTGCAGGATATTTTCGTGACGCACGTTCTGTGGAACATGGTATGACGGGGGGAAATCCACGAACCGACCGACATGAACTAATATGTACGGTGGGGCAAAACTGGGATGATGGGCGCAAAAGATTTGATGATCATTACATTATACACGCGGTTAAAAAAGAGGCCTTTGGTGATGATAAATTGCCAGAAAGTGAATGGCATATTAAACCGTCGGAAATACCTGAACGTCAAGATGACTATGGTACCTCTGTAATTTCTATCCAGGTATCAAAAAGGGGGGATGATATATCCATAAAAAATCGTTATAACCATACGGTTCCTGAATGTGATAAAACTTTTAATAATAATCCTGACAACATCATTCCTGGACTGACAAATTCAATAAAAAATCACTTTCATGTTGATTTCAGTGTCACCAATGCTGAAATTCCCCAGAATTTCAGATTAGTTCATGGTCAATTCATAAGATATAATTACGAAGTGGAAAATGTTTGCTTTGATGCAAATTATTATTTCCGTGGCAGTGACATGGTCCGCATAGATAAAAATTCCGAAATGATGTTGGACTATTTTGTGTTGGATAAAAAGAAGAAATGTTTATTAAATCCCTCGGGCGTTAAAGACCCGGCATTTGATATATTGGCTGAATTGATAAATGGTAAAAATATCAAGGATGTTGCAAGTCCGGATAACCCAAAAGAAAAGGTAATATATGCGGACGGAATTCGTGTTGCTGCGACCGAAAATGGAAAAATAATCGAACTGAATTTACCGAATGTGACGGAAATAGGTGATGGATTCCTGCAATTAAACGATTCAATAAAACGTTTAAATATTCCAAATGTTCGCAAGATAGGAAAGTTCTTCTTGGCCAATAATGCTTGTATGACGAAATTTGATGCGCCAAATTTGGAAGAAGTTGGTTCATATATATTGAACGGCAACACAATATTACAAGAATTCAATGCACCAAAATTAAAAAGTGTAGGTAATGACTTTCTGGCACAAAATAATGCAATAACGGATTTATGGCTGCCAGAGTTAGAAACCGTTGGAAACGCGTTTTTCTTTTATAACAAGGTGCTGAAATCTGTATATGTTCCAAAATTGCGGGTCGTTGGGGATAATTTTTTATCAACCAATATGGAATTAACAAAACTTGGTATGTCGCAATTGCAAACTTGTGGTCAAGGTTTTGTTAATAGCAATAAAAAACTTCAATCTGTAATTTTGCCAGAACTATTAGATGCTGGTGATAACTTTATGCGTTTCAATATACAATGTAACGAATTGTATGTACCAAAAATGAAACAATGTGGTAATAATTTTATGTGCAATAATAAAGGATTGACCAGCGTCCGTTTTGATGAATTGGAAACAGTGGGCGGATTCTTTTTGGAACGAAATCAAGATATAGAAAGTTTATATGCCCCGAAACTTAAGCACGTGGGTATTAGTTTTATGGCGGATAATAAAAAATTGAAACATTTGGATTTACCATCATTAGAAGACACAGATTTTTCGCCGATATTGTTAACGAATTATGTTTTAGAAAGTGTGAATGTTCCACATTTAAGAGATACGGAAAGGGCAAAGCAATTTTTAACATATAAGGTTGCGAATGCTAAAACCAGAAAAACCGTCGAAATCGCAGAGGCCACCAAAACTGTGAAAGACGATATGGAATTGTTTGGGTCGGGATCTGAGACAGAATCAGAGGATAATCCGTTTGTCTTTCAATTGTTGAATGAACATGTGTTTCAATGAACTTGTGTCTCTTGTTGGACAAATTTAAGAAACTCGTTACGATAATTTTCCAATGCCACCCGAACCGGAGAAGTTATAACTTGGACATATCCATTGTTCATAACAATTTCCATAATCCATTTGCCTGTTTTGTCATCGAATCTTTCAGGTCTAATTTCTCGATACATATTTTTGCCTCGTTATTCTATAATTCCGCGTTTTTTTAACGCAGTTGCCAAGTCAGCGTAATATTCAACACTTTCGCGCAAATAATGATTATATGCGGTGTCATAATTGGAAATCATAACCACATCTATGTTGTTCGTAATGCAATCGCTTACAACATGTGGGGCGTCATCAAAACATAAATCAATTTTATATTCTTTTAATGCATCTATTTTTGGCATCCGATGAACCAATTTTGTATCATCACAGATTATGCCTGCGCGGCGCATTTGCAACAGTGTGGGCGTATGTTGATTCAATAACCGTTCGGTTATATAAAACAAATCGTGTTGTGTACCATTATACAGGTTATTTAATAAATCTGGAACGTTTTGATCAAAAACGGTCGCCTTATATAATTCATCAGAATGCAATAAATCATGTAATGCCGCCGCCGCCGCAACTGAATAGCCATTTTTATACACGTCGTATGACACAGGTGGTGTGTATTTGCCATCGTGTGCTTCGACAACCGCACGATATTTCGCGGCGGTATCAAAAACTGTGTTATCTAAATCTATGGCAATCCGCATACATAAATCCTTTTGGCACGGGGTATTATAAACGTGAAAAAGCCTATAATCAAATAAATTTGGCGATTTTCTAAATAATTATTTTGACATTTGATATAAAAACTTGCATAATACCGCCGTGGTGCAAAAGGCACCTGGAAATAAAATGCGTCAGAACGGCAAAAAATCTTTATCGTAATGGTGCGACCATGAAATAATTCACGGGCGCACCTTTTCGGTGCCCCGTTTTTTTTAACAAAAGGGAAAAGTGCATGTCAGAAAATATAGATTACAGTCAAATAAATACATGGCCATTTCAAGAAGCACGCAAAATATTGGCACTGATTGGTAATAAAGTTCCCGATAAAGGTTATGTTTTATTTCAAACGGGTTTTGGGGCATCTGGGTTGCCGCATATTGGTACATTTGGTGAAACAGCACGCACTAGTATGGTTCGTTGGGCGTTTTCTAAAATTTCTGATATTCCAACACGGTTGATAGTTTTTTCAGATGATATGGATGGTTTGCGTAAAGTACCAACAAACATTCCAAATCAAGAAGAAACCGCCAAATATCTTGGAATGCCGTTAACATCTGTGCCGGATCCATTCGGTGAAAACAAGAGCTTTGGCGACCACAATAATGCAATGATGCGTGAATTTCTGGACAGTTATGGATTTGAATATGAATTTAGAAGTTCTACCGAGATGTATAAATCTGGGGCTTTTAATGATGCGTTAATGCGGGTCTTGGCAAACTATGATAAAATTATGCAGGTTATGTTGCCAACACTGCGCGAAGAAAGACAAAAAACATACAGCCCGATTATGCCGATTTCGCCAAAAACTGGGCGCGTATTAGAAGTTCCAATGCTGGCCGTTAATGCGGAACAGGGAACGGTTGTATTTAAAGATGAAGACGGCACGCGCGTTGAACAATCTGTATTGAACGGTATGGCAAAATTACAATGGAAGGCCGATTGGGCAATGCGTTGGTTGGCATTGGATGTAGATTATGAAATGTGCGGTGCTGATTTAACGGATTCTTATAAATTATCGGGGCAAATTGTTCGCATACTTGGTGGACGCGCCCCAGAAAATTTAACATATCAATTATTCGTTGATGAACAGGGACAAAAGATATCAAAGACCAAGGGCAACGGAATTAGCATAGAGCAATGGTTAAAATATGGTAATCCTGAAAGTTTGGCGTTGTTTATGTATAATAAACCGACTACGGCCAAGCGGTTGTACTTTGATGTAATTCCACGCAGTGTTGATGAATATTATCAACATTTGAATAATTACGATAGACAAGATGATATTGCAAAACTGACGAACCCAGTTGTGTATATTCACCGTGAACATGGGGTGCCGGCTGGCCGTATGCCAATATCGTACAATTTGTTGTTGAATTTGGCCAGTGCCGCAAATACAGAACGTGTATCTGATATGTGGGGATATATTACGGCATATAATCCTGAATTGAATCCGCAAAACAGTCCTGAATTGAACAAGATGGCGGAATCTGCGGTTAATTATTATCATGATTTTGTAAAACCAAACAAGAAATATCGCGATGCAACCGACCAAGAAAAAGAAGTGTTGAAAGATTTAATGGATGGTTTGGCACAATTTGTTGGTAAATCAGGTATAGAAAAAGATTTGGAAACCTATTGTTATGATATCGGCAAAAAATATTATTCGGTTGATAAATTGCGTGATTTCTTTACGATGTTCTATAATGTATTGTTGGGCCAAGAAAGTGGTCCGCGGTTGCCTAATTTTATAATGATATATGGTATTGAAAAAACGCGTGATATGATAAGTAAAGCGTTATAATAATCCGGGAAATAATAAATATTGGGGGTACGAAATGTCTGAAAATAATACAATTTCCACAAATGAATTAACGGCACGTTTGCAAAAGGCGGAAAACATCCGCGCGCGTGATGGGGTGGTGTGGAAAGATAAATTTGATCGCACACACACAATCGCGGATGCGCGTGAATTGCCTGATGGAACAAAGGTCCGTTTATGTGGTCGTATTACGGCATTGCGGTGGTTGGGAAAATTGATGTTTGGTCGTATTTATGACATAAATGGTGACATTCAATTTTCTATGTCGCGTGAAGAATTGGGCGAAGAAAATTATAAATTTATGAAAACCAATGTTGATATGGGCGATTTTATCGGGATTACCGGTGAATTGTATCATACAACGGCGGGCGAATTGACTGTGCGGGTGGCATCATATGAAATCTTGGCCAAGGCATTGCGTCCATTACCGGAAAAATTCCACGGGTTAACCGATATGGAAACGCGGTATCGTCAACGTTATTTGGATATTATATCAAATCCAGAATCACGTCGGGCGTTGCTCGGGCGATTCAAGATGACCCAGCATTTACGTGATTTTATGAATAAAAACGGATTTTTGGAAATTGAAACACCGATTATGCAAAACATTGCATCAGGTGCGGCGGCACGTCCGTTTACTACGCATCACAATGCATTAAATGCCGATTTTCAATTACGTATTTCCCCAGAGTTATTCTTAAAGGAAGCCATTGGTGCCGGTTTTGATCGTGTTTACGAAGTCGCCAAGGATTTCCGTAACGAAGGTATGGACGCAATGCATTTGCAAGAATTCACAATGATTGAATGGTATGCGGCGTATTGGGATTATAAACGCAATATTCAATTCACATGGGATTTGGTCCAAGATTTAATTATGCGTGCCCGTGGCACATTACAGATTGAATACCAGGGTATAAAACTGGATTTCAGTAAATATGAAATGATGGATTACACCGCCAAGATGAACGAATTGTTTGGGTGTGATATATTGGATTTTGATGATGTAAATGTGTTGCGTGATAAATTGGTCAAAGAAGGAATGTTCCCAATGTCTGAATTAGAAGATCTGAAATCTGTGCCGGCATTGGTTGATTATGTGTATAAACGCAAAATACGTGTAAATATTGTCCAGCCAACATTCCTGTACAATTATCCGGCATATATGGTACCATTGGCACGTCGCAATAACGATGATGTTAGACGTTTGGATATGTATCAATTGTTGGTGGCGGGTGGTGAAATGTGCAAGGGATATTCTGAATTGGTTAATCCTATTCAACAACTTGCCGCATTTGAAGAGCAGGCCAAGAATATCGCCGATGGCGATGACGAAGCGTTTAACCCAGATAACGATTTTGTTAGGGCGATGGAACATGGTTTTCCACCAATTTCCGGTGTGGGTATGGGCATAGATCGTTTGGCCATGATTGTTTTTGATCAACCAACTGCGCGCGATGTTGTCCTGTTCCCAATTATGAAATAACCCAAGGGGGATTAAATAATGCCAAGTGTTACCGTACACGAAGTAGATATTTTAACGGCAGATCATGATAGACGCAACTTGGAATATATTGACAAGGCATTGACGTCGGAACGTATAAACGAAGAAGCCGCGGATTACTTGAAAGGTCTGTATGCTGATGGTATGTCATGCTATCGCGAAGTGTTTCATATTTTGGGTAAATGTTTTGGCGCCCCGAAAACAGCGGTGACAGAATATGATTCTGAAACAGATTTACCCGTAAATAAACCGATAAAAATCATAGATATAAATCCATTAAAATCATATTTGGTAAATCATCGTTTGGATGCAGACCCAATGCGAAACCAGTTCTTTACATCTGGGGCCGCACACAAGATTGATTTGTCGGTATCTTCTATTGTGACTGTTATTGTCGGTGCGCAAAAAAATGTGGAACGGGCGTTGGACAAAGTAACCGGAAAATATTATCGGTTCTTTACCGAAGATGTTATTGCGGCCGTTAAATGTGCGTTTTTGGAATTGGGAAAAAGTTCAGAAATAGATGAAATAGAAGGAAAAATTCGGAAACGTTTTGCAAGCAAATATGTGACTGATGCCGCCGAAGAAGTTTTATCTATACTTGGCCCCAGCGATGACAGATTGGTTGTTCGCCTGGTTCGCGAATTGGACGAAGTTAAAAAGCCGTATCTGTACTTGAATGATGTTTGGCGCGTGAAATGTCTGTTTGATTTAATCCCCCAGGCCCGAACATTTATTGAACGCATGCGTGATGTTATGCCGGAACGGGTGATTTCTGTGCGTGATAAATTTTATGACATAGATAACCCACGCAATTATCGTGATTCTAAAATAATCGTAAATATTGGGACACCTGATAATGTCGTGCCAATGGAGATTATATGCCAAGTTCGTACATTCTTTGAATTTGAACGCAAAACGCACGATTATTACGCGACATTGCGCGAACGCCCCGATGCAGAAAATATGAAGATAGAACAAGATGCCGCAGAATTGATGGAAAATGGCATTGTGCAATATAATCGGGTTATTTGTCGGTGCGTGGATGATTTATTTGAACGTGTTGGGTGGAATATTTTATACAGCCGTGGCGGCGATGTGTCTTTGTTTGAAGGTTTCCCCCGCGAATCTAAATTGCATTACCCAAAAAATATGTTGGAAAACATATTTATGAAATTAGATGCGGCGGTTAAAAATGAAATCTTTCATATAACCCATTCTTCGTCAAAATTGGATATGACCCAAGAAATCGCAATATTCAGATTTATGGTGCGTTTTATTTTGTGTGCGGCAATGCCACGTGCGCGCAGCGGGACAAATATGCCAGGCGACAGTTTGTCTGTGCGATTATTTAACTTTGTTATGAACGAAGTTTATCGGTATTATAATACCAGTAAATAATCGCATATTCGCAAGAAAAGAATCTGAAACGCGTTATTGTTATTTTCTTGATTTTACATTTTTGTTATGACACAATCAAAATAGATTTGGTCGAACATGGCCACATCATAAACAAGGTAGCAAAGGAAAAAAAAGATGCGCCAAGGTAAAGTAAAATGGTACAACGGTAAAAAGTGTTTCGGATTTATTGCACCCGATACACCAAATGCAGACGGTAACACAGATGATGTATTTGTTCATTCAAGTTCATTGAAAAATGCGGATTTACGTTTCTTGAACGAAGGTGATATTGTAGAGTTTGAAGAAGAAGTCCGTAATGGTAAATTATCCGTCACAACAATTAAATTGATTCAACGTGATGAAGAATCCGCCAAAAGATTTCAGGAACGTCGTGCGGAAAGACGGCGTGCCCGCGAAGAACGCAAAGACCGCGAAGAACACAAAGAAAAACGTTCTGGATTTGCTTTCTGGAAAAAATAAAAAGATCCCGCAATCGCGGGATTTTTTATTGCAAAATATCATAGATTATTTACTTAAATTTATGTTATTAACAAATTGGGTGGCCGCATACCTTGCTTTTTCAAGTGTTTTAAATGCTGCGCCGGTTTCCCATACTTGGACACACCCCGGCATTTTTATAAAACTATTATCAATTTTGTATGGTTCAATTGTTGTTATATTATAGGTTCCCCGATCGGTTAATTTTATGATACATTTTATGTTTGTTCCAACAAATGCATCCCGTGGAATAAATTCTGTGGCACCAAAGATTACTATGCCGTCTGGATTTTTTTTAGCAATCTCAGATGCCTGGGTCCGATAATTCACAAAATCATAAGATGTTTTTATCATAGATTCCAAATATACGCATAAACTGTCGGCAATTTCATAAAACATTTCGTCACGTTCGGTCGTGGTAAAATCACCATTGTTTCGTGATGCAATTAAATATGCCAGAGAGTTTGGAAATTTGCTTTGACCAAAATTATCGGTTAAATCCATTGACGTTACAAAATCAGAATCAAATTTATTTGCTGCTTTTTGGGCTTTTTGGACTGTGGTATTGAATTTCTGCACAATATATTCGGTTCCAATTGACTGCCACAGCAATCCAAAACTTGCATATTTATTGCCGTTTGAACGATATTTCGCATCTTTCTGATGATGGTCAAATTCGCCATAACCGATGTCAAATACCAAACCGTTGAAATTATCAGGAACTGCGCCAACTCGCTGAATTACGCGTATGTCTGAGATAATTCCTGTGATTTTCAATAATGCCGCAGACAAAATATCATCGGCATGAAAATGACCCTTGTGGGTAATGACGCCGTGTTTCACGATTTCTTGTAATCTTTGTATATTGGGCTGCATATCAATTGACCTTCTAATTTATATTAACACAAAAACACAAGTCGTCAATTATTTTATATGGTGCAAATCGTTATTTGTTGATTTTGATATATTTTGCATTAAAATATTATAAATAGATATTTAACCAAGGGAGTTTATTATGTGGACAGCAATTGGCGTAGTATTGGTGTTGATATTGTATTTCGTGGCGGTCTATAACGGGTTGGTGTCGCGTCGGAACCAGGTGCGCGAAGCGTGGGCAACCATAGACACTCAATTAAAACGTCGTTATGATTTAATTCCAAATTTGGTTGAAACCGTACGCGGTGCGGCGGCGCATGAAAAAGATACTTTGGCGGCGGTTATTGCGGCGCGTAATGTTGCGATGGCGGCAAATGGTGCGGTTGATAAATCGGTGGCTGAAAACGGTTTGACGGGTGCACTTAATAAATTATTTGCATTGGGCGAAGCATATCCGAACCTGCGTGCCAATGAAAACTTTTTGGAATTGCAACGTGAATTGACGGATACCGAAACGAAAATTCAATCTGCGCGTCAATTTTATAACACGGTTGTTATGGGATTAAATACCCAAATAGAACAATTCCCAAGCAACATTGTCGCACGCATGTTTGGGTTTACACCCGAACAATTGTTCCAAATTAACGAAGATGAACGCACTGCCCCAAAGGTCAGTTTTAAATAGGTTTTATTAATTTATGAAGTATATGAATACAGATGCCGCACGGAATCGGTTGCGTGGTGCGGGTGTGCCGGATGATATGGCGCAATCTTTTATCTTTATGTATGATGGCGAACATGGGGTGCCAATAAATGTTGTTGATTACACATGCCAAATGTTTAATCACAATCCCGGATGGGATACTGGTGAAGCAATCATGACAATTCTGAATAATGCCACGGGCAGTCATGGTATATTTAATGTTCGTAAGTTCTATCGTGAATTGGGACCATTGGCCGAAAAGTTTGGTTTTGACGCAGATAAAATCCAGAACGATATTCAAGAATATGATAACGATATGTGCACATATGCATCTGCCAAGATATGCCAACGCACCGCGTCTGATAAAATGAATAATCCGGGAATCATATCTTGCGACAAACAGAAAATAATGAACGCATGCAAAGACGGAAAAGACAAGTATTATCGTGCGGCAATTGATTTTGCAGTATGGCATAAATTGGGCATGACATCAGACGAATCAACATTGGCAATATTAAATCGTTGTGTTGGACCAGATGGGGTTCATATAAAACGCCTTATGCGGTTGACCACAGATAATGAGGAAACCGAGATTGTTTCACGGGCGGACGGCAAAACCATAAAACCAAAAATAAACCTTCAATACATTAACTATGCCAAGGAAGTGTACAGGTTCTTTGCGGATAACAAGGTAAAAATACGCCACCGCGCCCAAAAATACGAAAATTCTAATGCTGATTTCATACGCAGTTTCTATGATATGTGTAAAACATGGAACGGTTGGTCATGGAATGTTCCGGTAATTGACATTGAAACCCCAGAGAATAAAACACCTATGCGTGATTTGGCGGCAATGGTTATTTATGACATTACAACCGAATTGCCCAAGAATGCCCGTAAAATGATGGCCAATATTGCAAATCATGAAATGGCAAAGTGTGTCACATCACCCGCCGAAAAATATGAATACATATTTGACATCTTGTTGCGTGTTCCCAACCCTAAAAATCGCCAAAAATAATAATTGTGTTGCGAAAAAATTGTGTTAGAATGACCAAAAAGGAGTGCAATATGGCTGAACAAAAAGATGAAATAGAACGCATGAAATCTAAAACTTGGTATGATGATTTGTGCATGGTGTTTGCCGCACTTATGATGGCCGGTGGGGTCGTTGCGTTGGGTTACGGTGCAATCGCAAGTATATCCGAAAGTATCAAGGCAAAAAAGTCGGTCAAGGCCATAAATGCAAGTAAAAATATAGAAGCAAAATCCATACCATTTGATACGGCGGTACGGAAAATGAACGAATTAGCAAAATAAAAAACAACCGCCTTTTTGGCGGTTATTTTTTTCAAGCGAATAAATTTTATTCTGCATCAACCGGTGCCGGTGCTTCTGGGGCCGGTGCCGGACGATGATGCATATCGTTATGCATCGCTTTTTTCATTGCGCGAAATTCTTCTTTTGTTATGCAACCATCAACATTTGCTTCGGACGCCTGTAACATTTCAATCATTTTTGGGCATTTCACAGACGCCATGTCCAAACAACCATTCTGAAATACTGGGTGCACTTTTGGACCCATCGGCATGAAATGCTTTTTGTGGCAGCATGTAATCTTGGCGACCGCAAACCCAAGCAAAAATACGATTAACAATACGATGAATTTTTTGAATTTACCATGATGGCAACCGCATTGACATGCCGCGCCACATTGGCATTCGTGCATCTCGGGGGCCTTTGCCGCCACAGGTGCCGCTTTTTTAACAGTTCTTTTAGTGGTTTTTGTTGTTTTTCTTGGCATTTTTCCTTCCTTTTTTAATTTGCGATTTTATTGTATAAAAATAAATTTTTATTGTAAAGAATTATTTTACCAAAAATAAAAACCCCGGAAGAAAATCCCGGGGTTCAGCGCAAAATTTAATAATTATTTTTGCACAAAATGCACACTGTATTGCGGTTTTTTGTCGGCCCCCAATGATGCACGAACAACCTTGTTTGCGGCCGTTTGAACGGTCCGTGTCAGGTTATCTTGCGATTTACGTTCGGTCTTGGACAGGCCGTCAATCGCTTTGGTAATTTCAATCTGAATTTGGCGTTTCATAAATCCGGTTGCGTCAGATTCAAATATACCGGCACTGGAAACCTCTGGGGTGCCCTTTAAGAATCCGCGTTTATCAATTGGCAATGTCACAAATATTGCACCGTTAGATGCAATTTTTTTGCGGTTTTTATAAACCTGGTCATTGGCACTGCGTTCGGTTTCACCCTCCATAACGACGAAACCTGTTTCAATTGTTTCGCAAACATATGGTTCCGCACCATCGGCCAATGCAACCATTTCACCGTTGCGTACCAACATCATATGTTTTGCACCGCCGCGTTCCATTGCCATTTTCCCGTTCAGCATTTCGTTTATGTAATCGCCATGCATCGGAACAGAAACCTGGGGGTGAACCATGTCATAGAACCGTTCCATTTCTGGTCGTCCGGCATGTCCACTGGCATGGACGTGATCGGTGTCATAAATTGTATGCGTCCGAATTCCCATTTTTGCAAGTTTGTTATACAAAAACGAAACATCTTGTTCGCGACCCGGAATAATAATCGCACTGAACACCACGGTATCGGTCGGCATAAGTTTCATTTCTTTGACTTGGCCGCGACACAAACGTGTCAACATTGCGAATTTTTCACCTTGGGATCCGGTCAAGAATATTGACTGTTTTTCGGCCGGTAAATCTTTGATTTCGGAATATTCATAAACGTCATTTTCTTCCAGATATTTATATTCTATACCAATTTCACGGAATTCCGGTAAACCAACATACGGCACGGGGTTTGGATTACTGCGTTCTTTGATTGCGGCCATGCGTCCAGACGCGCGTGCGGCATCGGCAAACATTTTAATACGTGCCAAACTGCGTGAATAACCGGTGACAATGACGCGTCCCGGTGCATCGCGCATAATTTGCGTCAATGTATCACGAACTTGGATTTCTGTTGTCTGAACCGTTTGACGTGACACAGATGTTGAATCACACACGCACGCAATCAATTTCGGGTCAGATCCAATTTCACGTAAACGCGCATAATCTGTTTCTGGTTCAATCGGGTTGTCATCGTTAAATGTCCAGTCGCCCGTGTGCAGAATTTTGCCGGCACCGGTTTTGATAATCAACATCTGGGCTTCGGGAACCGAGTGACTGACATGGAACGTTTCCACGATAAATGGGTCCAGTTTTAATGTTGCACCTTTTGCATCAAATTCAATAATATCGCGTTTTGAATCAAAATCCATTTCAATTCCGCGGAAAGTGCGACGCAATATTTCCGCCGGGAAACGTGTGCAGTAAATTGGTTTCTTGAACTTTGGCCAAATGTATTTCAATGCCCCAATATGATCTTCGTGGCCGTGTGTTATTACAAATGCGATAACATCTTTTTTGCGTTTTTCTAACCATTTTGTGTCACAGTATTGTACGTCGCCGGCACCAATTTCTTCTTCTAAAAAACCCATACCGCAATCAACAACAATAAATTTTCCCTTGTATTTATACAGGTACATATTTTGCCCAACATGTTCCAATCCACCAAGGGCCATAAAATATACCTTGTCATCATTTTTATCTGATTCTGGGTCAATATGTTCGTTGCTTTCGGTACCGATATGTACGGACAAATCTTCGTCCATATCTGTTTCTGGAACTATTTCAGGTTCCGTATGCTTATGTAATTTAACCATTCATAATATCCTTTTTTTGTTTATTTAGTATATCCGCAATCACGGGGATTCCATTACGAATAAATTCCGATATTTTATTTGTAGTGAATCTGTGATTGCGGGGTTCGTGCGGATTATAGCGAGTTTGTATGTATGAATCAAGGGCAAAAATAATCACTTTACAGCCCGAACCATAGCATCTATAATGTAATCACTATGATGAACAAAATAAAAAACTTTATCAAAGGCGACAAATCAAACGGTCGCATTAAATGGTCTTTGTACGGTCGCATCTGGCGCGAGGTTGGACGTCCCCAATGGAAATGGTTGCTTGCCGGGGTGATTGCCACAATATGTGCCGCCGGCGCCGAAGGATACAGCATCACGCTTGTTCAACGCGTTGTTGACCAGGCGTTTATTGAAAAAAGCATGGAATCCATGTATATAATTGGGTTGCTGATTATCGCGGCGTTCGCGGCCAAGGGCGCATTTTCATACGCCCGTGCGTTGTTAATGGCTAAGGCCGGACTGACGGCCAGTGCGCATTTACAGCAAAGAATATATACCCATGTTGTGCATACTGATTTGACAAGTTTTTATTCTGGGGGTATTGGAAAGCACCTGAATTATTTCGGGGTCCAAGCGGGTGCTGTATTAAACCTGGTGACGAATACGATTGTAAAAACCGTACAACAGGTTGCAACATTGCTTATAACGCTGTGTTTGATGGTGTATTATGCACCGCAAATGTGTGCGATATTGGTGTTTTTGGTGCCGGCGATAATCGTGCCTATGTTGGTTATATTGCGTCGTCGTCGTAAATTATCGCGTAAATCTTTTGGCATTGCGAACGATGTGGCCCAGCATTTAAATCAAACAATGCATGGGATTAAAACAATTCAGGCATTTGCGAACGAAGACGCCGAAACAAAACGTTTTGAACGCGTCTTGAATAATTCAATGGTAAATTCGTACAAAAGCACCCAGGCATCTGGCTTGCAATCGCCATTGTTGGAATTGATGATTTCTGTTGGTTTGTGTTTAGCATTGCTGTTGGGTGGACATTTTATTGTCAGTGGCGCAATCACTACTGGTGATTTTACTGCTTTCTTGCTGGCGTTAACGGCGGCGTATAAACCGGCAAAATCTATTACCGGGGTTGGTGATACAATTCAACATGGATTGTTGGCGGCGGAAATATTGTTTGATTACCTGGATACCAAACCAACAATCAAAGATGCCCCAGGGGCAACAAAATTACGTGCGGTTCGACCATCTGTAGAATTTCGTAATGTGGACTTTTCGTATGTACCCGAAGAACAAATTTTGCATGATATAAACCTGCATGTGCCGGCGGGCAAGGTATGTGCGCTGGTCGGTCCCAGTGGTGGCGGTAAAACAACGATGTTTAATTTGATTGAACGTTTTTATGACCCGCAAAATGGTTTGGTTGCAATAAATGGACGCGACATACGGAAATACACACTGGAATCATTGCGTCAAAATATTTCCGAAGTATCCCAAGATGTGTTCTTGTTCAATGACACGATAGAGGCAAATATTAAATACGGGGCGCCAAATGCCACACATGATATGGTCATTGCGGCGGCACGTGCGGCGAATGCACACGATTTCATCATGGAATTCCCAGATGGTTATGAATCCAGTGTTGGTGAAGGTGGTTCGTTGCTGTCGGGTGGACAAAAGCAACGTATTGCAATTGCGCGTGCGATATTGAAAGATGCACCAATCTTGTTGCTGGACGAAGCAACATCAGCCCTGGATACCGAAAGCGAAAAATTAATTCAGGCGGCATTAAAAGATTTAATGCGTGGTCGCACAACATTTGTTATCGCGCACCGATTGTCTACAATTTTGGACGCGGATATAATCTGTGTTATCAAAGATGGGCGTATCATAGAGCAGGGAACCGACGCCGAATTAGTGGCGTTGGATGGTGAATATAAAAAACTGCGTGATATTCAGTTCAAAACAAAAAAGAAATAAAGAAAAAATAAAACCGCAAAAGCGGTTTTGATTTTTGGTGGGGCCACAGGGACTCGAACCCTGGACCCAATGATTAAAAGTCATTTGCTCTACCAACTGAGCTATAGCCCCAGAACTTCTTTATCCAGCAGTTCGCCGCCCATTATGACACAGTTTTGTAAAAAATCAAGTAAAAATCGCAAAAGACGATATTTTTATTTCTAATATTGTTTTGTGCGCATATTGTGGTGAAATAATATGCGCTGCCCCTTGAATTTACGGCAATTTTGTACTATAATATCCATGTGTGTGGGTGATAACCAAAAAGGGGGTATGGATGTCGGCAACGTCAGATTTTTTGGAAAAAGTATTTAAGATTCAGCGTATAACAGAATGGCGTTTTGATCATCCTGAACAATACCAACAATTTTGTGATTGGGCGGGTGACGGCACCGATGTCAGCAACAGCAAATTAAATACCGACCAACGTAAATGGTTAAAATACCTGCAAAGAACTGGGCCCAACGATACCGATCCGTTTGAGCGTGAAGGTGGTGATAAAAAAGGGTTTATCAAAATTCAAGATTTTCCCCCAGCTGCTGATCTAGATACTAAAGATCCACAAGCATGGGAGAATTTATACACCATTTGCCGCAATGCATGGTATCAAATGAAACATGATGCGGCATATGCAGGTTATAAAGATTCTGTTAAGCAATTCATTGCAAATAATGCACGTTTCTTCGATGATGTCGCCGAAGACACAATGACAGCCCAGGCATTGACAAGAACATCCATGGATCGCATGGTTGATTTACTGGATCGAATTGCCCATAACACCAGTGCATTGTCGCGGCTTGGTATCGGTTATGGTAACAAAATCACATCGTTAAGAGATTTAAGACAAAAAATTACGGATGAAAAATATAATACAGATTCCGAAATTCGCCAGGCAATTATGGAAATTTCATCCAAGGTTTGTAACGCCGAAGGTGATATTAAAACAGAATTAGATCGTGCGGTTCACGATAATTTTGCACCGTTGGCCGACCTTAATGCATACGCAAACCATCACCACTTGGATTTGATTTCTGATGGTACGCGTGGTTGGAACCGGGTCACAAATACGGCGGCACAACTTGATAATTTCAAGCTGAATTATGTTTCTTTTGTGCGAAAAATATATTCTGATGACGATGTTTACCAGGCATTTGAGTCCAAAGAGGGTGGCAATAAACCAATAACCAGTGCCATTACCAAGGCAAAAACAGATGTTGATTATGATAAAACAGATTCTGCAAATTATGTTCCACCAAAGCGCGAAGAACAGTTAACATTATTTGAACAAATAAAAAAGTGGAGCGGCGATACCTTTTCTGATTATTTCAAAAAATATGAAGGTCTGCGCGGGACCAAAATTTTGGAACATTACAGTGAAGTCAACGAGATTGTCAAACAAATGGACAAGGCGGAAATCAAGCCGACCGATGATCTGAACAAACTTGTTGAAAAATCAGACGGAATCAAAAAAGTATTGCAGTCAAAAAATCCATATGCGGCCGCTGCGTTCGGGTGGCTTGCCGATGCATTGAAAGATTTCCAGGGTGATGCACGTATGTCCCAGATTATGAAAGGGGCATTAAAAAATGGCCGCAAGATGAAAATGTTGGTTGCGGAATTAATTGAACGTGCAGCCGAAGACGGCAAAAAGGAAACAATTGACAAGGCCAAAATAGCATTAGAGTTGTTAAGTGTTATCAAATATGGTAACACAACCAGCAAAATAATGGATACCTTGAAAGAAGACAAGGAATTGTTTACGATATTTTCTAACGAAAAACTGTCTTGGAACAAAAACGAAGGTGTCAAATTCATTACCAATGCGATGGATAAAACATTTCGTGCTGCCTGCTTGGGTTTGGGACGTGGGGCCGCATTTGTGGTAAACAGATTCCGTCGTCGTGGAACAAAATTTAACGGGAAATTACCAAGCAAAAAATTAAGCCAATCGTATCGTGATTGGCAATCCAAAAATGCAGCCGATAAAGCGTCGGCCCAAGCTGCGCATGATTCCGACGTTACACCGGTTGTGGCGGATCAGTCAGAATTCAAAAGGGCAAAGGATAAAGCCGAAGGCGAAAAACAGAATGCCATGGATGATGGTGGTGGGCATGGATTACGAAATATGAATAGTTATGCGGGGGCCGCCTATGCTGGAACCGATGAAGAAATTTTAAGGGCCGCCGAAGAAGATATTAATGCATTTAATGCCGATGAATATGTTGCTGATCAACGTGTTGCAGAATATAGAGAATTGATTAACAAACTGTACATTGCACACGATACATATCAAGAATTGATAAGATTAGATTACGAAGAGCACAATGTTGCCACGTCTGCAATGACACCAGAACAAAAGACGGCAAGAATTACCGAAATTGTGGCGGAACGTCGTAAATTGAAAAAAGAGTTGAAAGACAAAATTGGTAATGATGGAAATCTAGATTTAACATTGGTCGGTGGTTTTATGGGGCATAATACCCTTGATTTAATGGCAGAACCACGTCCTGTTACCCCAGCCTGGTTTCGTGGTGCAACAACCTATGTGGAAAATCGCCCAGGGTACATAATTGCACAAAATCATTTGAATGATTTACAGAATGAAATATATACTCGGCAACAACATATTGAAACATACCGCAAGGCCACAGAGGATTTAAAAGCCGCCGAAGAACAAATCAAAGCACGTGAAAAGAAGATTAACGAATGGGATGATAAACACCAAGATGTGCGTTTGTTGTTGACGGCATATTGGGATACATTACAAGACCCCAGTTTGACACGGTTTGGACCGCGGCGTGCGTCCAAGATTCAAGAACAAAACAAAGACCTGGTGTCGCAACTGTATCAACGTAAACTTGCGGGTGGATATGCACTTAGCTAAAACAAAATATTCCCCACACGTTTGTGTGGGGATTTTTGTATTGAAATCTGCGTTCGCGGGTGCTAACCTTTCTGGCGTAATTTAATCAAACCAAAAGGAAAGAATATGTATATTATGGCCTTGAACTGCGGTTCATCCAGTTTGAAATATCAAATCTTTGATGCAGATTCTAAAAAGCAAATCGTCGGTGGTAATGTTGAAAAAATCGGCAGTGCGGATTCCTTCATTACTCAAAAATACCCGGACGGTACCAAGCAAAAGAAAGAAACCGAAATGAAAAATCATAACGAGGCATTAAATGTCGTTATGGGTATGTTGCGCGAAGCGTCTATTGACATGAACGAAATCAAGGGTGTTGGTCATCGTGTCGTTATGGGTGGTTCTAAATTTGCGTCTTCGGTTGAAATAAATGACGAAGTTATGCATGAAATACAAAACTGGCGTGATTTGATGCCGTTGCATATTCCTGCATCATTGATGGGAATTGAAAGCGCCCGCCAAATGTTGCCAAATGCAACCCAGGTTGCCGTGTTTGATACCGCGTTTTTGCAAACTATGCCGGAATACGCATATCGCTATGCGGTGCCAGATGCGTGGTATCGTGAATTGGGTGTTCGTCGCTATGGCTTTCATGGAACCAGCCATCTGTATGTTTCTAAACGTGCGGCGGTTATGTTGGGCAAACCGGCATCACAGTGCAATTTAATCACAATGCATATCGGTTCGGGTGCATCAGGCGTCGCAATTAAAAATGGTCGTGCGGTTGATACAACATTGGGTATGACACCAACGGCGGGTTTGATGATGGGAACGCGTCCGGGCGATGTTGATGCGGGTGCGTTGCTGTATGTGATGGAAAAATTGCAATTAACACCGGAACAAATGACAAAACATTTGAATAAAGATTCTGGGCATTTGGGTATTACAAAATGCTTTGCCGATCGTCGTGACGTAGAAGGCAATCGTGAATCAAATCCAGATTGCAAATTGTCTTTGGAAATGGAAGTTCACAGTGTAAAAAAATACATTGGTGCATTTATGGCGGAATTGGGGCATGTTGATGCGTTGGTGTTTACCGCGGGTGTTGGTGAAAATGATGATTACCTGCGCGGTAAATTCTGCGAAGGATTAGAAGAATTGGGAATAAAAATAGATATGGATAAAAATGCCAAGGCGTTGGCGCGTTTGGATGCCGGCGAATGCGAAATCAGCACGTCCGACAGTCCGGTCAAAGTATTCATGATTCCAACCAACGAAGAAATCGTTATCGTAGAAGATACACTTGGTATCATGAACAAGACATACGATGCCGATCATCTAAAGATGGCATACTCATTTGCAAAATAATGAATTTATTGGTATTTGGTGAAACAACGATTGCATTTGCAACCGTTGTTTTTATTGGTCATATAACAAAAACACCGTCAAACGACGGTGTTTTGGAATGAAATTAAAAGTGTTTATTTTTAATTCAAAGCATCTTTCAAAGCTTTACCAGGTTTAAATTTCGGCTGAGTAGAGGCCGGAATTTTAATCGCAGCACCCGTCTGTGGGTTGCGGCCTGTTGTTGCTTTGCGCTTTGCGGTTGTGAATGTACCAAAACCGACCAAGCGAACATCGCCTTTCTTTTTCAACACTTTTGTAACTGTGTTGATGAAAGCATCCAAGCATGCCGCCGCTGTTGCTTTGGTAACTTCGACTTCGTTTGCGATTGCATCAATCAATTGTTGTTTGTTCATTATATTCTCCTTTCATATTTTTTCAAGGTGTCCCAACGCTTCTTGCGGCAATGCCCGTGAAAATCAAATTGCAACACTCGCAACCAAGCAATTTTCAAGGGCATTGCCCGAAACGCCTAAACGAATCGTAGAGAATTCTGCCGTTTAAGTCAAGACCAAATTATAAAAATCGTAAAATTATTTTGTTTCAACCAAATTTATGGCAACGGCACGTGCGCCTTCGCTGGTGCTTTCGCATGTTACCCAATTTCCCGTTGTGCCACGGATTTCAAGGCCCCGGTAATGATTCGGTGTATGCAATATCAATATCAATGCCACGCCTGCCCAGAATAATAATTTAGTAAATCCCCACGGTTTTGCAAAATCTTCGCGCTTGAATTTATCTTGTAATAGATTCTGATACAGCGCCCACCCCCATACAAATGCCAACACGATTACCGCAAAAAAGAATCCAATAAGTATGTAATACGTGAATTGGCCAAATCCGATTGACATTGCATCCCAAAAACTGCTTTCTGCGGGACACACGAACAGTGCACGTCCCTTGACTGATTCGGGTAACACAATTGCCGGTGTATCATCCAATGAAAAACCAAAAGACGCCATCAACAATACGATGGTGAAAAAAACTATCGCCGAAACCATTGGTTTTTTCATTGCCATTTTATAACCCTGTTATACATATTATATCACAAATAACTAACCAATTGCAATTTTTGTAAGTTTTATTTACAATTTAACCATGTTCAAATCTAAAACAGATCTTATCGTTGTTCTGACCGTGTTTGACGCGGATGCGTTGCGCTTATCTGTGCCACCATTACAAAAGTTGGGTCGGTCGTTTACCTTGATTGTTTACAACGATAATCCGAATCAGGTGATTGAACGACGCACAATTCGCCATTTTGGATGGCATGGTTCACTGCATATAATAAATTCAGATAAAAATTATGGGGAATTTGAATCGCGTATAAATGCGATTAAATCTGTGCGTGAATTAAATGTTTCAGGAAATTGGATTATATTCTTGGATCAAGATGATGTGTTGTTGGATGCATGTGTGCCAGATGTTACAGAAAACATTTTTGCAATTGTCCAAAATGCAACGATTATAAGTGATAATATCACCGATATGTTCAAAATAAATTCATCATGGACGGATGGTGGTGAATATGGGAAAAATGGTCCGCATTTTGAAATAACCGGGACGATATTACGGCGCACAATTGTTCAAGAATTCGCAGATTTTATAACAGATATATTGCCAAAATTGTATCGCGATTTGCGGCACACACGTTATCGTGTGCCAATTGCAAATTTGTTGTGGGGTGCGTTGAAATCTTTTGTCCAGATTCGTCATCCAGAAATGTCGCCGATATACATGAATAGAACGAATTACGTTGCAATAAAGTTGGGTAATGCACCGGTAAAATATGGCCGGCGAACACCAAATGGGGCAAATGCCAATGCGGCGATATCTGAAACAATCAAAAGATTTATGAAAACTTTTGAATCTGCGGCAAAAATTGTTGCACAGAACGCATAAAGTTCTATAATTCCAGAAAAATAAAAGGGTTGCACATGACATATGATGATATTAGAAAAGTATTTTTGAATTATTTTGAATCACATGGACATAAAATTGTTCCATCTGCATCACTGATTCCGAATGACCCAACGGTATTATTTACTGTTGCCGGAATGGTGCCATGGAAAAATATATTTTTGGGTACAGAAAATGCACCCGCACCACGTGTCGCGGATGTCCAAAAATGCATACGTGCCGGCGGTAAACATAATGATTTGGAAGATGTTGGTGTTGATGGACGGCATCATACGTTCTTTGAAATGTTGGGAAATTGGTCCTTTGGGGATTATTTCAAAGAAGGCGCATTGGAAATGTCATGGGATTTGTTGACCAATGTTATTGGGATTGATCCAAACAGATTGGTCGTGACCGCACATGAAACCGATGACGAAGCCGCTGCCCTGTGGAAAAAGATTGCAGGCAAAGAGGCAATTCGTTTGGGCAAAGATAATTGGTGGTCGGCGGGGGATACCGGTCCATGTGGCCCATGCAGTGAAATATTCTATGATTTCGGCCCCGATGTCCCGGGTGGTTTGCCGGGAACCCCAGATGAAGACGGCGGGCGATATGTTGAAATATGGAACGATGTTTTTATGCAATATAATTGTGATGCCAATGGGAATTTGACCGATTTACCAAATAAAAATGTTGATACGGGTGCTGGTTTGGAACGCTGGGCGGCAATGTTGCAAGGCAAGACAGATAA
>CACXXP010000008.1 GCA_902771695.1 uncultured Pseudomonadota bacterium | reverse complement strand
ATAGTTTATATGATACACCACGGAATCGCCCCAGTTCGCAGTAAATACTTGGTCATTGGTATATTGCCATGTAAATGTGTCGCCTGGTTGTTTGATTCCGCCAGCCGGTGATACAATCCATCCACCAAATTCATGACCCGGGTTAGAACACGAATTCGCCGCTGGTGTAATTGAATCACCGTAATGTATGCCCGTTACCGTTGCCGGTGGTGTTCCGGTGCCATCACTGCCACAATTGTATCTTAGTGTATACGCAATATTAGAGTAGTTTGCATATAAACTGCGTGCTGTATTGGAATCGCCACTTGTGCCATCAATAACACTCTGTGCATTTTGATTACCCAGTGCATAAGAGCTTTCCACATAACGCGTTCCATTTGTTCGTGGTGAATAGTATCCGCTGAAATCCATGCCTGGAATTTCGGTCGCGTTTGGTGCCAGATATGTCGGATAGATAATATGGGTATATTGATAATCCATCATCACACCACCAACATTATTGTGCAGAACGTCTGATTTCTGCCCTGGACCGGCCATAAAGCTCCACAATTTTCCTAACCCCAAATCAATCGTATCGCCACCACCACGTGAACCAAAGATATATCTTGAACCAAAGTTCTGTTGCCCTGTGGCATCATAGAAATTCACTTGTGCTGTCATAGATTTGAAAGGATATGCCATATTTCCACACCCAAACAAACCGCGTGGGCAATAAGTATTTGCCGGATCGTTACATGTGTTTAGATTTGCATCGTAATTCCCTTTAAATTCTATCTGTTTGCCGGCACTGCCTGTGAAATCGGTAAACCCAACATTGACGTCACAAGTTAAATCATACAAATTATAGTTTGTATTGCATGTCTGCCCGGCCGCACCAAGTACTGTATTGTTCGGGCATTCACGATAGCATGATTTTTCGCTCCAGTTAAATGGTGGTTTACTGCGTGGGAAGGCAGACGGACATGGTTCACAATTTGTTCCGTTCCAGAATTGATTAGGGTCACATGAATCGCACGCCGTTCCTGCGGGGTTAGAATGATACGGCAGTATACATTCCCAACTTGCATAGACGGTAACATCACCGGTTGATTCTGGCCCTATAACAAAATCATCATAACAATCTGTCAGGTCACTGTTTCTGCACCAACCTAAGAAATTACTTAAATCACGCGTTGGAACACCGTCGATATGTGTGGTTGTGCCATATACATAATCGGTTGGGGCACCATCATAATTTGTTCCACCATTCATTACATATATTATATTATATTTATTTAGTCCAGATTGTGCATATAATGGACGTTGGGTTTGTGCATTTCCGTTTATACCATTCAACACATTTTGTGCAACAGAAATACCAAGTGTTCTATTTGAACCAATATACGCCGTTGGATTTACACCGGTTTCTGGACGCGGATTATAATATCCGCTGAATGTAAAACCTTGGGGTTCGTTTATCGGTGCTAATGACACCGGATAGAATATTGGTGTTGAAATATAACGGCCATTTACATCATTGTTTTGATACAATTTCTGACCAAGACCTACAATCTGACTCCATTCAAAGGCATCGGATACATCAACCACAGTGCCATTGCCACCGCCAACCTGTCCGACAATATGATATATATCAAATGCCGTGTTATAATTATCAGACGAATAGAAACTTACTGGGATAGATGGTGCCTTGTAGGGCAGGTGAGAATTCTCACTTACAACATACGGACAATACGTCACCGTGCTACATGTATTAAGGTTATCATTTGCAGACGCGTTTCCATAGAATTCAACCTGCTTGTTGTTCTGAGCAAACTTGCTAATTGAATAAATATTACTGTATCCGCTTGGCTGTGTTACGTTGAAATCTTGACATGTTTCGCTGCATTCGCGATAACATTGATACTTGGACCAGTTATATGGTGAAATACTCTTTGTAAATCCTGGTGCGCCTGTGGCACATAATTCACACGATGTACCATTCCAAAATTCGCCGTCGTCACATGGAACACAGGCCGTGCCTTCAAGATGGTATCCTTCATAACATTCATATTGTGCATACAATGTTGCTGGCTGTGAAATGGTCCATGATGTGCCAGCACTGGTAATACCACCATTAGAATTAAATATTCTATGACCTGGCTGCGAAATTGCGTCGTCATAACCAATAAAATCCGCGTTTTCCTTTGTTGGGGTTGATACAGTAGGGGCACTAACGACTTCCGAACATTTATTATCACTGTACCAAGTTTCTTGTCCTGCAATTTTATAGAATGGTGAATTATTCACACTTGTTCCGCCATTTGTTGTGTCATCAAAATCAACCATATAACAAACAGATTCGCAACGTGCCCGCAACGTTATTGGGTTTGCGGTACCATATGTGACACCCGCGGTAATACTAATTGGATATGTGGTAAGCGGTGGTGGCGTTGGCGATGAAGAATCATTCAAATATACATCCCAACCGGTGAATTCCTGAGCATCGCCGCAAGTCTTATAGCAACCTTTGTCCATGTCAGCTTCAGTCCATGTGCCGACTTCATTATAGGTCAAACCACCTAATAAATACATTGTGTTTTGGTCAAGACGGGACGGACAGCGTACGAGGTACAATTGCTCCCATTGTGCGACAAAGGTCACGTCAGCATCGGTGTAATCCCATGAATCTATATGTTGTTCAGACAGGTATTCTCGCCCGTCATTGACGGCCTGCCATTTTGTGAACAGTTGGGTTGTACTGGGGCAAAGTGTTGGCCCTGACAATACATCTTATGGCTGTCCATATGTAGCAATATCTTGTGTAACAGCCTCGCCACTATCAGAACACTTATAAATAACTTTACTTACACCTGCTGCCCATTGCGCTTGTAATGTTATGGGTTCAGTGACATCCCAACTTGATGTACTAGTCGTATCTTCGGTGCCATCATAGGTAAATATTCTGGTTCCATCGCTTGCCTGTGTAAAATATCCCTGGAAAACATATCCAGTCCACGTTGGCACCGTTACCTGTGGATTTGCAACAATAGTTTTGTCTGAACATTTATCGTCGCCATACCAGTTAGTTGTGTCACCGCTTTTACGATATAAATTAAGATTTGCATTTGCCGGTGTCCCACCATTATTATCTGCGAAAGTTATTTTGCTGCATGTGGCATCCTCTTCACATAGTTTTGTGTTGTCATTCCATGTATATCCAGTTGGGCAATTCCATAGGGCCTTTAATTGAATGCTTGAAGTGATGGTCCAATTGTTGCCATATGTGGTTGGATAACCATCCGTTCCAAATATTGCATGTTCCGAATCATTTGGTGCAAAGTACCCCTTAAATATTGCGTTTCCATTGGTTGGAACAGATATGTGTGGTTGTGTTGATGTATATTCTTTACCACACATATTTACATTACCAGGTTCTGCATCATACCAAGTATTATCGCCGGTCCGTTTACGTTGTGGGGTGCCGCTATTTACATTTGTGCCTGCCGCATTATTATCATTAAATGTAATCAGATTACATGCGCCAACCCATTCCGCAGTTAGCACTAAATCTTCATTGTACGTCCAAGGATTAACAACCCCCGGTGTTAATGTGCCACCAGTTGATACTTTCCAGTGTGATAAAGTATAATTTTCCTTGGAACAACCTGCGGCTGTGGCCCCCAGAACAGTATATGAAGCACCAACTGTTGCGGTATTTTGTGTCCCATCGCCGGTTCCTGTTCCGCATTTATAGGTTACTTCGATTTGGGTGTTTTCACAATGTGCACGTAGTGTAATAAGGGTTGCGTCTTCGCCATAAGTTTCCCCAGCAACAAACGTTATAGGATAACTGGTTAAAGTGTTTCCTGAGGGTTGGGCGCTATCATTTAAATAAACATCCCATCCCGTAAGTGTTTCACCTGTACCACAAGTATTGTAACAGGCCTTTAACATGTTGGTTTTATTGATAGAGAAAGTATCGCCAGCATGCAAACTGCCCCCATCAAGGAAATACATATCATCTGGATTAGCGGCATCTGGACATTGCACCGTATAGGTTTCTGCGCATTCCCAACCAGCCGTCAGTGTCACACTTGATTGAGAACATAAATCCCATATTGGAATTTGTATGCCCAAATTTTCGTCATAATATTGTGTGTCTTTCCAATAAAAGCCCGTAAACACGCAGCTCGTGTCAGGATTAGTCGGCATACATTTATCAGAAATCAAAGGTGTCAAATAATCATTGCCCGAAAGTTGCGGATATAATGGCAAGATGCAGTTACTGGATATAGTGCCACCATTCCCATTCAAATAGATTTCTGTTTCACATCTTTCTCGGTACTGGGCATACAAAGTTCCTTGAACTTCGGCAAGTGCAGCATTAGATTGGGTCAATTGCCCGTCGGCACCAATTACTTGGGTGCCACCTGTTTGCGCGGTATAATAACCAATAAAATCATACCCAGGTTTTTCTGGAGCATTAGGCGCACGGAAAATAGGAAACACAACACCAGAATATGATGCAACATTCATGTCATCTTGGAAATTTGTATTTTGTGAACTCCACATAGTTTGGCGAACAACATACAATGTCCCCAGGGTTGTATTACCATCTTTGAACACAACAGGGTTTGTCCGTGGTTTACATGCCGACGAAGTGCCACTACATCTCATAATAATTGGGCAATAATCTGTCCCCGTATTACACGCACCACCTGGATTAGAATTAAATTGATAAAAACCAATTGTTCTGGTACCCGCCTCAGAATCAAATGGTGTAATACTTATGCCACTAAGGCCATACCCAGACCAAGCAGAATGATTTGAATCACTAATATCTGTACAAGAACCTGTGGCGCAGTATTTGTAACAAGTACCTATGGTTCGATTAAAAGTATATGCACCAAACAGGGTGTTATTAAAACCGCCCCCTGGATTCGTGGCACAAAGCGTACATTCGGACATATCACCACCAATTCCCCAATATCCAGAATCACATATGTTTGTACAATTGCCATTTTTGCCTTCTTCGCAAACCTGACATATACCGTTTGAGCATTCCAACTGGTCATCACCAACCGTGGACGTTGACCCCGCATAAGTCGTTTGCGCAGAAAAAACAAAAGCACAAAGTATGCCAAAAACCCCAAGAAAACGTAGAATTTTCATGTATTCTCCCTTTCGTTTGTAATAAGTGTAGAAAAAAATAACAAGGTAAGGCAAGTGAAAAATATTTATTATATTTATAATATAAAAAAAGACCGCGTCACAATTGTAAAGTGACGCGGTGCTTGCTTTCATATGGAAGCAATTGGTGGGTTATGTAGGACTCGAACCCACGACCAAAGCGTTATGAGCGCTCCGCTCTAACCAACTGAGCTAATAACCCACGGGACTTATTATTATATATTTTATTTTCTGTTGCAAGTAAATTTTATTTTCTCTCTTTGGGACTCTTTGCAGCAAGCAGGTATTTGGTTTGTTTTGTTGATATTCCACAAGCAAAAATATGTGCTAAAAACAATATTCCAATGAAATAACGCAAAATTCCATGTGAACCGAATATGCCGATATATAATAAAGACAAACATCCTGCCCAACGGCCAATGAATAGCATTATATCGCGTATAACCAGATATTCTATGCGATAGTTGGTTGTAACAAATTTAGATTGCCCCAGGTTGAGTATATTTGTCGCACATATTTGATTTGTAATGGCGATACCCACAGCATAGGCAAACGCATAAAATAACACACTAAACCGATTAACGCCCGCCATTAGGGCTGTGGCTGAACTTATTAACAAAATGGAACAAGATATCATAATCCATTTAAAATCCCGATTGGAACAAAAACGCCCAAATGCCCAGGAGGCCACAATGGTACAAAAGGCAAAAATTGTTGACCATATTCCAAGATTCATATCTGTAAGAAATGTATTAACAATATATATCACAACGATTGTTTCCAATATCCATGCAAATCCACGTAAAATTTCCGAAAAGAATATTTTGCGTAATACGGGTGTTTCTTTTGCATGATTAAAAAACGCAATCAAATCCACAGGTTTGCTTTTTTTGGCTTTGCACGGCGGTAACAAGAACAGCATAAAAAATTCTATCACGGTCATAATCATAATAGCCCATGCCACATTTTGTAAAGATGTTATGGTTAAAATGGTGCCTAACGTAACGGGAATTAACACTTTAAATATATTTTTGATTGCGTCTTTTGTGCCAACAAAAAACACCATACGTTTGGCACGAACGTTTTCCAGGGTTATTGCGTGCATCGGTAAATTATAAAAGGCGTCAAACACACCATACAGAATACCTAAAATGATGACCCAGTCCGCGCTATTTGTACCCAGAACAGCAATAACCCCCATTAAAAGAATTCGCACAACAATATTCATCCCAAATAGGACGTTCTTGTTTCCGTTTTTACACCAGTTAGCAGTTAGCACGAATATTAAACAAATCGCAAAAAAATAAAAAAAGCGGTATGTAGATATCGCAACAATTTCATTAGTTGCATTATGTACCAAAAAAGAAACGATAAATGTCCCAAGAAATAAATTTGAAATAGAATGAAAAACCGAAAAAGCGGTAATTATAAGTTCGTTCTTGGTTAATTTCTTTTGACTCTCTCTCATGCTTAAGAATTCTATCATATTGTTAATTCAAAGGCAATATAAAACAGATATACGAAGGGTATTGCTAATTGACTGTTTTCTTTCTTCTTTATTTTTGTCCTTTTTTGTGCGAATATGTCCGTATGTACGAAATCGTTCCCATTTTAAGTACTGAACAAACCACCGCATTTAACACAATTGAATGTACAGGTTCAAATGTACTTATCCTGGGCAGTGCCGGCACAGGTAAATCTACATTTGTAAATTATCTGAAATCAGCCAGTAAAAAACGCGTTGTTTGCGCGTGTCCAACGGCGGTTGCGGCATTAAATATTGGCGGGCAAACAATCCATTCTTTGTTTCAGATTCAACCACGTGATTTTATTTTTCCAGAATTTTTGGAATTAAAGGCCAAGGTTCGCAATATCTTAACCGCCACTGATGTACTTGTTCTGGACGAGGTGTCCATGATTGCCCCCGATTTAATGGATGCGATGGATATTTTGGCCCGGCGTGCGCGTAAAAATAATGAACCCTTTGGCGGAATACAAATTGTTGCCATTGGCGATTTATTTCAATTGCCCCCCGTGATAACACGTGATGCGCGCACATATTATAAGCAAAACTATGGATACGAACGTGCGTATTTCTTTGATAGCAACGTATATAAACGTTCTAATTTTGTTCGTTTTAATTTTGATTTGGTTTATCGCCAAAGTGATGCGCGGTTGCTAGATAAATTAAATGAATTACGCAATGGTAATGCGGCCGCGATAGAATTCTTTAATACGTGTACAATCGCCGATGATGAACGGCGAACGAATTCAGTGTTAATAACGCCGTTTCGCGCAGTGGCGGAAAGAATAAATGCCGAACGCCTTGGACAAATTGCCGCAGAACCAATCAGTTATACCGGCATATTATCGGGGAATTTTGCCGAACGTGATGTGCCGGCGCCACTGAATTTGGAATTAAAGGTTGGGGCGTTGGTCGTATTCGTCAAAAATGGCGACAAATGGCATAATGGTTCAATGGGCATAGTTAAATCACTTGGGGCGCGTGAAATTATTGTGCAATTATTAAACAAGAATCGCGATACAGTCACGGTTAAACCGGAAAAATGGCAAAAGATAGAATATTCGCGCGATGAAAATGACAGATTAATTGAAAACGAAACTGGGTCGTATAAACAGTTTCCGCTGATGCTGGGGTATGCGATGACGATACACAAGGCCCAGGGTAAAACGCTGGACACGGTTATCATAGACATTTCGCGCGGGGCATTTGAACATGGGCAAACATATGTGGCACTGTCGCGCACGCGGGCGGCAACCGATATGCATATTGCGCGACCATTGGCCCCGCGTGATGTTATATTTGACCCGCGTGTATTGGAATTTGTGAATAATAACTAAATTTCTTTTTGCATTAAAATTGCATCCACGCCGTCATAGTATTTCGGGCGCAGGCCATTTTGCACAAATCCGCATTTTTTATACAGGTTGATTGCCGGCGTATTTTCGGCGGATACTTCTAAAAATATCTTTTTTGCGCCCGCCTTTTTAATTTCATTTTCCATTATCCCAAGCATAGCAATAGCAATGCCTGCACCGCGTGCATCAGGATGAACGCCAACGGTTATAATTTCAGATTCATCCAATACCGTCCGCCAAACAATAAAGCCGTTTTCGCTTGCCACAATTTCACACCCCGATTGTTTCAAATCACGAAATTCATCTGCACCCCACGGGCGATGCGGAAAACAAAGTTTGTGAAGTTCGGCAACTTTATTGAACATTTCTATTTTTTGCTTCTTCGGCATAACTTGGACGCAGGTACATCGGAACAACCGGTTCCACATTTCCGCGTTTGATTTTATCGCGTACAATTGAAATAGCCAATTTCAAATCAAATGGTTTATGGCCAACGGTGCGCGGACATTTCATTTGTTCGGATTCAACCTCGTCAATTGTCATGGTGCAAGGCGCATGCACGGCGGATGCCACAAAGAAATCGCCGCGTCCGGAATCTATGGCGACAAACGCGTCCGGCGTTGCCGCCAAATATAATTCAAATGCGGACACACCAACAACCGGGATATTCAGGCCCATAGCCAAACCTTTGGCATATGCGATACCCATACGAATGCCGGTAAAACTGCCTGGACCAACGACAACGCCAATCGCGGTTATATCATGCCATTTTGCACCGCATTCGGCGATAAAAGATTCCGCCGCTGCGGGCAGGGCCACAGATTGTTTTTCAACCGCCACCGATTTATGTTGGTCGTCCAAAACAAATTCTAAACCCGTGCCAGACGTATTTATAATAAATATCATTTTATTTTCCTATATATTCACACCAAACCCGATACGTTTGGAAAAACCAGCCGATTGGTGTAACGACAATAAATCATCAATTTTTTGAATAGTAAATTCTGTCGGTTTATCTTCGCCATTATTTTCTAACAAAGACCGGCGCAAAATGGCCGCAATTTCACGTTGCAATTGGCGAACACCGGATTCCGCAGTATATTTGCGGATTATATGACGAATTGCATCGTCATCCATTTTTATATTGTCCACCGCCCATCCAGTATCCAATGCGGCACGCCCAATCAAATGTTCGCGTGCAATTTGGACTTTTTCGTCTTCGGTGTAACCCGGAATCTCAATAATTTCCATACGGTCTTTTAATGCACTGGACATATTCAAGCTGTTTGCGGTTGCAATGAATAAAACATTGGACAGGTCAAAATCCACCTCTAGATAATGATCGCGGAACGCCTTGTTTTGTTCGGGGTCCAATACTTCCAGCAATGCGGATTCCGGATCACCACGCCAATCGCGTCCCATTTTATCTATTTCGTCCAAAACAATAACTGGGTTATTTGCTTTGACACGTTTCAGTGCATCCATAATGCGCCCCGGTTGTGCACCGATATATGTTTTGCGATGCCCACGGAAATGCGCCTCGTCCGATACACCACCAAGCGAAATACGATGGTATTTGCGTCCCAATGCCGCCGCAATAGATTTGCACAGTGATGTTTTACCAACGCCCGGTGCGCCAACAAAACATAAAATACTGCCCTTTAATGAACCGGTTTTTTTCATGACGGCAATGTGTTCCAGTATGCGTTCTTTGACTGGGCGCATGCCAGAATGTTCGCTGTCTAAAATTGTACGAGCAGTGGCCAAATCAATTTTTGATTTGTCTGATTTACCCCATGGCATAGCCAACAGTTCATCCAAATATGTTTTTATCAAACCACCTTCGTTGGACATTGGTGACATATTGCGCATGCGCTTCCATTCACTGATGGCTTTTTCTTTGACCGCCGCAGGCATAGACGATTTTTCAATCTTTTTACGCATGCTGATTGTATCATTTTCTTCATCGTCTTCGCCCATTTCTTTCTGAATTGCGCGCATTTTTTCTTGCAGAATTGCTTCGCGCCGGCCTTGTTCCATTTGCATGCTGATGCGGCGATTTATTGTTTCTTCAACCTTGGACGTTTCGTACATCAAACGGACCTGTTCAAATAACAGAACCATTTTATCGTACCATGACGGCGTAGTCAGTATTTTAATGGCCGTATCTGTATCCATTTCGGTCGTCTGAATAATAGAATCAACAAACGCAGGCATCGGGTAATTCTGGATAACATTACGCAATTTATCAGTTTTCAATTTACGGAAATTTGCCATTGCCTGGATAGTATCAAAAATCTTTTCACGCAATTGAATTGTGCGTTCATCGTCCATATCATTTGCCATCGGAATTTCGGTAACACGCGCAGAAAACACGCCATCATTTACCGAAATTTCCGCCATTTTTACAACACTTGTTGTCCGAATAACCGCATGAATTGCACCATCTGGCATGCGCAGAATTTGGGCAATTTCGCCGATTGTTCCATATTCATAAACATCGGATGCCACCGCAGGATATGCAACACTGTGCTGTGGTGCCAAAATTATACGTTGGCGGGTATTGGCGGCCGTTTCAATCGCATTGATTGAAATCGGATTATCTATATAGATTGGAACTGTCATCTGGGGATGAACAACCAAATCACGACAAGGTAAAATATATTCTTTCATAGCATGATTAAATATAGATTACTTTTTATCAGTTTTCAAGGGTAATAAAAAAATCCCCAATTAGTGGGGATTTTTATTAAATATCAGATTGGTTTAACGACGACGTGCGGTAAAACCATTGTGTTGTGCGGCCGATGCCGAACGTTTTGATAAATAACGTGCCGCAATCAGCAAGAACCATTCCAATGTCATCAAAGCCAGACAACCAAATTTGCCTTCGTATGTTTCAACCCAGCCCAAGATGTACACCAACTGTGCAACAAAAGAGATATACAATATACCAAACATACCACTAAAAAATATTTTTTTAATTTTTCCTAACATTTTATTACCCCTTATTTGTTTTTTACCTGTAATGCCGGGTTTCTGGTGCCAGGCACCCGGTGGCCCCGCAAAAGCTTCAAACGGGCAGGTTAACCATTGCCAACCACGCCCAAGCCATTATTAGGCAGCCATTGCAAGCAAACGATTATCGTTCGCATTCATTTTTTTATCGGCTTTTAACGACGCCATGTCGGATTCAGCCATTTGTCTTTATTTCACCTGTCGAAACTAATACACCCCCATAATTTTTCTTGGTGGAGGTGCCGGGTACCGCCCCCGGGTCCAAAGCGACTATTCCACAACGGGTTCAGAATCATCATCACTTTCGTGATAGCCAGATTATAATCTTTTATACTGGAAATTGCAAGTTTTTAAGTTATAATGCCCATTATGAAGTTCCTGGACAAAGCAAAAATTTTTATCAAGGCGGGTGATGGTGGCAATGGCGCCGCTACGTTCCGTAGAGAGAAATACATAGAATTTGGCGGCCCAAATGGCGGTGACGGTGGCCGTGGTGGCGATGTGGTTTTTCGTGCGGTTCCAAATGTGAACACTTTGATTGATTACCGTTATAAAATGCATTTTGTGGCGCAACGCGGTGAAAACGGTATGGGCAAGATGCGGACCGGGGCATCGGGTGAAACACTTGTTTTACCAGTTCCAACGGGTACAGTAATTTTATCTGAAAACGAAGAAATTGAATACGCCGATTTGAATACAGATGGTATGGAATATCTGGCGGCACGTGGCGGAAACGGCGGTTGGGGAAATCTGCATTTCAAAAGTCCAACAAATCGCGCCCCGCGCCAGGCAAATGACGGTCTGCCGGGCGAAGAAAGAACGGTCGTATTGCGCCTTAAACTGATTGCTGATATCGGTCTTGTGGGATTTCCAAATGCGGGAAAATCAACCTTGCTTGCGGCGGTGACATCTGCGCGTCCAAAGATTGCAAATTATCCGTTTACAACACTTAATCCACAACTTGGGGTTATGTATGCACACAATCGTGAATTTGTTATGGTTGATTTGCCTGGATTGATTGAGGGCGCACATACAGGCGTTGGCCTGGGGGATAGGTTTTTGGGGCACGCAGAAAGAACAAAAATGATATTACACGTTATTGACGGGACCGAACCAGATTGGGCGGCACGATATAAAGCAATTAGGAGTGAGATGGACAGTTATGGTGGGGGGCTATTAACCAAACCAGAAATGGTTGTAATTAACAAAATAGATGCAATCAGCGATGAAGATTTGGCAGAAAAAATGGCGACGTTCAAGAAATCGTTTGGACGTAAAAAGAAACCACAGATTTTAACAATCAGTGCCGCCGGGCGCATTGGTGTTGATGATTTAATATCAATAATAGAAAAAGAATTTATAAAGGCAGAGTTGATATGACAGATAAACAAGGCATACCCCCCATAAACCCAGAGTTTTTCCTACCAGATTTTATAGATGTTTATGGCGGTTATCCATTTATGGAAAATGCTGTAATCAATATTAGTGGGGCTAAAAATGAGGTTTTGGGTTCAATAGCTGCGGCGGTATTAACAGACAAACCCTTAAAATTGCGAAATGTTCCGCATATTCAAGATGTGTTGGATTTAGGAATGGCATTGATTGAATTGGGGGTAAAAGTTGACTATGATCCAAAGACGCGCGAAATGAATTTGTGTGCGAAAAATATTACATCAAATGTTTTGTCGAACAATACGATGAAATTCCGTGCAAGTTATTATCTGTGGGGGGCATTGTTGTCGCGTTTTGCAATTACGAAAGAATTTAACAGCATAGAGGCAAAATTACCTGGTGGTTGTAATTTTGGTAATCGAGGTTATGATTTTCATTTTGATTTGTTGCGCCAGGTTCTGGGTGCAGATATTAAAAATCATGATAATGGTTTTACTATTGTTTTGCCTGCACATCCGAATACGTCAGATACACTATATTCTACACGGGCGGTGTCACACGGGGCGACATTTCATTATCTGTTGACATCGTCTATAACAAACAAAACGGATTATATGTATAACACAGCATTGGAACCAGAATGTGCAAGTTTAATTCATTTGTTGCGTATGATGGGTGCTGAAAACATTCGTGGACAAAATGCAACGGCGATAATATCTGGTGCGCATAAGGGTTTGTTAAATGGTGGAGAATACACTATAAAACCAGATCGTATGGAAACGGGTTTTTATGCATTATTGGCATTGGCAACACATAGCCGGGTTTGCTTGCACAATGTTGATTTGTATGCGTGTAGGCCTTGGATGAATTTGTTACAAGAGTTTACACATCGTCGTGCAGAGAAGGTTGGCAATAATTTGGATGTCATTTTTGATTTCAGAGATATTGATTTTGGTAAACTCTGTGGTAAAAATATAATTGTTTCACCATTTCCAGGCAAAGAAACCGATATGGAACAATTGTGGTTGTCTGTTTTGCCAATGGCAAACAGTGCTAGCACGATAATTGATCCAATATGGCCTGGACGTTTGGGAACACCAGAACAGGCTGATGAAATCTTAAAATTTGGGATAAACATGAAATATAACAATGCGTTTGATGGTAATGCGTTGAAAATAGATATTGCGCCGTCAAATATTCATGCCGTGCCAGATGGGGTATATGCGGCGAATTTACGTGGGGCGGCGGGGATGATAATTGCGGCCGCCGTCGCCGATGGAAAAACGCGTATTTATAAACCTGGTTTTGCTATGCGTGGACACCCAAATTTGATTCAAAATATGCAAAGTTTAGGCATAAAAATTGATGCATCATCAACTGGGCAACATATGAATGCATTACCGTATCCAGATACATCACGTCAAAGATAGTGATTGCACTTTATCGTGTTTTTATGATAATATCGCAAAACGAACAAAATAACAAATGTCAAAGGAGAAAATATTATGGCATCAACAACATTAAAAGGTACGCGTACCGAAAAAAATCTGCTTATTGCTTTTGCTGGTGAATCCCAGGCCCGTAATCGTTATTCGTTCTTTGCATCCAAGGCCAAAGACGAAGGGTACCAGGCCATTGCAAAAATCTTTAATGAAACGGCCGAACAAGAACGCGAACATGCATCACGTTTGTTCAAGTTTTTAGAAGGTGGTTCATTGGAAATAACCGCATCTTTCCCGGCCGGTAAAATCGGCACAACGTTGGAAAATTTGCAGGCGGCGGCATACGGCGAACATGAAGAAAACACCGATATGTATCCACGCTTTGCACAAATTGCGGCCGAAGAAGGTTTTGATTCTATTGCCGAAGTATTGAAAAATATTGGATATGCTGAACGCTATCATGAATCACGTTTCCGTGCTTTGATAGATGCGATTGAAAACGGCACACTGTTCAAACAGGATAAAATCGTTATGTGGCGTTGCACAAATTGCGGTATGTGGCACATTGGAACCGAAGCACCAAAGGTTTGCCCGGCATGTTTGCACCCCCAGGGATATTTTATCAGCGAAGGAACAATTTCTCGCTGTGACACGAACGAAGGTTTCTGTGAATATGCAAAAATAGATGAATAAAAATGTCAGATAAACAGAAACAACAAAGACGAATGTTGCCTATGGCGGAATTTGCGCTGATGCTGGTAGAAAAAACTCTGAAAGAGGTTCAACAGTTACAGCGCGAAATCAATCAATGGCCAGGTAAACAAATAAAAAGGTAAAAAACGGTACATTTGTACCGTTTTTTATCATGGATTATCCGTGCAAAATATAGGCAAGCGGACGCATTAACGATGTGTTGCCCGTGCTGCACGTCGCGTACAACGTTCAAGCTGTTTTTTTAATTCATATGATAATGAATCCCACATTTCGTGTTCGTGTAGTGTTTTAAGCAATTGTGGCGCAACATCTGCGTGTTCTTTTAGATGGCCGATAATGATATCTTGCGCGGTTTCAATATCCGAAGACACAGATGTCGGGTCGCTGAGGAACCTATCAAAAACACCTGGGTTATATCTGGAAATATGGCGCACCAGTAATGTTGTCATTTTTGGAAAGTTTCGTACCGAATCTAAATTCAACATATGATTTGGATCGCGTACATATTCAGACATTTCATCACGTATTATGTCTATATCTTCCTGCATGCGTTTTTTGTTTTTGACTGTGATAAATCCTGCGACTTGGGTGCCAAGCACTGTGAAAGCCATACACAAGCCCAATGCAATATTATGTAATTTATCATCTGGGGCTATATTGGGCTGTTTTTCTATTAAAACAGTAAAAACGGCACCCATTAACACCATTATCCAACTGGTTGCCAGACCTGAACGCACCATTAAAAATGGGGGCAGGGAATTTTTACGTTTTTCCTCTTGCTTATGACGTTTCTGTTGCATTTTTTCTGCTCTAAGATTTTCGTGTGCAACCTTTTCTGTTTTATTCATGCTTTCCATCCTTGTTGTTTTTTATTTCTAATTCGTCCAGAAATCTGTTCAATTTACGCAAAGAACTGTTTTGGCAACCGCGTCCCCGCCAAGAAAGTATTTCTTCGCCTGTTTTTTGATTTGCGATGGAAACATTAAACTTCCACCACCAAAATCCGTTAAACATGCACCACCATGGCAAGAAAGATTCTTCGTGTTCGTTTACGCGGACAATATAACTGGTGTCTTTGGGCATTTCAAATTTATCTACATCAACCGAATATTCATTTTGCAATTTTCCAACGGTGACGGTGAAACCGTGTTCTTCTAATTTTTCTTTTATACTGCGAGACATGGAATATCCACCACGGGATGCATAAACCTTGGTGCCTGGTTCCATTGTGCCAGGTTTCAGATACACGCTATTACACGCGCCAAGAAATAAACAACTAAAAATCAGCAATGACTTCATATAAATTTAACCCTATATACCCGCAGAATATATGATAATTCAGTGGAAATCAACTTGAAAAATGTTGATTTTTCATCACATTAATATATAATATTCATCGTTGCACCCATAGCACAACTGGATAATGCGCTGCCCTCCGAAGGCAGAGATTGTGGGTTCGAATCCCGCTGGGTGCGCCAGATATATTATAAGACGGGGGGATTTTAGATGCGATACATTTTCACATTATTTTGTATGTTTTTATCCTTGTCGGCATTTTGTGCACTAAACGCGAAAGATAAATGTGCCGCCGATGAAAATATGGTGTGGGTTGCCGCAAATGATGAATGCGTACCAAAGAATGCCTGTGAAGCAGAAAATAACAGATATTGCAGTTTCTATCAACCCAAAACCGTTTCAGATTCTAAGCTTTATACTGCACTGTTGAAACTTTATGCCAAAGTAAAATATGGGGTTTCTGATTGTAAATTTGAAAAAATTAGTGATATTCATTTTGCGTGCGCATCTGAGGGTCATTATGTTGTGTTTATTTCAGATAAGGATATCCAAGAAAAAGAACCAGATGCCGAAAAAAATGATGGAAACGCCCAGAAAGAAAATAAACCAATAATACAAATAACAGCATTTAACGAAAAAAATATAAAAAAAGAATTGAATAATACATTAATAGAGGTTTGCAAGATAATTGGTGGAACCCCAAGTAATGAATTACTGCACCCTGATACTAAAAGCCTTACTTATGGTCTTTCGGGCAGTTGCGTTAGAACCCTTGATTCGAAATGTGAATCTGTTGGTGGTATGAATACATATAACTTTGGTGAAAAGATTTGTGATTTATACGATATCCAAGATATTTTGAATATAAAAATAGAAAAGAGACAATATTAACCGCGTTGCAATAAACTTAACATAAATGCATCCAAATCACCGTCCAAAACTGCGGTTGAATCAGTGTTTTCAACGCCGGTGCGAACGTCTTTGACCAATTGATATGGGTACAGAACATAGTTTCTAATTTGACTGCCCCATTCAATTTTCTTTTGGGCGGCCTTGGCGGCATCTTCTTCGGCGGCACGTTTTTCCATTTCTAGCTCGTACAGACGGGACCGCAAGATTTTCATTGCCATATCTTTGTTTTGGAATTGACTGCGTTCATTTTGACATGTGACGACAATGCCCGTTGGAATATGGGTAATACGAACCGCACTGTCAGTTTTATTAACATGTTGTCCCCCGGCACCCGATGAACGATATGTATCAATCCGCAGGTCTTTTTCGTTGATATCTATTTGTATGGAATCATCAACATCTGGCCACACATTTACGGATGCAAAACTGGTTTGACGTTTGCCATTCGCATTAAATGGCGAAATGCGTACTAATCTGTGAACACCAATTTCATTACGCAACCACCCATACGCACGTTCACCAACAATTCGCATTGTCATGCTTTTTATGCCGGCGGTATCGCCAATGTGTTCTTCCACAATTTCTACGCCAAAACCGTGGCGTTCGGCCCAACGCATATACATGCGGGCAATCATTTGTGCCCAATCTTGTGCTTCGGTTCCACCGGCACCCGCCTGGATAAATAAAAATGCATTGTTGCCATCGGCCGGGTCGTTAAACAAGGTTATATATTTCGCGTGTTGGGCGGCATCCGACAATTTCTGAATCGCATTTATGACATCATTATCTTCGGGCGCCATTGCATACAATTCTTTCAAGTTTTCATATTCTTGTTCCATGGCAAGAAAGTCATTCAACTCGCGTTCTTTGGATGATTTTTTTTGCAATAATGCACGCGCGGCATCCGGGTCGTTCCATAAATCCGGTGACAAAGATTGTTCTGTTAATACGGCAATTTGTTTCTGTAAATTATCGGGGTCAAAGAAACCCCCGAATAGAATTCAGGTTTTCGCAGATTTCGTTCAAGGTGTCATTCATCAAAATCATGGTTCTATTTTACCAGCAATTTTTCTGAAATCAACCATAAATGAACTGTTGCCTTTTGGATTCATATGTGATAAAATGTTCCACAAGAGAGAGGTTTCAATGAAACATTTATATACTGCTGTTGGTGCGATTTGTATGTGTGTTATGGGAACGCACGCGTATGGGGTTTCTGCGGGTTCTGTCACGGCAAATACGTCGGGTACGGCGCGTGGAATGATAACCAATACAACGAATACATCAAATAATTTGCGTGGCAATCAGGGGCTTGCAAATGCATATAAAACCAATCAAAGAAATACATATTACATGGTAAATGTTCCGGATGTTGATACGGCATGTCGCACCAAGATAGACAAATGTTTGTCTGATTATTGTGGTGACATTACTGTTGTCCCGGGCCAGGTTAACGGTCGCTGTGCGTATGTAACAGAAAGTGAATTATACAATTATGCATTGTTGTGTCTGCGTAATGACCGTGATGTGTTGTTGCCCAATTTTGCTGCAAACACGAAAATGGGTGTTGGTGGGTTGAATACGGCGGCGCACCTTTGCCCATCGTATGTTCAACAAGAAATTATGGCGTGGTTGTCTATGTCAAATATGGCAACCGAATTAACCAAGGCACATTCACCGCAATGTTTGGAACGTCGCCAGGAATTAGAGGCCGCAATGACATGTCATTCGGTCGCATTGGCATATGGCAATGAAACATCCAGTATGTTAATGTCGCAGTTGACCGATTTCTGCGGTGCCGGTGTTCCGGGTGGATCTGCAGAAATGGTGTCACGATTTGCAAATGCGGGAAATGTCGGTGCAAATATATGGGGATGGGCCGAAAAGATTGTCAGTTTGGATTTGAATAAAAAGGGCAGTGATTGGGAAACGGCGGTTGATGCGGTTTTGGCATCATATACGAACCGTATGAATTTGGCGTGCGGTGAAGATATGCAATTAAATTTGCCACAACGTGAAACATCAAATGGTTTGACTAATTTACAAGCGGCGGCGGTTGTTGCGGCAACGGTTGCATTCCCAGACGCACAAAAAAAAACTGATGCCCCAGCAGTAGAGCTGTATAAAGAAATCAGATCGCGGACAGAAATATATGACTATGCAACCGCAAACCAAGTGGTTCAGGCGGGGCTGACCAATTCTGTGTTGACGCAAAATGCGTTCTTTACATCCGCACAAATGGATGACATGCAAAAGGCGTACAAAAAAGGTACAAAGTTGTTTGTTTTGCGTGATTCAACACGTTGCTATATGGTCCCAGTTGCCGAGATGACATCTGGGGAACAGAGTATCGTTGCCCAGCAATTTGCGACATGTATCTATAAATAATGCAAATTGAATCGTAGAAAAAAATTATCTCGGTTATTAATCGGGATTTTTTCATTTTATTTTTGGAAAAAGCACTTTTTTCTGATATAATATTCCCTGACATGAAGGTATCGCGCAGGAATCTTTTACAAATTACCGGTGTTAGTGTGGTTATTGCCGGGTTATTGCCACGCATGGCATTTGCGGCGCGTAATGCATTGCGTTCTATGCGGACCGGTGTGCAACCGGGTGGCAAAACACGTATAGTTGTTGAAACATCTGGGCGCCCGTCATATACATTGGTTTATGGTGAAAATACACTGACAATCAAGATATCTAATACCACGAAAAACGATTCTGCGGAAACGAAATGGGCATCGGGAACATTGGTAAAATCTGTGACCCAGGCCCAGGTTGGCGATGCATTAAATATTATTGCGGAATTACGTAAACCAATTAATGAAATTCCCAAGAATCAGATAATGATATTGGAACCAAATGGCGATAACGATTATCGTTTGGTAATTGATTTTGTCGCGGGCAGTAATGCGGTAAAATCAAGCACTGCGGCGGCAAATGATTCATCTGCGCCGGCGACCAAAAAACATATAGTCGTGTTGGATGCCGGGCATGGTGGTAAAGATCCGGGTTGCATAGGCAAGGGCGGAACCAAAGAAAAAACGGTTGTTTTGTCGGTTGCGCACAAATTGCGTTCGGCGTTGCGTGATGCGGGATTTACGGTATATATGACGCGTAGTGATGACACATATCTGAAACTTGCTGATCGCGCGGCAATTGCCGAAAAGAAAAAGGCAGATTTATTCCTGTCTATTCATGCCAACGCAAACCCAAGCCGTTCGGTCAAGGGTTTTTCAATTTACACATTGTCTGAAAAGGCATCTGACGAAGAAGCGCAAAAATTGGCGGATGCCGAAAATGCTGCTGATAAAATAGATGTCAGTGGTTTTGAAAGTTTTTCCAAAGATATTCGTGTTGCGCTTTCTGCATTGCAACAACATGCGGTGGCGGAAATGTCTGAAGAATACGCAAATGGGTGCGCACGTGCGTTTAATCGTGCGGGTATTGAGCAACAGGCCGGACCGGCGGTTCGTCATGCACCGTTGGCGGTATTGCGTTCAACTGTGCCGGGTGCATTGATTGAATGTGGCCATTTGTCCAATGCGGCCGAAGAAAAATTATTAAAAACATCGTCACACCAAGATAAATTGGTCGCGGCAATTGTAAAGTCCATAAAAAATTACGATTTTGAAGTATAAATGCCTTGCAAATTAAATTGGGTCTGGTTATAATGCTCGCACCGGAGATATGGCAGAGCTGGTTGAATGCGCACGACTCGAAATCGTGTATACAGGAAACTGTATCGAGGGTTCGAATCCCCCTATCTCCGCCAGATTAAATTTATTAGATTCAAGTTAAATATGCATTATAAAGTTCTGCACTTTAAGAATTCGGGCGATATGCCACAAGATATCAAAACAAAAATGGTTCATTTGGTGCGTGACGTTTATGACGATGATACCGCGCAAGAGTTTCGTAATGAATTTGACAAGAATATTCCATATGAATATGTCGTGGTTTTGGATGAGACGGACACGAATATAATTGGTTTGGCGTGTTTAATGAATTCCGGACTGGATTTTGATATATGGGAATTTGCGTGGGCAATGGTTTGTGTAAATTACCGTGGCATCGGTGTTGGCAAATTATTGAACGATGAAAGAATAAAAATAGTTAAACAACATCAAGGCAAGAAAATTTTGTGTGTCACGCAAAAGGCATGGCACCTTGTAAGAAATGGATTTCGTGTTGTTTGTACCTTTGCAAATGGCGATAATTTGATGGTCTGCGAATTTTGACAGGGGCCTATGTCGTTTTGTCATAGGTTTAATCAGTGTTTGTATAATTTCCAATTTGGGCGTATATAAATGCCGCTGATACACGTGCCGCCACCAGCAGAATAATCAAATATGGTAATATATCGTATCCACCAAATACACCAACGTATAACAATGCAATAATTCCACCCCAACGTCCGACAAAGGATATAACCTGACGCGCGGCCAGGTATTCTGCACGATACGTTTGCGTTACAAATTTTGTCTTGGCCAGGTTTAATACATTGACAGATAAAACTTGATCCATCATCGCAATTCCCAATGTCAACGTCCCAGAATATGCCAATGTCGTGAAACGATTAACATCAAACATCAGGCAAATTATTGCACCGGTCAACAATGCGGAACAAACCCCAATAACCCACGTAAAGTCACGTTTAGAACAAAAACGTCCAAATGCCCATGTTGCGCCCGCCGTAACCAATGCAAAAACCGTTGTCCATGCCCCCAGATTCATATCGGTATGGAAAACATAGACGATGTATAATATGCCCACTGTTTCCAGTTCATATGCCAAACCCCGCAGAAATTCGGCCTGAAACAATTTGCGGATGCAGGGTAATTTTAATGATTTTTTGACAAAACCGGACAAATTTGCATGATTGGCGTCGTGGTTTTGTATTGGTGGCATCATATACAGCAACCCCAATTCAATTGCACCCATAATTACCAACACCCATGCCATATTTTGCAACGAACCAATGGTTATCAATGCCCCCAACGTAATTGGAATAAGTATTTTTACGATATTTGTAACGGCGGTATCGGTACCATAAAAAAACATCATGCGTTTGGCGGGAACCTTATCAATAATCATTTGTTGTTGGGCCATACTATACAGCGCGTGTTGCACACCATGCAGTATCCCCAGAATCATTACCCAATTTGCCGCATGTGTGCCAAGCAACGCAATCAAAGTTATTAACGCCATTTGAACGATGATATGTGAACCAAAAATAACCTTGATATTGCCATGCTTGCACCGATTTATCATTAATATGAACGACAGCATAATCGCCAAATAAAAAAATAAATCATACAGTGATACAGATACGATTTCATTGATTGAATTGCGTATCAGAAACGATACAACAAATGTTCCTAAAAATAACTGTGCAATGCCATGAAATACCGAAAAATATACCAGTATTCGTTCTGTTCTGTTTAATCTATGTTGGATTTTATCCTCTCTCATGGTATTGGGAAAAATATCACATTATGGAATTTTAATCAACAAAAAATCCGCATTACGCGGATTTTTGGTTTGAAAATATTGATTTCTAAAATGCATACATTGCACCAATGCGGAATTGGTGATAAGTATTGGTAGTATGATAATGGTACAAACCGTCATCAGAGTTAAATTTATGTAATGACCACAGATATCTATACCCTAAATCCATCGACAGATTGTCTGTTATATTAAATGCAAAACCTGTTCCAATCTGATATGCCATGGATTTATAAACTGTTCGGTTAGTAAATATGGCCTCGCTGGAATGGTTCCATTGGTAACCAATACCACCCCCGATATATGGGGTAAGTGGTGTATTGTTTTTCAAATCAAGATACGCATTAAATAACGTGGTATGTGAACGTTGCCATACGCCACTTGTTGCAAAAACAAACCCATTAACAAAGTCATATTCGGCTTCGGCCCGGACATCAAACATGGACGAAATATCCAATTTAATACCAACGGCGCCGGATACATCATATGCAAAATCATCAGAAAAATATTCACCAAGGTTGTACTTCCCGTCTTCTTTTACTGATAGACTCGTCGTTGGTTTTGTGTATCCTGTGTGTATTGATACATACGGGGCAGTTTTTGCATTTGCGACAATTGTTACCATAACCGCCGCAACAGATGTTAAAAGAATCTTTTTCATGGTTTCTCCTTTGCTACATGAAAATATTACTATATTGATAAAAAAATATCAATCAATTTACGCAGGTGCGCCCCTTGACGTGTATTGGTTTTTACCTATATATGAGCGTGTGGGGGTTACCCATGAAACCAAAGGAGGCCGCCATGACACAGATGTTAAATCGTAATGTAGACCTTGAACAAATCCTGCGTGGGATAGAGGTTATAAAATCCAAACAACAAACCCCAGAGCAACCAAAACTGCCACCCAAAATGGATCGTGAAAAATGCGAAAAGTTTTCCGATTACATAACCACTCGGTTCATAGATGCGTGTAATCACGAAACTATATCGGGACGGTTCCAAAATTGGAAAGAAAAATCTGATGCCGAAAAGTTAAAGTTGGCGGCGGATATTTTAAATGTGTTTCTGAATAATATCAGTCGCGATATCACACGACACCAGGTTCCAATCTATCGGCGTGATGGTGATAAATACAAGCCAACCAATGATGAATTTGATGAAAAAATCACAATGGAAATGGCGAAAATGCCGGAAATATCGGTCAACCAAATGGAAAACGCTAAACCGAACGATGGTATGTGTATCACATCCAGTAAAGATTTGCGCATAAACATGGAACAGGTGGCATATAAAGACAATCCATTGCAATTTTTGATGGATTTGCGTCATGAATTTACACATTTGGCCGATATATTTATCGCAGAAATCAGTCCACTGGACGCTGATGTTCGTGAAGAAGCGATACGTAACTATACCGATCCACATCAAAACAAAGAATTGTACAAGAATAATCCGCTGGAATTAAATGCCAATATGAAGCGCGATGATTACAAACAACGCATAGACGCAATGTTGACCATGCAAGAGGTAAATCGTAATCGTACAATGAATATAAACATGTTGGGTATGATGGGGCGTGGATACGGTCGTGCCGCATAGAAAGGTTAGATTGCATGTCACAGAAAAGTTTTTATGACCAGGTTTACGATATTGTCGCCAAAATTCCGTCGGGGCGTGTTGCGACATTTGGACAAATTGCTGCATTGATTGGGCGGCCACGCATGGCGCGATTTGTCGGTTATGCGTCAAACAATCAAAAAAGTTGGCATTTGCCATGGCATCGTGTGGTATTCAAGGATGGGTCTTTGTGTGGTTCTGGATTCTTTGAGCAACAATACAAGGCATTAAAAGAAGAGGGTGTTAAGTTCACAAAAGATAAACACGTTATCATGGAACAATTTCAATGGCACCCAGAATCAGAATCTATGCCGGCCGATATTCGTGATTGGCCATTGGTGTTTTAATAAAAAAAGGGCGAAAATATCGCCCATTTTTATTTCTTTTTCTTTGTCTTTTTGTCATTGGATATAAATTTGCGATTGGTAATTTTGTTCAAAATCATATCGGGACTTATCATCTTGAATCGCAAAAACCAATTTCTTTCATTGTCTTTACCAGATTTATGTGATATGGCATCGGATGTCGTATTTGGCGCCGGTGTAATAACATCTTCGCCGGGTATCCATTCTGCCGGGGTTGCAACATGAAAAGCATCAGATGTCTGTAACGCAATCAAGATGCGTTTAATTTCGGTAATGTTGCGCCCAATGGCCTTTGGATAGTACAGTATTGCGCGTATAATGCCACGTGGGTCAATTATAAACACCGCACGCACCGTATCTGTATCACCCGCTGCATCATGAATCATACCATACATGCGGGCAATTTTGCCGGTGGTATCGGCAATAATAGGAAAAGAAATATCAACATTTTTCCAACCCATAAAAACAATATCGTTTTTTATTGTTTGAATCCATGCGATATGTGATGCGTTTGAATCAACGGATAATCCAACCAGGTCTGTGTTTAATGCCCGAAATTCATCTATCATTGATTGAAAAGTTATAAATTCTGTGGTGCATACTGGTGTAAAATCACCAGGGTGCGAAAACAGAACAACCCAACGTCCGCGATAATCATGCGGAAATTGAATATACCCATTTGTTGTGTTCGCGCCAAATTCTGGGGCAACATCGCCAATTTTTGGCATATGGTGGCACCCACAATCGCATTTATGTTGTGATTTGTTCATATGAAACCTCCCTGTGTTATGTTTTCAGAATAACACAAGTGGCGCATTTTTTCCCCAAGACAGATTTCTTATGAAAACAGGTATTTTAGCCCTTTAATAAACGGGCCTTGGCCTTTTCCCATTCGCGACGTTTAATGGTTTCACGTTTGTCGGTGCGATTTTTACCATAACCAACACCCAACAAAACCTTTAACCGACCATGATTATTAAAATACAGTTTTAATGGAAATATGGTCGCGCCTTTTTCGTTCAATTTACCAATCATGCGGTTTATCTGTGCACGGTGCAACAGCAATTGACGCGGGCGACGTTCATCAAAGTTTATATACCGTGCCGCCGTTGGCAAACGCTGAATTTCAACGCCGGCCAAGAATAAATTACCGCCCCTGTGTTGAACAAAACCATCAACAATTGAAACCAAACCATACCGCACAGATTTAATTTCCGCCCCGGTTAATGATATGCCGGCCTCAATCGTGTCTTCCACAGTATAATTGAACCGCGCTTTGCGGTTTTCAGAAACGGCACCAAATTTTATCATTTGTCTGGGCATGATTAAATCTTTATCTTCGGATACAGTTTTTTTACGTTCTCTAACATTATATCAGACAATTTTTCAAATGGTATATTTTTTATTTCCGCCATTACCCGCGCGGTTTCAACCACAAACGCTGGTTCGCACACTTTCCCGCGGTATGGAACAGGTGCGCAATATGGACTGTCTGTTTCAATGACGATGCGTTCAATTGGAATTTTGCTAAATGTTTCACGAATTTCGGCTGCGTTCTTAAAGGTTAAAATACCGCTTGCGGAAAAAAAGAATCCGCGGTCCAACATTTTCTTTGCCAAATCCCAACCAGATGTAAAGCAATGCATAACACCACCGATATCAGAATATTTATTTAATATTTCTGCGGTATCATTTTCGGCGTCGCGTGTGTGAATTGCCACCGGTAATTTGGCATCGCGTGCCATTTCCAATTGACGTTCAAACAATTTAATTTGCGTGTCGCGTGGTTTTATATCATCACCGTGATAATCCAGACCAATTTCACCAACCCCCAATACCCGCGGATGCGAAAGAATTTCACTGGTAATAAAATCATCCGCATTGCAATCAGCGTGTTCGGGGTGAATACCGATTGTTGCAAACACATTATCATAAGTTTCAGCAATTTTAATAGCTGTGGGAATATCTTCAGGATCGGCGGTCGGGCATATGATAACCCCAACCCCCGCGGATTTGGCGCGTTCAATAACCCCGTCAACGCCGGCGTCATTATCTATTTCATACGTCAAATGGCAATGAGTGTCTATAAGCATTTTTTTATCTCTTCTATAACCTTGAATATGGCAATTTCCGGTTCCAAATTGACGCGATTTATATCGTTTATTGTGGATGTTGCCATTGGATAAAGTTCTGCCAATCCAAACCTTGCAACAATGTCTAATAATATCGTGTGCAGTTCCGGAAAAGGTGCAATTCTTCGTGCCAAATTCATTGAATCTGCGGCGGTTGATTTTTTATTCTGAACCAATTTCAACAGGTCGTCATAGACGACATCGCCCCCAGATTGTTTTATATTTGCAATTCGGCCAAAAGATCCATTTGCCAAACGCAAGGTTTCATCTTCTATTATATCATCTGGCATAAATTTGGCGCACAGACGCCGCAGGTCTGACATAGACAGTGGACGCATTTTTTCCACGCGTGCACGTGAACGAACGGTTGGCAACACGTTGGACAATTGGTGCGTCACCAGCAAGAATAATGTCTTGGCCGGTGGTTCTTCCAACAATTTCAGAATCGCGTTTGCCGCCGCTGTGGTCAATTGGTCCACAGAATCTATCAGTACAACACGCCATTCGCCCGACATAGACGACATTTGCATTTTTTCAATGGTGGCACGTACAGTAAATACAGAAATAGATTTGCCGTCTGATTTAACCTTGCCATCTTTATCAATATTGCGATCCATATCTATAATAAAGAAATCACCGACATTGCCGTAAACCATTTTGGCAATTTTGTATGCCAATGTTGCTTTGCCAATGCCACGTGTTCCGGTCAACATCCACACCGGGTGCAATGGATAATTATCCCGGTTGTTCCATGCATCCATAAAGGCATTCAGTGTTGTGTCGTGGCCAATCAGTATGTCATTGTCCATCGGATGCGGAAAATTATAAAGGGGTGCGGTCTTTTTTGCCATTTTATTTTCCAAATATCATAACCATAATATTCTTCCATGCGCGTGCCAGGAATTGTATTTTGCCCACATGTTCACGTGCAACCAATTTTCCACGTGCAATTATTTTCCCATTCTGTTCTGCGACAATTTCGCCAACATCATCACCAACATTGACAGGGGCGGCCACAGGGTCATTATATCGTGCCATTACCCGAATACCACCAAGCCCTGTGTCTTTATTGGCTGTAATCGCAAATGTTTTATCAACAGTTGCCATAACCGTGTCTTTGCGACCGTACCATACAGGAACCGCAACCACATCATCGCCTGCATGATAAAACACGCGTGAAACAGTCGTTGTAAACCCGTAGGTTAACAATTTTTTCATTTCTGATGCCAATGCATCGTGGCCTTTGCCTTTGAACCCATTTATAATTCCAATCAAACGCCGACCACCGACCTTGGCACTGGCCACCATGCCATATCCACCCTTGTCGGTGTGGCCGGTTTTCAGACCGTCTGCGCCCGGCATAATGAACAGCAATTTATTGTAATTCACAGTATGGGTACGGCCCCAATCGCGACACCAATCAGTTTTATATTCATTAAATTCAAAGCGTTTGGTTGCAAACATTGGGTACAAATCTGGATAATCAGAAATCAAATGATATGCCAATGTGGCAAGTTCACGACTGGTCATCATGTTGTTATCATTTGGCAACCCGCTTGCATTTCCGAATGTGGACATTGGCATACCGATGGCACGTGCCTTGCGGGTCATGTTTTCTGTAAATTTGATTTCAGATCCAGCGATTTTTTCTGCAACCACAACCGATGCATCACCACCCGATAATACAATCAGACCCAAAATAGCATCCCGCACAGTTATCTGTTGCCCAGTGACCAGGCAAATTTTGCTGGCCGGGTACCACAGTGGGTTTTGATAATCGGCATTTTCACTGACATTTATGCGTTCGTCCAAACTGATGCGACCGGCCTTGATTTCGTCAAACAATACCGCCAATGTCATCAGTTTCAACATGGACGATGGTGGCATCAGGGTATCGGCCTCTTTGGCAACGATTTCAGCCCCAGAATCATAGTCAATTAGAAACGCCGATTTTGCGGTTGTCTTGAATTCTGCAAACGCAGGAACTGTCATAAGCAGCGATAAAAATGTGATATATAACTTCTTCATGTCTTGAATAATAACAGCAACAAATGTCAATGCCAACAGATTTTTTTAATTATTTTTTACGGCGGTAAATATGCCGTCCGAGATTCCCGTAATCTTTACATCGCATATGGTGCGTTCCGGAACCATTGCACCGTCAATGTGGACCGGTATATCATCGGGTGTGCGGGCATTATTATGTGATTCAACCAATACCTGAACATTTTTGCCAATTTGTGTCTGCATAAATTCGTTCAGGTTTTTATCCGCAATATCTGTTATGATTTTGACGCGTTTTTTGGATATGTTACGGTTAATTTGGTTTGGCATATCTGCGGCAACCGTTCCAGGACGGGCAGAATAGGGGAACGCGTGTATTTTTATTGGTTTTAATTCGCGAACCAAATCTGCGGTCTGATTAAACAATTCTTCGGTTTCGCCGGGAAATCCACAGATTATATCCCAACTGAAACTAATTTTTCCATCTGCCATTTTAACCAAATCGCGTACGGTTTGGGCGGTATGCCGGCGTCGCATAGATGCCAAAATGGTATCAGATCCCGACTGCATAGACAAATGCAAATGTGGCATAAATCGCGCGTCAGATTTCATCATGCCAATAATATCACGAATTGTCGGGGCCGCCGGGTCCACCGAAGATAAACGCAAACGTTGCACCCGTGGTTCGTCATCCAATATTTTTTTGCACAAATCGGCCAATAAAAAAGGATGTCCATCATACATTTTGACATAAGATGCGGTATCCACCCCCGTCAGTATTATTTCGCCAAATCCATCGGCGGTGGCACTGCGGACATCGGCCAAAATGTCGTTATATTCAAACGATACGGCCGGCCCGCGTAATAAACGTGTCACACAATACGTGCAATCATGGTTGCATCCGTTTTGTATCTGAATAAATTGCTTGGAAATTTCGGTGTCGGCGTTTTTCACATTCAATTCACACGCCAGGGTGGAAATATTTCTTGGTATAACATATGATTCCGGTTTCATTTTGTCGGCATTAGGAATAACAACCACGCCCGGAATTTTACTAAACAGTTCTGGGTTGCGTGTTGCGCCACACCCGGTCACAAAAATAACAGTGTTCGGATTTTCGCGTGCAATTTTGCGGACGGTTTGCCCACATTGACGTTCAGCTTCGCCGGTGACCGAACAAGTATTAACAACCACCGCGCAAATTCCGCGGTTTATCAGTATATTTTTTATCTTTTCGCATTCCAACGCGTTCAGTCGGCACCCGAAAGATAATGTTTTTATGTCATTTTTATTATTTTCTGCTTGCATTTTGACTATCCATGGGGCATTATAACGAGATGAAAATATATTTCAACAAAGGATTTTAATATGGCACGCACAACTAATTCTGACACATTACCATTTGTGGAAAGCAGATATGAACTGGGGATGTTGGCATCACAACGTGTTCGTGATTTGAACGGTGGGGCCACACCGGTTGTGGACCGTGGCAACGATAAACCAACGGTGACGGCATTGCGCGAAATCGCCAGTGGCAAATTAGATATTGCCGCAATCAGACATGAATTCGTGCAATCTTATAAGGAAACACCAACGGTTGAAAGTGCCGCAGAAACATTAGAAGTGGACAGTGTTGATCCGGCATTGCGTGAAATAGATGCCGAATTGGAAGAAACATTGGCAACCGAAGAACCAGAAGTTGATGCGTCTGAATTGGTTGAAGATGATGTCGCCGAAGACGGATCTGACGAAGATTAAGAAAAAATATTAACATTCGGAGATGTCGCATAGTTGGTAACATTCGGAGATGTCGCATAGTTGGTCTAGTGCGCCACATTGGAAATGTGGTATACGGGCAACCGTATCAAGGGTTCGAATCCCTTCATCTCCGCCAGATTAAAACTTTAAAAATCCGCATTTGCGGATTTTTTGGTTTTAACAGGCGGGATGAAGGGATGTGTGCGAACGCAAGTGCAGCACACAATACGCAGATGAACAATTAAAAAAATCATAAAAATCGCCGGAACAAGATTTTTATAGATTTTGTTTGTTGTTTATCAAGGCCAAGAAACTATTTTTTTGCCTTTACTTTTTATGATATAATACTGGCCACTATTTGAATTAATTAATATCACTCTATAACCACGGCACCTTGGCGGACAATGTTCATTTTATCGCCATCCAGTATGACAACAGTGCTGGGCTTTCCACCCATTTTGTCATAGGCATTATCAATAACGATTATATCGGGAAACTGGGCGCGTATGGCGTCTGGATTGGTCAATACCGGTTGCCCAGATATATTTGCAGAACTGGTTGCCAAACAATGACCGTCAATTACACGGCATAAATCTTGAAATGGTTTGTAGTTTGGAACACGTACGGCGCCGAAAGACATTGTTTGTGTGTCTTGGACAGGAACGCCAATGGTCAATGCGCCCGGCCAATATTTTTTTGCCAAATCAAATGCGATATCCGGATAGCCCGACATGTATTTTTGTATATGTTCTAAACAATCGGACATAATTATCAGGTGCTTTTCGTGCGGTCGTTGCTTTATTTCAAATAATGCATCCGCACCCGTTTGGTTGGGCATGGCACCCAACCCCCAAACTGTATCGGTTGGGAAAGCAATTACTCCGCCATTTTTCAGGTGTTTATTCAATTTTTCTATAAAATATTTATCTGTGATATCAAACATAGCATGAATATTAGCATATTTGTTTCGTATGTGAATCAAAAAATCATACCACTGATACCCCAATATTTCATTGACAGCGGCGGATTTTGTGGTAACTTCCCTCAAAAAAGGGGTTGTTATGTTAAAACCAGAAGAAATCGCGAAAATCGGCGATATGATAAAATTTGATTTGTTTGTATGGGAACTAACAAATAACTTGGATTGCGCACAGTCCGATTACAGTTTGGGCCCGCAATATGCGGATATAAATCGTGAACAGGTACGTATATATGCGGCAAAAAAGGAAATAGTTGATTTCTATGATACATTGAACCCAAATGAAAAATTCTTGGAACATGTGTTGAATATAGAAAAACAATGGGCGGATCGTCCATCGGGTCAGGCAAATATACAAAACATAGAAAGTATTGTTGCACTGAAAAAAGCCAAAACGTCAATTTCTGATATTGACCCGGCAATCAAATTGCACTTTATTACACATAGTATTGGCAATTTTAACAGCAATGCACATCTATTATACTGTGATACATTAAATGCAGATAAAACTCGGCAAGAACGCATGGCGCGCAAGCCCGATATTGCGCGCGCCCATCGCACATTCAGACAGGCGTCATCAAAATATCCCAACAATGCACCTTTGCCAAATGCGTTTCAGAATGGTTTGGATAAATTTGATGTTGCATCAGTGCGGGTTATCGTGTTTATTGCCGCGTTGGAAAATGTGTATAAATATTTGGTAAGCCAGCAAACCAAGCGTGAATTTAACGATGTACAAAAAATTGGCATGCGGTTGTTTGATGACGAATTACGCAAATTGAATAATATAAAATCGGTAATGTTGGCTGCGTTGGAAACGAAAGATGATTGGGAACATCATCGTGTCTTTGAAACATTAAATTGTAAATTTTTGGACAATTTCTATATTTGCGGCAAACGGCCAATTTTATATAAAGACCTTAAAGATAATGTAAAGCGTGCGATGGCTTTATCGCCAAATGAATGGACGGGACAAATTCCAGATTACCAATACCCCATAGTATATGATGAACTTAGCAAATTATTGCCACGCAATTCACATTTCTTTCAAGTGTTGCAATCGGGATGGACACATAAAACGTATGAACGGTTGGACGATAAAGTGTTTATAGATTTAATCTATATGGGCCGTAGTTTAGGGTATTATGATGAAGCGGTTGAAAAAATGGCGGAAACAGCGTCCAAAATGTATATAAAGCAATATCTGCGCCAAACGTATAATTATTATACCCAAGAAGTCACACGCATATTGCCCCAGACCCAACAAGTATTGGCCAATTATGATGTAATGAAACCATCCCTAGATTTGTTGAACATGGTGCGTGTCAAAGCGATTACGGTTAAAGAACGCAGCGAAGCGTTTTAATTCCCCTAGATAAAAAGGAGTTTAATATGCCAGTAATAATAAATATCCCCACAGGTGATGTTTCTTATACATATCCGCCGGAAATCCAAGAACAAATTCGGCTGTATCAGATGCGCGGATTTGAGGAACTGTATTCGGCGTTTTTAATATTAGATGCAGTATATAAAAGTAAGTATAAAATTGCCCCCCGGCCATATTGGTCATGGTGCGAGCCCGGCAGTGAGAAATGGGAATATCGTATAACCAGCCCACTGCTTAACCAAAGAATATACATAAAAGAGGGGCCGAAAGATTTAACACCAAATGTTCCAAGAACCGAAGCCAGACCATGGCACGATTTTACTACGGAATATCAACTGAATATTGGTAATTTGTTTGAAATGTCTGGCAGTGATGGTCTTATTCCATATATGTGCAGATTATTCGCTGAACCGGCCAAACAAAAATACCTTGCAAATAATAATGACCGGTATAGAGAAATGGAACAACGCCGTCGTTCAAATTTGATAACATTGGCAAACGATATTATGCAACATTAAAAGGTTACAATACTTTTTTTAAGGTGAATGTTTTGGCATTGAAAAAGTTAAATCTTGTGACCTTTACGCTGAACTGTAACCAACTGTATATTTTGTTGGATAACAATCGGGCAAGGTTGTCGCCATGGTTTTGGTGGGCGGCTCGTGACATCACACCAAACAAATTAAGGTTTTATTGGTTTGTGGTTAAACGACTTGCAGATACACGGTTTGTAAAAGTCCTGCACGGGTTGGATTCAACAATAAGTTATGATCAACAATTCATTGTTTATAATTCTAAAAACAAGATTGGTGGATTATGCGGATTGGATGATATAGATACCGTAAACAAAAGGGCAGAGGTATGGGGGCTTGCATTTCGTGGTAATACAGAAACCATAGAAGCAATGACAGAACTGGAAGATTACTGTATTACCAATCTGCAATTGAAAAGTATATATGCGTGCGTAAAATCTACAAATCGTGCCAGCCAGTTATTCTGGGAAAAGTATGGTTATGATAAACGAAGATTGGATCTGCATGTCAAAGTATCACAACATAATCCAAAATATGCAGATATTTACACATATACCCGTGAATTAATTACATTACCAGGACGTTGATAAAATAAACATTGTTTGATATTTGCGATGGTTTTTCAATTATATTTATTGACAAAAATATAATAATGTATTATATTTGTCCGCATGAAAGAGGCATAAATGCGAAAAATGTGTGTATTTTGTGGGCATCGTCCGGTTGATAAAAACAAGGAACACGTGATTCCGCAATGGCTTATACGTGAAACCGGTCGCACAAAATCCCCGATTATTGATTCCCCGGATAAAAAAATTGGATTTATGGCTTTTACCATGCCGGCGTGTACGGCTTGCAATGAGCGGTATTCTAAATTTGAATCTGCGGCCCAATTGGTAATGCAAAAGGTTTTGGGTGGGGTATCGGTAAATGCCACAGAAATCAACACGTTGTTGGATTGGTTTGATAAAGTTCGTGTTGGGCTGTGGTTGGCGGGTGCATACCTGAATCCAGAAAAATACGATTTTCAACCGAAAATTTCCATAGACACCCGTGTTGGTAAACTGGACAGGGCGTTGATTGTTGAAAAAATAGATATGCCGGCGACGGACAAGGGCATTTTGATTGAAGGTTTGGATTCGCCGATATTTGTCTATTCTCCGTCGGTTTTCCAAATGTTGATAAACAATTATTCTTTTACCAGTGCGTCGTGCGAAAACCTGGTGTCAAATAAGTTAGGTTTTCCGATTATAACTGATGTGACACTGGTGTCTGGGGGGCGGACATCAGGAAAATTACAGGCAGGTCGTGAAAAAGTGACACATCCGGTCATCAAAGATTTTGCACCATCGGACAATCAAATTATTCTGTATCAACCAATTTTTAGTCAGTTCAAGAACAACCCTGTGTGCAAAACAAAATATGTTCAGAAATACAGTTTGGATTATGATGCTGGGGTGGGCGGAATATTCTATCAACGTGGCGCGAATTCCCCGGTTGTGTATATGTCGGGGGATGATAAAATTCGCCTGAATCCACGGCCATATCCTGATGATGATCAAGAGTTAGATAAAATACATAAACGCATGTATAATCTGCAGATATCGGTAAATAATATGCCAATGCGGTTCTGTACTGGTGATGCGGTTGTGGACGCACAGTTGGCGTTCCTGCGTAAATGCAAATCAGATGTTGTGGCAGATTATGTTAAAAATAAATTTAACGGTCGCTAGGAATCATACGATTTTACTTGATTTTCCATAATAAATGGTATAGTATGAACGCCGCTGGGTAATTCAGAACTGATTAAGCATCGGTGCATTTTGGTCCCGATTGTGATAAGGTTTCTGTCAAATGTCCGGCACCATAAAAACCAAAAGGATAAAATTATGGCAAGAGATGGGGCAAAACGTAATACCCGTAAATTGAAAATTGGTCGCCGTTTAGGTGTAAACCTGTGGGGCCAGGCAAAATCACCGTTTAACAAACGTAAATACAAACCGGGTCAGCATGGTCCAACTTCGCGTGGCGGTAATATGACCGATTATGCAAAGCAGATGCGTGCAAAACAGACCTTGAAAGGTTACTATGGTAATATCGGTGAAAAGAAGTTCCGTGCATATTATTTGGAAGCAAACAATATGAAGGGCGACACACCAGATAACTTGATTGGTTTGTTGGAACGTCGTTTGGATGCCGTTGTGTATCGTGCAAAATTTGCGCCGACGGTGTTTTCGTCACGTCAATTAATTAGCCATGGTCACGTTTATGTTAATGGCAAACGTGTAAAAATCGCTTCTTATCAGGTTAAACCAGGCGATGTTATTACCGTTGGTGAAAAAGCAAAACAGATGCCATTGGTCGTTTTGGCATTGGAATCTGGCGAACGTAATGTTCCAGATTACATCAATTTGGACAGTGCAAATTTCGTTGCAACATTTACACGTGTTCCGGCATTTGCAGATGTTCCATATCCGGTTCAAATGTTTCCTGAATTGGTCGTTGAATTCTATTCGCGTTAATTGGAAACATTACATACCATTTACAAATCCGCCAATGGCGGATTTTTCTTTTATTTAATTCCAAAAAAGAGTATAATGTCGCCGTATAAATATAATAAACAAAAGGGGAATTATCATGAAAGAAAAAACAGCGGGTATTTTGGCAATAGGATTATGTGTTTGTGTATTGGGCGTATGGGGAATAAATCGTTTGGCAGAACCACGAACCATATCGGTTGGGGGCGAATGTTTGACGTCTGCACCCAAGGACAGAACCGCGATAACGATTCGTGTGTCGGTCGTTGATAAAAGTGCCGCAAAATCTATGAAACTGGCATCGCAAAAGGTTGCAGAAATGAACGAATATCTTAAAACACTAGATGTTCAGGTTCAAACCAGTGAATTTAATTCTTATGAAAAAAACGAGTGGAACCGCACAACACAAAAATCTGAATTTGTTGGTATTGAAACAAATATCGCATTGGATGTGTCGGCAAAAAGTATAGATACCATAGAAACAGTTTTAACAAAATTTGCGGGGCAACCAGATGTGTTTGTATCTAACCTGCGTATGTTCACATCTGCGGAAACATTAAAGCCGATTATGGAATCGTGTCTTGAAACGGCGGTTAAAAATGCACGTGAACGCGCAGATGCATTGGCGGCGGGCGTTGATAAAAAGGCGGGTAAAATGTTGGCGGTGTCTTATTCAACTGGCGGTTCTTACACTGTTCGTCCAACGGCAAATTTCCGCATGGCCAAGGCGGAAATGGCAATGGATACGGCAAGTTATGCGGGCGGCGCAATTACCGGCAAAGATACAGAAGTCACGGTCAATGTTTCGGCCATATTTGAAATCAAATAATGAACACGGTCATTGATGATTTTATTGAATATATATTAAACACGCGCAAATATTCCATACATACGGCGGATGCGTACCGGGCAGATTTGGACGATTTTTGCCGATTTTATGGAAAATTCTGTGGAACAGATTTGGAATTGGCGGACCTTGCACGTGCAGATACGATAACATTTCGTTCATGGCTTGCCGACAGGCAAAAACGCGGGTTGTCTTTCAAATCAACGGCACGTGCATTGTCTTCGTTGCGCAGTTTTTATAAGTATTTGGCAAAACATAAAAACATCAAGAATGACGCCGTTGGTGTTGTATCTTCGCCAAAAATTCCTAAAAAATTATCCAAGGCATTGGAAGTATCGGATGTCGCCGATATGCGTGGTGCAATTCGTGAAATAGATAACGATGAACCGTGGATTGCCGCACGTGATTGGGCGTTGGTAACGTTGTTGTTTGGATGTGGTTTGCGAATATCCGAAGCATTATCCATTACCAATGCCGATATTGCGGGACATCCTGATACATTACGCATTGTGGGCAAAGGGTCCAAAGAACGTATTGTTCCCGTATTACCGGCGGTATATCGTGCAATTGAAAAATATGTTGCCGCGCGCCCATGTGGCAATGCGCCGGACGATGAATTGTTTCGCAGCGTTCGCGGGTTGCCGATGTCGGCACGCATGGCGGAAAAAGTTATTGAAAAATTGCGCTGTTATTTGCAATTGCCGGACTATGTAACACCGCACGCGTTGCGACATACTTTTGCAACAGCATTACTGTCCGATGGCGCAGATTTGCGCAGTTTGCAAGAATTATTGGGGCATTCATCGCTTTCCACTACGCAACTTTATACCAAGGTCAACATGTCAGAAATAATGAATATCTATGAACATTGCCACCCGCGGGCAAATGAAAATTAAATTGACTTTTACAGATAAATCTGAAACAATATCTGCGTTATGACAGTTCCATTTATAAATTTTTACTGTTGTTGTTAAGTTACTTTTTTGCAAACATATTGTTTGCCTATTTTTAATATATCTGTTATTATATCAACACTAAAATATAAGGATTTTGTTATGCAAATAAGACTTTACAATACAATGACACGCAAAGTAGAAGATTTCGTGCCAATCACCCCAAATTATGTTGGATTTTACAATTGCGGACCAACGGTATATTGGGACCAACATTTGGGGAATATGCGTGCTTTTTTCAATGGAGATATGGTAAAACGTATGTTTTTGGCGAATGGATATACGGTTAATCATGTTATGAATGTTACGGATGTCGGACATTTGACCAGTGACGAAGACACCGGTGAAGACAAAATGGAAAAGGGTGCGGCCCGTGAAAATATGTCTGTTTGGGATATTGCAAACAAATATATAAACAGTTGCTTAACTGATATGGATTTGTTGAATATTATGCGACCAACACATATGCCACGTGCAACCGACCATATCAAAGAACAAATTGAACTGATTCAGAAACTTGAAAAACTTGGGTTTACGTACGAAATTCCGGGCGATGGTATTTACTATGATACGTCAAAATTATCCGATTATGGTAAATTAGGTGGCCAGAATTTGTCAGAATTACGTGGTGGTGCCCGTATTGAAAACAATAATAAACGCAATATTACAGATTTTGCGTTGTGGAAATTTTCGCCGACCGATGTAAAACGCCAAATGGAATGGGACAGCCCATGGGGCGTTGGTTTTCCGGGATGGCATCTAGAGTGCAGTGCCATGAGTATGAAATACCTGGGCAATCATTTTGACATCCACAGTGGCGGCCAAGAACATATCAAGGTTCATCATACCAACGAAATTGCACAATCCGAACCAGTCGTCGGTAAACCATGGGTTAATTATTGGGTGCATTGGGCGTGGTTGTTGCTGAAAGATGGAAAAATGGCAAAATCTTCTGGTTCTTTCTATACGGTGCGTGGGCTGATAGAAAAAGGTTATGACCCAATGGCATTTCGTTATTTGTTGCTTACCGGGCACTATCGTCAACCTATGGAATTCTCGTTTGAATCATTGGATGCGGCGGCGGCGGGCTATAAAAACATGGTTCGTAAAATTGCCGATTTAATGGCCGCGGGCGATACGGAACCGGTCAACCAAGATTTGTATAACGAATGGCATGACAAGATTTTGACGCCGATTTCCGACAACCTGAAAACCGCGGAAACATTGGTCGTTGTTCAAGATATGTTGAAAAACCAAACCATAAATCCGGCGACAAAATTATCATTGTTGGATTTTGTTGATGATTTGTTGGGGTTGCAACTGCGCGATCGCGCAAACAAATTGCGTGCGGCGGAATCAGAAACCGCCCCGGCCGAAATTCAAGAATTGGCCGCGAAACGTGCAGATGCCAAGAAGAATCGTGATTTCGCATTGGCTGATGAATTGCGCGGTAAAATAGATGCGTCTGGGTGGACGGTGATGGATATTCTCGGCGGATTTAAACTTGTAAAAAAACAATAAAATATTTTACAAAAAACCGCTTGAATATGACACATTTTGTGCTATATTTAGCCACAGCGAACAAGAGGATATTCTATGAACTACCCATATATGCCAAAATCCACTGCATTGTGGTTGATTGAAAATACTGCATTAACATTTGAACAAATTGCTGAATTCTGCGGCTTGCATGAATTAGAGGTTAAAAATATTGCGGATGCAGAAACCCAAAAAATGCAAGGGTTGGACCCAATTTTGAACGGTCAACTGACGCGTGAAGATATTAAAAAATGTGAAGAAGACCCGAACGCACGCCTTACATTATTGGAAACAATTGTTAATGCCCAGAATGCACAAAACAAAAAGGGAATTGGGTATACACCAAAATTGCACCGTCAAAACCGTTTGGGCGGTATTATGTGGATTCTGAAGAATTGTCCTGAATTGTCGGACGGTCAAATTGCACGTTTGATGCGCAGTACAAATCCAACCGTGGCATCTGTTCGTAATAAAACACACAAGAATTACGCAGATATTCAGGTCCAAAACCCAATCGTGTTGGGGTTGATTTCTGAATCTGCATTACATGATGCGGTTGCCAAGGCAAACAAAAGCAAAAAATAATATTATAAAACCAACAAATGTAAGGGTTTTTAATGTCCAAGAAAATAGATGAAGCAACACGTTTATTGGTAGATTCTCTGCCAGAAAACTTGCAAAAACTTGCCGCATCCTCTATGGAAAATGGCTATCTGTCCCAAATGGATTTTAATTCTGCGGTTGATGCTGATGAAATTCCGACCGATGAACAGCCCGAAGTTCTTGAATTTTTCAAGCAAGATTTGGGGTTGGAAATTTTGGAAACTGAAAATTATGCCAAAGACATTGAAAAATATTACGATGACGATTCCGATGAAAATGCAGAAAAATATCGTAATCTGCTGAATGCTGATGCCGAACAGGTTGATGTTAACGACGAAGATTACGAACATTACGCCAAACAATTGGAACGCAGTCAGACCGGCACATTGGTGTTGGGTGTTCAAGATTCTGTCCAATCATACTTGAAACAAATTGGTATGGTTCAATTGTTGACCGCCGCCGGCGAAGTCGCAATTGCCCAACGTATCGAAGCCGCATCTCGTTTAATGGTTTATGGCCTGTGCGAAAGTCCTATGACAATCAAGGCGATGCTGGATTGGTATCAACAGTTGTTAAATGAAGATATTCGTTTGCGCTATATCGTGAATCTGGAAGCAATGTATTCGTCTGATTCCGAACAAAAATCATTGGCGGCAATTTCTGAAACATTGAAATCCAAGGGCGTGGACCAGGTTGATGAACTGGACGATGACGATTTGGATGATTTGGAAGAATCTGTCAGTGGCGATGATGAAGATGTTGATGAAGACGAAGATGAATTGGACGAAGACGGCGTCAAAAAAGACGATACACCGCGCAGTACATCTGGGGTTCCAATTCCTGTAATGGAAGAAGCCCTGATGCCAATGGTGTTGGATTTGTTTGCAAAAATAAAGCGCACATTCAACAGCATGCAAAAACTGCAGGCAATGCGTATGGAAAAATTGCTTACATCGTCCAAACCTGATGACAAATTGGAAGACAAATATAACAAAATGCGTCTGGCCTTGTTTGAAAATGTCAGCAAGATTCGCCTTAATGATGACCGTATTGCAGAAATCATGGAAAAATTGACAGAACGTGACCAATTGCTGATGGGGCTGGAAGGCAAACTGTTGCGTCTGGCCATGGCCAACAAGATTAAACGTGAAGATTTCTTGGCTGAATATACTGGTAACGAATTGAATCGCAATTGGGTTAAAAAATTGTTAAAGCACAAAAGTAATGTGTGGGTCAATTTTGCCAAGAAACACGGGGATGATATTATCAAAATACAAAACGATATTACCGCAATTGCAAGTGAAACCGGACAACCAACCGCCGAATATAAAAAGGTTGTTGAACTGGTCCGCCGTGGTCAAACCGAAGCGGCCCGTGCAAAGCGCGAAATGATAGAGGCCAATTTGCGTCTTGTGATTAAATTTGCCAAGAAAAGCAGTAATCGTGGTTTGGGTTTGGACTTTTCTGATTTGGTTCAAGACGGTAATATTGGTTTGATGAAGGCCGTTGATAAATTTGACTATCGTTTGGGTAATAAATTTTCAACATATGCGACCAATTGGATACAACAGGCGATTTTGCGCAGTATTGCCGACCAGGCACGTACAATTCGTATCCCGGTGCACATGATTGACAATATACACAAAATTCAACGTGCATCGCGTCAATTTATGCATAAATATGGTCGCCAACCAACCGCCGAAGAATTGTCCAAGATTATATACTTGCCGGTGGATAAAATACACAAGGCCATGAAAGTAAATCTGAAACCAATTTCGCTAGAGGCACCTGTTGGTTCCGAAGACGACAGTTCGCGTATGGAAATCATTGCGGATGAAACGGCCAAGAATCCATTTACATCGGCGGCACAAAAGAATTTGCGTAAAATTGTGACCCAGATTCTGTCTGAATTGGATCCAAAAGAAGAAACTGTTTTGCGTCAACGTTTCGGTATGAGCACAAACAAAACCAGCACATTGGAAGAAGTTGGTGATTATATTGGTGTGACCCGTGAACGTATCCGTCAAATTGAACAAAAGGCACTAAACAAGCTGAAACACCCAACGCGTGCACGCAAGCTTCGCAGCTTTTTAGAGGATTAAGTGAGAGGGGCGTCATTGACGCCCCTTTTAATAGATAACAAACAGAAAGGAGAAAAATATGCTACCAGTTTTATTACTTCTTATTGGACCATCTGCTTCGGGTAAGACGCTATTTAAACGCACACGCCTTGAACCAGATGGATTGTTCTATAGTCTGCGTTCGGCCACGACACGTCCGATGCGTCCAGACGATAATGAAAGCGAAGGTAACCCATATTTTTTTCGGGATGAATCTTATTTTGAACAGAAAGACAAAGACGGAAAAATCTCACCAAAGGAACCATTGGCCACGTTTCTGTGGGTGAACGAGGCTGTATGGGAACCAGGCGACCCGAAATGGTTCTATGGGGTTCCAGAACGCGAAATTAAGGATAATCTTGGGCGGAATATGGTTTACGATGTTATTGAACCGCGTTATGCCGCAGATATGGCAAAATGGTTCAGGGAACACAAAGAAACAGCCGACTATAATATCAAGGTGGCGTGGTTTATTCCACCTGAAAACGATGGTGGTGTGGTAAAAAAGCGTGCCAATATGAAAAATGATAAAAAGGTACGTGATATGAATACGTGTGGCGCGCTTGATATACTGCGGGCAAAATTAACCGTGGATTATATGTTGTGTCCACGTGAAGGTATTCCAAGTGCGTCATTAGACAGATTTTTATTACAATTATATAACAATATGATTATCGATCGGGAACGCCAAGAAAAAGAGTTTCTTAATCGTAAAAGGTAAGAAATATAAAACGGGGACAAATATCCCCGTTTTATGCTACAGAGTATCTATTTGTCCAGCATGATATATATCATTACCGTTTTTGACATTAAGACTGCCCGTGCCGCCAATCCCGTTTTCCAATGGTATATAACAAGTTGTGTTATCCTTTTTTACGCACAGTGTGTGTGTTGTCACGCGTTCCGCAAACAATGGAATAGACGCCCCATTACTGGCCTTTAATTCACTGGCAAAGGGACACAAATCGGGGCATTCGCCACTATACGGATGGTCACATGCCACTGCATCTGGTTTACAGGCAATATGATTGTTCCAAAAATTTTCGTATCCAACTGTTACCCGTGTCGTTCCCTCTGGACATCCGGTAGATGTCGTTGCTAATGCTGGATCATTATTAAAGATATAGTTCATATTTGAACTTGATACGCCGCTTAGGGTGTTACTATCGGGAAACAGGTTGTATGGTATATAACCATTAAGATTTGTACATCCCGAGAACATTTCTGTAAACATGAACTGCCGAGCAGTTCCAGATATACCGTTAAACAATTCTGGTGGTATGGGCCCCTTTAAATTACTGCAATTTGCAAAGGTTTGATAAAATGATGGTTGTTGTTGTGGCTGTGAACCGTTACCCTGGGTTGGAAATAAGGCGCCCAAACTGCCAGATATACCGACAAGATAATCATTGTCATACAGCCTTAGCGTAGCATAGCTAGCACTATGACTAGATTTCTTATAATATTCTGTAAAATCGCCACTAAGTCGCACAGTACTGGGGCCATAAAATATATGATTCGCATTACGATACTTATTGGCATTATTTGTTGTAATTTCTTGAACCTTGCTACCGTCACCCCAATCAATATACATTGTGCCGTATGCTGTAAAGTTGAATTGAAATTCAAACTGGTCTTCGTCATCAGATTTTGGAGCGATATACATCGTAAACTGAACTGGGACACAGGAACCATCATCCAAGGTCAATTCATCACTTGTGCATGCAAAAGCTGGGGCTGTGTTCAGACACCCAAGAACGCCGATGCAAATAACAATCGGCACACGTAAAAAACGCATAAGATTCAACATGTTACAAATGCTTGAAGTTTCGTTCATTCCCCTTATACAAAAATCATAGCAAAAATGCACCAAACGGTGCAAGTGTAAAGAAGCGAAAAACAGTAAATTTTTTATTGTATTTGCGGTGCCAATGCGGAATAAATTATTCCCAAATCGGTTTTCAATAACGCCGCCGCCAATTTATCTGGTGTATCGGTTTGTTTCGCCGCTGTCATAATCTTGTCGAAACTGCGGACGAACTGTGTTGCCTGGGAATTAAACACAGAATCAGATTTGATTAAATCGCGAATTTGTTTTTTGTCGGCCGCACGGACCATTTTTGCCATCCATTTTGCGAATATTGTTTTGTCGCCATCATGATATTTTTTCCATACAACGTCAGGAATGTCGGATCCCATTGCACGTGTTAAATCCAATGTTTGTTCATACATCTTGTCGAATTCATGTGTTGATTGGGCGACAAAATCGCGACTGCTGACACGGGGGGCGGTGGTTGGAACGGTGCCAATTGCATCCATTGGTGCAGCCGCACGTGCAACCATCATTTGTTTATTCAATGTCTGCATGGTTTCGACGGCCTTGGCATAATCGGCCATCAAATCTATCATTTGCTGACGCGATTGTCCGGCCAGGCTGTCCAGTTTCGCCGCAGATTCAGATACCGATACCGATGATTCTTCAACGGTTGCACGAATGCCGGCAATCTTGTTGTCCAGTTCAGATACAATTTGTGCCAACGATGTTCCGGCATCACCCGATGTTTTAACCAAATCGGGCAGGGCAACATAGTATTTTTCAATCAGTTCAGATAATGGCTTTAATTGCGCGGTTGTATCCGTTGTCATCTTTATCAACCCTTCGGATTGACCGGCCAATTGTGTGTGTGCCGTATTCATTTCAATCAGTGTTTCACGAACACCTGTTGCCATTGCCTTGACAGATTCCGAGAATGCGTTCGCAGATGTCTTTGTATCCTTTAATGTCGTGTCTGCAACCCCAGATACTGTCTTTAGTTCAGAAACAACATCGGTTGCAAAATCTTTGATTTCTGTTTCAAAGTGATTGGTTAGACCAGACAATTCTGTGGATATGCCCCGGACGGCGCTTTCTGTTTCGGTTGCACTGGTAATAACAGTTTCAACGGCGTCTTTCAATTTCCGTACCTGTTTTTCAATTGCGGATTCTGTAATAAGAACCTGGGCGCTTAACAAATTGGCAGTATTTGTCAGAGTTGTTGATTGTGTGGTTAATTGCTTCTTACTTTGTTTATCAAATGAATCAAGTTTGGCGAGATACGAACTGATGATTTTATTATTATCCTTTAATACGTCTTCATAATTTGATGCGGTATCTTTGATTGCGGAAAACCCATCGGTAGTATTTTTTGCAAGTTCTGAAATGCGTTCTTGAATGGTTTCGGATTCATTTGCCATCTTGGTAAAATGTTCGGCATTATCGTCAATAGATTTTTGCAATACATCGGTCAGTTTTTCACTGGTTTCGGTCCATTTTTCTATGCTGGCGTCCATTTGGGTTATTTTATTTGTGGAATCTGTGGTCGTGTTTGTAATCTGTGTTAATGTATTTTCAACAGTGCTTGCAAAACGGTCTGTGGCATTTGTGACATCGGTCCATGATTCAGAATTTACAATTTCGCGCAAACCCGATACAGTATTATCTATACGCCCAGACATTTGCGCAACGCGCGCAACCGCTTCGTTGGCAATTTTTACCAATTCTTCGTTTTGTGTTCCCAATTTTTCGCGCAGTTCATCTGCGGCAACAATTTGCGTTCGTAACGTTGTGTGCATTGTTTGGAAACAATCAGAAATTTTTTTGATTTCATCAGCCATGATTGTTTGCAACACGCGTGATGCGTCTTGGATGCGGGCACGATTCGGGGCCGTAATGATATCAATCATAGATTGCATAACACGTTGTGATTTGCGTGATATGAAATATAAAGCAATCAACAAAACAAATAAAATACCGCCGAAACAAGCGGAAATGATAAGTACTGTGTTATTAAAATCCATTTTAACCCCCCATAGAAAGCGTTACAGATATATCTCTTGCAGTTCTTATACTTTTATACTAGAATTTGCAGAATAAAGCAAGGACATAAATGATAAAAAAAGCACAACTTTCACCCGAACAAGAAATTGTTGCAGAACCAACAAATACGCAGCAAAGATGATATGGGCGGAATATTGTGTTTGACATATACCAATGCAGCCGCGGGCGAAATGCGCAATCGTATTTTGGCGGCATTGCGCGGTTGGGCCATGGCATCGGATGATGAATTACGTGAATTATTATGTGGCATAACAACAAATTCTATTCCAACTGATGCAGATATTAAACATGCACGCGCTATTTTCTTTCGGTATATTGATAGTCCAGAAATATTAAAGATTAAAACCATACATGGTTTTTGCGAAGAAATCTTACATCGTTTTCCGACCGAAGCCGGCATATCTCCGTCTTGGTCTTTGATATCTGATGCGCCCCAAAAAGTTTTATTACATAGCGCATTAGAGCAGGTTGTTAATTCAACAACATTGGATTCAAATACGATTAATGCGTTTGAACATATTATCGGTGTCGTTTCAGAGTATAAATTTGCTGATTTATTGGAAAATATAGAAAAGCAATATAAAAACTTTTTCCGGGCAAATGATTTTGTTAACTATCGCAAATATTTTATTGAAACAATTAAGAAAAAACTAAATCTTGGTCCTGAAAAAAACTGGTATTTTGACCGCAATAATATGCAAAACATAGTTTTATGTGCCGAAACCGAGAAAAAACCAACCAAGGCATTAATAGATGCTGTTAATTGTATAAAACAATTTATTGAAAAAACTATAGATTTTTCTAAATATAAAAATTGCTATCTTTGTGCAAATGGTAATGTAAAACGGGGATTGAATTACGATTATCTGATTGGCGAAATAAATCGTGTGCGTGAATACAATGACTATCTGATAAATAAAAAAATTTACGATGATACAATCGCACTTTTTGATTTGGCTGCGGCATTTGCGAAAACGTATCAAGAATTAAAACAGTCACATAATGTCTTGGATTTTGAAGATTTGATTTTATATACGCACCGATTGTTTTCTAATCCAGAAACAATGGGGTGGGTTTTATCACAAATGGATTTATCTTTGTCGCATATATTGGTGGACGAAGCCCAAGATACCGGACCAATTCAATGGGAAATATTGCAAATGTTGGCGGGCGATTTCTTTGCCGAAGGCGATCGCCAAGGGTTGCCACGATCTTTGTTCGTTGTTGGTGATACCAAACAATCTATATACGGATTCCAAGGTGCCGACCCAAATGCTTTTGCAGCCAGTCGTGATAAAATAGCGTCTTATATCAAAAACAATGCACGACAAATTGGTGAGCCGGCATTAACCCAAAATTTTCGGTCCGTAAAGCCCATATTAGATACGGTTGATATGTTTTTTGGTGATGCGTTTGTGATTGAAAAAACAGGTTTTATAAACAATCCACATAAGTGTTTTCGGATTGGGGATACCGGGGCGGTTGAGGTACATAAATTATTATCATCTGCCGACGGCGATACGACTTTGATGCGTCGCCAATATATTTCAGAAATTGCTGATAAAATAGAAAATATGGTTAAAACTGGCCGGCGTAGCCCATGCGATATAATGATTCTGGTGCAACGGCGCAGTCAATTGGTTACGATGATGGCAAATGAATTGAAACACCGTGGAATATCTGTCGCGGGCAGTGACCGTGTTGTTTTGCCTGAATTTCCGGTTGTGCGCGATTTGATGAATTTATTAAGGTTCTGTATAAATAACGATGACGATTACAGTTTGGCATGCGTGTTGAAAAGTCCAATGTTTGCGTTAACAGATTCTGATGTTTATAACATTTGTGCTGCGCGCAATGCTGAAACAGAACGGTTGCGTCGTACCGATAAGAATGCGCCACGGCGGACAGTATGGGAATTTGTTAAGACAATGCGTCCGGATGTTTATAATGTGTTGATTGATTTTATGAACCAGTACAATGTTGCGGGCCCATACACCTTTTTTATGTATGTCTTGGATCATTACAACATACGCGAAAATATGATTGCGGCACTTGGAACACAAATCATAGACCCCATAGAAGAATTTTTAACGATGTGTCTTGCGTATGAAAGAACGCGTCCAGGCACATTACGACATTTCCTTAAATGGTTTATAACCAGTGCCAGTGAAGTTAAACGTGATATGGATGCGGGCGATGGCGTACGTATTGTCACGGTTCACGGCAGTAAAGGTCTGCAATCACCAGTTGTGTTTTTAATAGATACGACCGTCACACCAAAGGTAGATAAGTTTTATGATATTGAAACTGATAATCCAGATTACCCAGTATGGGTATGGACGCCTTCAAAAACAGAGGAAGAAAGCGAAGAATTTAGCGAATTACAGAATTTAGGCATGCGCAAGACCATAGAAGAAAGTTTTCGTTTGTTATATGTTGCAATGACACGTGCGCGTGATGAACTCTATGTTTACGGGTTTACCACAAATAAAGCGGCACCTGAATTGTCGTGGCATGGAATGTTGTGGGATGTGTTATCCAAACGCGATGATGTATATGTTGATGAAGACAAAATAAGGATAGATAACTATGGCAAATAAAATAACGGATTTAATCAATGATAAATTGCGTCAAGATTATGCCACGATGTCTGGGACAGCGATGCATGCGCGTATGCAGCATATATTTTTTGATAAGGCCGGATATGCAACGGGTGATGCCGATATTGCTGACCGGATTGCGCAAAATAAAGAATTGGTCGAATACATGGGGCCGCTTTCACGAACCGAGGTTCCAATTGCGGGATACCTGGACGGTCGGTTTCTAAGTCGCAGAATAGATCGTCTGTACATAAACCACAATACAAAAACAATAGTGGTTATAGATTACAAGACAGATATAGATAAAGAACGTTTTTATCAGAAATATATTGAACAATTGGCGGAATATCGCCGATTGCTTGCAGATGTATATCCGGGGTATTCTGTCGCGTGCAAGATATTGTGGACCAATGATTTTACACTGGAAAATGTGATATAAAAGGGTCATAATACCGACATGTTAACGTGTTTGCATATTTCTAATGTTGTATTAATAGATAAACTAAATCTTGAATTTGGTGCAGGATTAAATATTTTAACCGGTGAAACCGGGGCGGGCAAAAGTATATTGCTGGACGCGTTATCCTTGGCACTTGGTGGGCGGGCAGATGCCGGATTGGTTCGTCATGGAACTGATATGGCGACCGTGATTGCTGAATTTGATACGATCAATGATGCTGTTACCGGTATTATGAACGAATATGGTATTGAAAATGAAGATGGTATGTTGGTCTTGCGGCGAACATTGGGAACCGATGGTAAAAGTCGTGCATGGGTCAATGATACACCGGTATCTGTTAAGACATTAAAAGTGATTGGCGATGAATTGGTAGAGGTTCATGGGCAATTTGCCAATCATGCATTATTAAACCCGGCAATGCATCGTAATGCGTTGGATGATTTCGCGACCAAGAATATTGCCGGATTTGATGATTTATTGAAAAATGTGCGCGATGCATACCATACATACAATTCCGCATTGGTCAGGTTGGATGAAGTGCAAGATTTTCTTGCCAAATCTGCAATGGAACAAGAATTTCTGGAACATAATGTTGCGGAATTACGTGCATTAAATGTAAAACCTGGGGAAGAACAAGAACTGTCTGACCGGCGCACAGATATTATAAATGCCCAGAAAAATGCCACTATACTGAATGATGCGGTTGCAGCGATGGGCCGGGGTGGCGATACATTGGATGCGCAGATATTTGCGGTTGCGCATATTTTGGAACGTATCAAGACCGATCCAAATCCGTATTCGGAACAAATAGATGCACTGTATAACGCGGCAGAGATGGTTGCAAATGTTGCGGGGCAAATTGCGCCTGATGACATAGATACCGACACGGTTGATTCTATTGAAGAACGGTTATTTGCAATACGTGCGGTGGCGCGAAAACATCATGTGGTTGCAGATGAATTGCCAAACAAATTGGCGGAAATGGAAGTCGCATTAAATACAATAAACAATTCTGATGCGGAATTAAAAAAATTAAAGTCAGATGTTATAAAATCAAAGCAACACTATGATACGTTGGCAAAAAAATTAACAAATGAACGCATGACGGCGGCGACAGAATTACGAACACAAATACTGCGTGAATTACCAGATTTAAAACTCGGTAATGCTGATTTTAGTGTTGAAATTGGTGAAACATCGCCGGGTGCAACGGGACACGATGATATAACTTTTATGATAAAAACCAATCCGGGTATGCCGTTTGCACCGTTGCATAAATCAGCATCTGGGGGTGAATTGGCGCGTTTGATGTTGGCATTGCGTGTTGTGTTGGCGGGCGAAAATACCGCCCACACATTCATTTTTGATGAAGTTGATACCGGTATCAGCGGTGCCACCGCCAGTGCGGTTGGCAATCGGTTAAATCGTCTGGCCGCGGGTTCCCAGGCATTGGTTATAACGCATTCAGCCCAAGTCGCAGGTTTTGCCGATAAACATTTCAAGATAGAAAAGACATCCAACGGCGAAATTACAACAACAAACGTTCATGAAATAACAGGTGAAGATCGGTTAAATGAAATTGCGCGTATAATCAGTGGTGCAAAAATAACCCCAGAATCATTGGCCACCGCCAAAACACTGATAAAGTAAAATTTATTATTTTCTTTTTTGTGAGTTTTGTATTAAATGTCGCAACTTTAATGTGCGATATACTTCCAAAATGTCATCTGCAACTGGGCGATGGAAAAACACTGCATTTGGTCGTGCAAGGCATGAAAATTTATCGCCATTTTCCATGATTATTGTGTAAGCTGATATTCCAAATCTTTTGGGTTCTATATTCATTTCGAATTTACACGTTATGCCTTGGTCTACAAAATAACAAGCGTCAGGTTTAGTTGCGTATTGGCTTAAATCCGTATATCTTATATGTATGTCCGGAGATTGCAAAATCTGTATCAGTTCAGATTTTATTCTTTTTGATTTCTTGCTCATCTATAATTCCTCGCCTTGAATTACATGGATTTTATCGTAAAAAAACGTAAAGTCAATTTATTATATGTTGCCAATACCATCGGCAAATTCAATACTGGTAACCTGGTTTGCCTTTGCGGCCGAAGAAATAATTGTGTTGTCCGCCCCGCGCGCAATAGCATACCCACGCGCCAACACATTTTTGTATCCCAAAGAATTCAGCATCTGACCACTGTGTTCCACTGCGCGTGTCAACATTGCCATCTTGTTGGTTAATATATCGGGCATTTTTGATACAATTTCCATTTTGCTGTGCGCATTTGCCATTTTTGCATTTATGATAATACCCAATGTTCGTGTTATATCATCCAGTCGTTGCGCGTGTTCCATAACCATTTGATGCGGGCTTTTTATATTTATATTTTCAATTCGTGTGCGCATATTTTGTACCCGCACAGTAAATGCGGACGACAACCGATGTCCCAGGTTATCCAATTCTTGAATCAGTGATATTTTGGTTGGAACAACAGCTTCTGCGGCACCGGTTGGAGTCGGGGCACGATAATCGGCCGCAAAATCAACCAGCATCCAATCAGGTTCGTGCCCGACGCCGGTTATAACGGGAATTTGACTGTTTGCAACGGCGCGTACAACGATTTCTTCGGAAAAAGGCAATAAATCCTCTAATGAACCACCACCACGTGCAACGATGATTACATCAACATTTTTTGCGCGATTGAAATATTCTACACCGGCGGCGACTTCCGCGGCGGCGGTTGTCCCTTGGACCGTTGCAGGATATAATATAACATGCACAGGGAAACGTTCACGCAGGCGGTTTTGTATATCTTGAAACGCGGCACCGGTTGGACTGGTAACGACACCAATGGTTGTTGGTAATTTGGGCAGTGGTTTCTTGCGCGACGCATCAAATAATCCCTCGCGCGCCAATTTTTGTTTGCGCTCTTCCAACATCTTAAGAATCGCGCCAACGCCCGCCATTTCAATATCCGATGCAACAATTTGATAATTACTGCGTGATGGATAGGTGGTAAGACGCCCTGTAATTATAACCTCCAGTCCATCGGTTAACGCAAATTTGATTGGTGTTCCACGCCATATAATCACAGACATCGCGGCATTTGCGTCTTTGATTGTCATATACATATGACCCGATGTCGCACGCGTAATCTGTGATAATTCACCACGAATTTTAATAACTGGAAACGCGGTTTCTACAACTTTTTTCAATAATGCGGATGCATCTGAAACCGAAAAAATCATATCAGGTTTAACAAAAGGTTCTGGTGTTGGTAACATTATTTATTGTCTTTTGTCTTGGTTTTTTAACATGCCGATAATATCAATGCTTAATGCATTGGCAAAACGCATGATGTCATTATTTGGGTATAATCTGTATGCGGCGGGTTTGCCGATTTCATATGGAACATTCATCCCAGAAATTGCGAATTGGTCATAGGTTAAATCAAAGAATTGGCCACTTGGGATATGCTTTAAATAGTGATGTGATGCGTTGCCGTCCCATTGGTCTGCATCCACCTTCATAAGTTTCCAATCGTTAAATCCCAACGCAATTGAAAAGACGGTGCTGGCAATACGGCAAAAACCGGCGGAATCATAACCCAAATCCCATATGTCTGCACCTGGTTCTATAAATGTATATTGTTTAATCTCGTCGTATGTAAACGCTTCGCGAAAAAGTTTTGTATAAAATACGGCCTTCTGCGTGTCTTGAGATGACAAACCCATTTTGGTAATTTGCGATAACAAATTTTGGGTTGCGTTTTTATAAAAATCTTTCTTGGCCTGATTCATGTCCAGAATCATAGCATAATATGTACAAAAAATCAACGGTTCTTGGTGATTTATAATTCTGTCAATGGCCAGCGTGGGCGCGGGGCAATTGGTTCGTGGACAATATTTCCAATTTGATAGTTTTCTAATCCTGCCCATGCAATCATTGCGCCGTTATCAGTACACAGATTCATTGGTGGTGCGGCAAAAATCATATTGTGTTGTTTGGCCAATTTTTCCATGGCGGCGCGTATAGCACTGTTTTTGGCAACGCCACCGGCAACGACCAATGTTTTTGGCGCCGTATCACGAACAATTTGACTTTTTAGCGCATTACCAAGGCGGTTTGTTATACAGTCAACCACAGATGCCTGAAATGATGCACAGAAATCATTTATAAATTCATCGGAATAGGGCGTGTCGCATTTTGATAAGAACGTACGTGCGGCGGTTTTTATACCACTGAAACTGAAATCACATCCGGGTTTGTCGCACAATGGTCGTGGAAAGTTAAATGCGTGTGGATTCCCCATAGATGCGCGTTTATCCACAATTGGACCACCTGGATATCCAAGCCCCAGCATTTTTGATACTTTGTCAAATGCTTCGCCGGCACTGTCATCTAATGTTTGCCCAATCATCTCGTATTTACCGACACCGCGCACCAGCAAAATTTGACAATGTCCACCCGATGCCAGCATTAGTAAATATGGAAATTCAACATCTGTTTTTGTATTAGAATTATCGGCCGCAGTCGCAGATAAACGTGGAACCAATGCGTGTCCTTCCAAATGATTGACCGCGACCAATGGTTTGTTTGCAGATTGTGCAATGCCGGTCGCCGCCATCCATCCAATTAAAACGCCACCAATCAGCCCCGGTCCCGCCGTTGCCGCAACAACATCTATATTGTCTATGGTCAAATTTGCACGTTCCAGTGTTTGTTTGATAACTGTGTCAATGGCCAAGATGTGTGCGCGTGCCGCTAATTCTGGGACAACACCGCCGTATTTTTGGTGTTCTGGTATTTGTGAATAGATTATATGCGATAAAATGTTTTTATTGGAATCAACGATTGCCGCACTGGTTTCATCGCACGAAGATTCAATACCCAAACATATTGTTGCGCGTTCACCCACTGGTGTCGTGTTATTGGCAACCGGTCCCATATCCATTTTAATAATTGTGTCTTCTGTCGTCATTTTTTTATTTCCAGCAGCATTATACCTAAATTATTTTTATTTTCCACCTTTGTGTTAATATATTTATTAAAATCTATATCGGTTACGCGCTTTTGTGAACGTGACGCATGACGCAACTGTCCGTCTGGCATTAAAAAACCCATATGTTGTATTGCTAAATCCGTTCCGATTTTATTGCGGATTTTGGGGTTGTTAATAACAAATAAAACAATCATCGGTTTTGACACCCGAATATTTTTAGCATTTGAGTATGGAATATATTCAAGTTTTACGGTTTGTGGCTTAAAGTTCGTATTTATATTGTGCACTGTTTTGAACCAATTCTTTTTATCTATTGTGACGGTGCGAATTGCGACTTTGCCATATTTGGCACTGACATTTTCAACCAAATCAGAATTATTTTTCAACCAATCCGTTTCAATAAAATGATTACGTATTATGAAATCTGGTTTGCCATCGGCGTATCTTATTTTATTTAATTTATCCAGATTGCCATCAGCCAAAACTGTTTCTACAAAAGTCACACAATCAAACGCATCATACCGTATCAGTGGATCTGTATCAGGTTTTACGGCTTCACCAAGGGGATTATTTATATACTTGGCACCCATATATTTATCACCAATATCCCCACGGGCGTTATAAGCCAAACAATTAATCAGAAACACAAACAGTAATGCGCGCCACATTAAATATTTTCTTTCAATTTTATGCCCATAAAGCAAAGTTCTGCGGCATCACGCACGGGCATGTCCGCAGATTCTGGCAATGTTGCCATTTTATCAACGCACGCAACCAATAAATCCAAGTTTGTATCAGATGCGGTTAAAATCTTGGCCGCAGCAATCCGACGTTCAATGGATGCGGCGCGCCAATCTTTCAATTTTCCGGTTTCCAGTGATGAAGACCTGTGTGGCATTGTCACAAAAACAAACACAACGCCCAATAAAACACATATACCAATGATAAACTTTAAGTATTTTTTTATAAACTTTTTCATTTTAACCCCCATTGGTGTGGTGTTATTCACATTTTACAACCCACACGTCATAGTCCGCATTTTGTACCGGATTAACACCTGGGTTGTTGCGATTCATCCAATTGCTGTATATCAAATCGCCATCAGATTTACGAATCTCAGTAAAAGCATAGAAGTTTTCTGCGGCGAACGGATCAGATTGCCGACAAGAATGCACAAGTATAGATATTTTCTCAAATTCTATGGGGGTGTCAATGGGGGCTGTGACCGTTTGGGTTTTTCCGGCGGCCTTGTTCATGATGCGCAGTGTGGCTGTTTTGCGTTCTGTGAATGCATGGGCGTCTGATGCACCAATTGCAAAGACAAACAACCCCGATAAAATGTAAATCAACTTCTTCATACAGTACATGTTACAGCCATATGTTTTGCAAGTCAAACCATATTATGAAAAAGAAAAAAATCCCGCAAACGCGGGATTTTTATACATCGTTTTGCAATTATTTTGCATTTTTTTCTGCGGATGTTGCCGACAAATCTTCAACAATACGTGCCTTTTTACCAGACAGTTTGCGCAGAAAGAACAATTTTGCACGGCGAACGCGACCAATACGAACCTTTTCAATTTTTTCAATTGCCGGGCTGTACAATGGGAATTTGCGTTCCACACCAACGCCATATGATTCGCGGCGAACCGTAAAAGATGCAGTATTGCCTTCGCCACCATCACGTGCGATAACCACACCTTCAAATAACTGAATACGGAATTTATCGCCATCTTTGATTTTAACGTGAACGCGCAATGTATCACCCGCCTTGAAGTTCGGAATTTTTTTGCCCGCTTTCATTTTTTCAACATTTGCCTGTTCTATTTTTTTAATAATGTTCATTTTTTATTTTCCTTTATTAAGTCCGGACGACGTTGTTTTGTTATTTCGTCCGATTGTTGTTTCCGCCACCGTTCTATATTGCCGTGGTGACCGGACAGCAGGACTTCTGGGACACTTTGTCCACGCCATACTGACGGGCGGGTATATAACGGCCATTCCAACCCCCCGATTTCAAAACTTTCGTTTGCGGTGGATTCTGCGCCACCACCCAGTACATTATCTATCAAGCGAACGCAACTGTCAACAAAAACTTGCGCGGCAATTTCGCCCCCCGACAGAATATAATCGCCAATAGATAATTCCATTATGTTATATTCATCTATGACCCGTTGATCTATTCCTTCGTATCGGCCACAGAGCAGGGTGAACACCTTGTCCGCCGGGTTTTCTGCAAATGTGCGAACCATTTTTTGTTCTAATCGTGGGCCGCGTGGCGAAAAATAGATAATTTGGCCCGGGTTTTCAATAGAATCCAATGCGTCACCCAAAACATCGGGGCGCATAACCATACCCGAACCGCCACCAAATTGCGCATCATCAACACTGCCATAATCATTTATTGCAAAATCACGGATGTTTATGACTTTGTATGACCATATTCCGTCGGCCAATGCGCGACCAACCACCCCGCCACCAAGGGTTCCGGGAAACATTTCTGGAAAAACGGTCAGTATATTAAAGTGCATGTTATTTGCTACCATATTGTTTTTGACAGTTTACACATATGACCTCGTATATATTCTTATATGTTCCCAATAAAATCGGATGGGGTTCCACTATGGTAAGCCCTTGTACACGATGTTTTGGCACTTGTACTATGACACAGGGATCACCGTAGGGGCTAAGACCTGTTTCTACATGGAAATCAGAATCTTGTTTAAGCGTTGTGCACAATGGGCATTGTTCTAATGTCACCCCCTTGGGACATTTGCCTTTTGGTAATGATGATGCGACCAAAAAACCTGGGCCTGGGTCTTCAAAACGAACACAACTATACTTTTGTGGCATCATAATCTCCCTGGGTTGTTTTTACAACAATAACATATTTTATTTACTGTTCTTTGGTTGCATCAGTTGAGCATAGCACTTTCTGCATGCGTCAATTATTTCTGTGGTGGTTTTTCCTTCGCGTTCCGCCAATACCGCTGGACATTTTTCAATTTCTGGATGTTGTTCGGGCTTTTTACTTAATATCGGATAATAAATTTCTTCAAATGGGTTCATGATATATTCCTTTTGTTATCTGCGTTTCGTTCCGCCTTGACAATACAGACAGATGTTTTTTGATTCTTCGCCGTATTTCCGCAACAGGTCTATATTGACATTTGGGGCAAAGTTGAAACAATGACGTTGGTTATACGCATAAGGTGTCGCGCCCAGTGCCTTGAAATATTCTATAGTCGGACATTTTTTTGGGTCTATCTCGCATTCTTTCCAAAAAATCATCGTGGCATCGGCTTCGCGATTGCATGGTTCTGTGTTTAATTCTGTGTCTTTGGAACGGATATAAAATTCTCTCATAATCATAATATTCTCCTTACATACTTTGTTGATTGGTTTGTTCTGTCAATTTTTTGCGGCAACAATCACATTGATAACATAAATGTAACAAATGTTTGCTGGTTTCTTTTGGTTTGATGCCACGCAAAGTAGATACATTGATGCTGTAATCATAATATTTTACATTACTCGCACCAGCCCGACGTTGATCAATATAAGTGTATACCCCAAGGTCGTTTTTGATTGCAAAATCAATAATCTTACACTCTTTCAGTGGCGCATTGCAATCATGTACGCAAAATGGGGGCATAGACGCAACGCCCGGTACAGAAAACTGTTTGGTTCCAGGCAGTATTTCTGGGGCCTTGATTTTGTCCAATACAGACAAAACATTTTCGCCATTTGTTATTATGCTATAAAATGGTGCATTAAACGGATGCAGCGCATCACGCTTTTTAATTTCTATATCATCTGGAATACTAAATGTATTAAACGTTGCTTCGTTACATTCTAAAACAAATTTACTCATCATAATTCCTTTTATTTGCCATGATTGTTAACGGTATTTGCACAGTATGTGAACACATCGCTGCTTAATGGTCGCAAATTAAGTGTTATGCAAGACGGCATTTTGGTTTCTTTGTTTTTACGGCATTCTTCACAAACTGTTACCATTTGTTCAATTGTGCCGCGAATTTTTTCTTTGTCTGTATTTGGATTAAATAAACCCAATACAGCATATCGTGGATCTAATTTGAAACGATCATTAACCGTTTGTTGAACAAAAAACACTTTGTAATCAGTCGCCTTTACCCGTGTCGGCATCTGACGATAGACGGGGCAATCTGACAATTTGCAAGGGCATTTGTTTTGTAATTTAATTGTTTGATTCTGTGCCATGTAATCCCCCTTTTTGTTATTTTGAACGACTTTTGATATCGTGGCATGCACCGAAAAAGCATCCATCACATATTTTTGCAATAGCCAATGACACTTTATTTGATTCCATCATGCCAACGATAGTTATTTTTGTTTGTAATGGGAAAAAGGTGGTTTCACGATGTACAGTGTATTTTTCCCCCATTGCCCAAACCTGCAACGGACACTTTTTGAACGGACGTAAACCGCATCCATCTTCTATACGTGTCAGTTCATTGTTTAAGTATATTATTCTCATTTTTGTTTCCTTGCGTTATTTACTTCCCCGTTCTTTGCATTTCTCACAAAGTTTTTTCAGATTCTTTCTAACGCCTTCAACTTCTTTTTCTGTGCCTTTTATGTTAATGGTCACGATATCTGTGCGTGATATTCCATATTCCTTTTTATCATCTTGGTGGGAAAATTCCGGATTATAGAACTTACGCGCGATATTGCGTGCATAACAGCGGATTGGATGTTCCGGACATTCACAATCAATAACCATTTGGTTGTTTACACAGAATAGTTTTTGTTCATGATATACAGGTTCAATATTATCTGTATCTTCAACAAATTGTTCGTTCATATTTGCACCGTATATTTCATGGCTTTTTAGTGTTGAATACCGTTTTGTTTAACCGTTTGTACACTCTGGTCTTTGTATTTATATATCATGCTAACCTTTTTCTGTAATGCGCCAATTTCGTCAGCGGTTAGTGGATGTTCAGCCAGTGTTTCTACACCACTGCGAATAACTTGTCCTGGGTGTTCTTTATCGCGTTTTTGTCCCAATTTATTTACACAAAACGCATACAATATGTGACGACATTGGGCGCATCTGCTTAATTTAATCAGAGGATGAGCTTCTTTGTTCGTATGCAGTGCAGGGCATTGCGATTGTGGAATAAGTTCGTTACAGTGATTGGCGGTTTGTTCGGCATTATAATCAAATTTTTCCGAATAAATACCTTGTCTTGCTCTTATCGTTTCGTTTCCCATTGTTTATCCTTTTTATTTTACAATTACTTTCTTTTGTTCTAAATCCACCTCTGCTCCCTTGAAAGATACCATGTTGTTGTCATTAAATTTTGTAACATTGTCGGCAACTGATAGTATAAATAAACGCAACACCTTGGGCATTTCGCCCAAGATTTTAACAAGTTTAGTGACAACATGCGGTCATATTATTCATATTCAGTGTAACGATACCGTTTTTGCATTTTTCGGCTGCATTTAATGCGGATGTCACTGCTTCAATCACCGCAGATGGTGTGTTAGGTTGCACCCCCATTATGCGATTGTTATCAATCGCATTTTTCTGTAAAAACCGTACATACTCTGGGGTCTTTTTCGCAATTCCTTTTAGCGTTGCATAATGAGGGCATGCCTCACGCGATACACCGCAATTACTACAAACCAGGACCGGATTGCAGTTGTTTGCAATAGTGGTTCTCGAATTTCTACCCAGGTCGTATTCGGCTATAATACTAATCTGCCGATTCCCATCATCTATTTTTTTCCCGCTGTTTTTCTTCGCCATTATTTACTCCTTTTTTGTAATATTATTTGGTTCCTTTAACTTCTCTCTGCCCTTATCTTATTCTGGATAACCACCCGATTTTTCGCGTCATATTCACCATTTTTTATTATTAATCTACAAATATTACCTTGCTTTCCATATCAACCTTTGCACCCTTGAAAGACACCATGTCCCCATTATCCAGTTCCATAATATCCCCCGCACCAAAATTCTGGAAACAGACAATGCGTCCGATTTCAGCATTGTTGCGGATAACGGGCATCCCAACTAAATCTGCTTGGTAATATTCGCCATCTTGGGTTGGTGGCAAATCATCACGATTAACAAACAATTCCGTGCCACGCAGTATTTCTGCGGCGTTACGATTGTCTGTACCGTCTATGCGCGCGATAATAACATTTGTATTCGGTAAAGCACGTACAAAATGAAACGATTTTTGGGGTATGTTGTCGCCAAACACCCCAATCGTTCCAAAATCAGATGGCTTTGCCGTAAAAGTTTGTACACGCACTTCGCCCCGAATACCCTGGGGTGCAACGATTTTCCCAACCAATATGCGTTTATTAGTATTCATGTGCTTGATTACTGTTAATCAGCATATCTCTTATGTCCAAGATATACGATATTTCATCAATGTTGTTTTCATCTGCGTATTTCAGCATGTGTTTCAGATTCATTGCATAACTGGCCCGTAAACGCTGTTCGTATTTACGGTTATAAAATTCCACAGAATTGAACACATACGCCAAGGCCTTTTTGCACAACTTGTACGGATAAGGCGGCAATTGATACCCCGATGCCTTGGCTTTTTCCCCAGTCATATTATCCCCCACAGATTATTCCGCGACTGCCTCTGTTGCCGGGGCTTCTTCGGCTGGTGCTTCGGCTGGTGCTTCTGCAGCGGCCTTGGCGGCTGCTTCTGCGGCGGCTTTTTCTTCAGCTATTTTTGCCAATTTATCGGCTTTATCTTTGATTTTCTGCATGGTCTTTTCAGATTTCTGATTTTTCTTGGTCTGATTTGGAATTTCACGCTTTGCAACCAATCCTGCGTTTGCCAAGAAACGATATACGCGATCCGAAGGTTTTGCGCCCTTGGCCATCCATGCCTTGATTTCATCAATTTTCAATACAACGCGCTTTTCATTGTCGCGTGCAAGCATTGGGTCATATTTACCAACAACACCCAAAATACTGCCCGAATTACGTGCGTTGCGTGAATCTGTCACGACAATATGATAATACGGACGTTTTTTTGCACCATAACGTGCCAAACGAATAACAGTTGCCATCTTTATTACTCCTTTTGTAAAAGAACTGTTTAAACCACAAAGAAAACCGCCATCAAGGATGAAACTCATCGGATGATGTTCCTTATGCATACCGCATACAGGTTTTATTTAAATGGCAATCTTTGGGATTTGCGTGTGCATTATGCAGCAATAATCTGCAAAAGTCAAGCAATTCCGCAAATTATTTCATTTCACCAATATAGATATTCATTGCATTTGCGACATCCAGCAACGGATCATCTGGTTCAATATACGCGTTTGATGTGTACAAATCGCGAATATTTGGGTCGCGTGACAAGTCGCCGGCGGCATAGAAATCAGACAATGGCACGGTCACACATTCGCCACCACGCAACGCCGTCATAACATTTGTTTCATTGTTTTCAATTGCGTTCAATGCGCATGTTGCCATCTTGGCGGCCAATATTCTGTCGGCGGCGGTTGTGTCACCGGCGCGTTGAATATAGTCCGGAAATGCAGCGCGATTTTGTACACCTGCGGCTGTCAATTTTCGCGAAATCATATCTGCGGGACGTCCCGAATGTCCGCGCAGTGTCACACCTTCGGATACCATAATAATGCCGTAATCGCGTGGAACATGTTGAATATGACGGACCAATTTATCTATATCAAATTTGATTTCTGGTACAATAATTGCATCGGCCCCAATTGCAACGCCGGCATTTAATGCCAAACGTCCGCAATCACGCCCCATCGTTTGCACCACAAACCAGCGATGATGACTGCGTGCGGTCAGTAATAATTGGTCGCAATATCGCGTTAATTCATTTACCGCCGTATCAAACCCAATTGTTTTATCGGTCAACGGTATATCAAAATCTATGGTTTTGGGAATACAGATTAAAGACAGACCAGAATAAATATCTGTGTTTTTGTATGACAGTGAAAAACTGCCATTTCCGCCGATTAAAACCAATGCGTCCAGATTCAGTGCCCCAAATGATTTCTTTAACATTTTGTTAAATTGGGCCAAGCGACCTGTTTCTGCGGCATTTTCAAAATTCATCATACATGCGTTGCCGTTATGCAGAAAACTGCCTGCGATGCGTGCGACTTCAATTGGCAATGTTTCGGTTGTCATATCAATTACATTTGGTGGACAAGTACACAGACCATCTGTGCCATCAACAATACCACAAACCCGCCATTTGCGCTTTATTGCGCCCAATACAACCCGATTTATAACGCTGTTCAAACCACTGCAATCGCCACCCGTTGTCATAATTCCAATTTTTTTCATGTTTTCTCCCTAATTTCAGCCAGATTATATCATAAATAAGTTGACAAAGAAAACTTTTTTATGCTATTTTGTCTAATAACAAAAATAATATCGCCCAAAGGAGATACGAATATGGCAAACAATAATACCGCCGTTATGGGAAAAACAAAACGATCAACCGATGTTTTAATTGAAGATGCAATTGCACAGCAGGACAGTTGGCTTGCCCGTCGGCGCAGCTTTACACGCCGTTTTTTGCGTGCCCGTAACAGTTCTGTGGAAAACAATACTGTTCAAGAAACACCACGCGAAACACGCACCATGCGCAGTCGTGATGACAACAATAATCGTTCTGTGTTGCGTGATTATTGGTTCCCGATTTTGTGTGCATTTATTGTTTTGCTGGTGACAATATGGATTGTTTTTGCACGTTCATCTGCACCACAAAAGATTGTTGTGTTGAATGCCGCAAAACCTGTTCCTGTTGAAACCGTGTCCAAAGGCACGGTTAAAAAAATTTCTGAACCGACAAACATACCGACATTTGATGTTGCGCGCATTCAATATGATGGGTTGGTTGTTATTGCCGGTCGGTGGCAGGCGAACAAGAATATATCCATTGTTGTGAACAATAAAATTGTTGCAACCGAAAGAACTGACAATAACGGCGAATTTGTTTATACCCCAAAACTTGCGCCTGGTAATTATACAATTGAATTGATGGGTGTTAAACCAACGATGAAATCGGCCGATAAATTATTCTTGTATATATCTGATGCCGATTATCGTAATTCTGTGTCATTGCTTATGACCAAAGAAGGCAGCAAGGTTATGCAGTCGCCATCTGTATTAAAAGATGGTGATTTGACCGTGTCAAAAATAGATTATTTGGATACCGGTCGTATCATTGTGACGGGCGAAGCATTGCCCCGTTTTCGTGTGTCATTATCATTAGATGATAAATATGTTGGTGATGCACGTGTATCTGATTATAAAAGTTTTGGTGTTGGTGCCGATATCGGTGAATTAAAACCGGGCGCAGAATATAATTTAACGGTTCGTTTGCACGATGATTCTGGACATACGGTTGCAACGGTAAATCATAATTTTATTATGCCAGAAACCACAGGCGACAGTGATACATTTTACACTGTACGTCGTGGTGATTGTCTGTGGGTAATTGCAAAAAACTTTTTGCGCCGTGGAACACTGTACACAATGATCGCAGAACGCAACAGTATTGATAATCCAAACCTTATATATCCAAAACAATTATTGCAAATTCCAACAAAATAAGGGGTCAATTATGGACGGTGACGCAGCCAATGAATTAAGGATAAAAAATTTTGCGACCAAGCAAGAATACTTTATGTATAAAAATGTATGTGATGCATGTATGCATTTATTAAAAGGTACTCAGGCTGGATATTATTTCACAACACAAAAGGTCCTTCGGCATTTTAACGATATTGTCCAGAAAACAATAAGCAAAAATCATTATAATCGTTATGCACCGGATCGCGTTAGTTTGCATCTGTTGGTTGCAATTCAATTAAAAGACGAACCAGAATTTATGCAGGAATTTCAAGACCTGTCGGTTGTGTTGTATGAAAAGATGCGGGAAGCGGGTTCAGATCAGGTAAATCAGTTTTTAACAGAAGAAGAAATTATGGTTGTTCTGAACTATATGCCGTCCATGATTTCAATGATTGAACACCCAAGTGAAAAAATGCAAGAATTGGTGTTGAAACGTCGTAATGCCAAACACAATCTGCAATTCGTAAACAACCCATCAGAGTCTACTATAAAAGAAGCTCTGAGACAAGGTAAACTGAAAATTAGTGATATTACCCCCGAAAAACGTACCCCGGACATGGAGGTTGATGCCCTGATAAGAGGTGAATTGTCATTGTCCAGGGCACGCGTAAAGGATATATTGAATCGATGGGAAAACATCGGGTGGTGTATAATTGCGGGCTGGGATTTACCGAAATTTGTGGATATTGTGGAAACAAACAGTAATTGTTTGACAGGCCAAGATTTGGAACGCTTCAGATTATTATTTGTTTCGCATCATAGCCAACGTGATATTGAACCAAACGGCGATTTTGCTATATCACACATGCATAAACCGGCCCCATCCAAGGCGGTCAAAGAACGTGCTGTCACAAACGCACCATATGCGATTGGGGCAATTCCGTTTCAATATGATGCAATTCAGATGCTGGCATTGCAAACAGCATTTGCCGAGAATAGTTACATTCAAGATTGGGATTTAGATATAACATACAGTTTAATAAAAAAGCCATCGGTTGTCGTCCAAAAAATGTATGATGATTTGCGAAATCTGAAAAGTGATATGTGGTATATTGCAAACATAAAAAATCAACCTGCATGGATGCAACTGTGGTTGTTGGACAAGATAAACCCACTGCGTTTTGATGCGGACCGACTGATTGCCCGGGCGGAATCAGTGATTAAAAATCCAACCAAAGAAGTACAGAATAAAATTGCGGAAATGCGTGCATGGCAACGCAATGGTACCCGTGGGAACGGTCGTTCATGGTAATGGGGGAAAATATGGCGATAAAATATCCAATAGTGGATTCCAAGAGTGGCGGCAATGACCAACTTAATCAAGATTGGCAAGAAATGATTCAACGTTTTCAGGTGCTATCCCAGACGTTTCCGTATAATGCGGACATTAATGATTATGTGCGTGTATTAAAAAAGAATCATCCAACTAAATCTTTGTGGCGGAAATATTGGAAATGTATGCTGGAATTGGAAGAGCAGGCAAAACAGATTAAATTGGCAAACAGAAAATAAAAACGGGACATATATTATGACAGATGAAGAAATAACCGATGTTTTGACAAATATAGGGTTGTTAACAAATCAATTTACCCCAAGGGATATTAAAATAATAAGTCATGTTTCTGTGGTGCGAAATCAACCACAAAAATGCGCCCAAGAAGTCGCAGGAATTTTGACAAGTATTATGGTATTGAAAGACCAATTAACCCCTGGGGATATCAAAAATCTGTATCGTATCTTGGCGGCACATGGACAACCACCAAAATGTTCGTCATGTGGGCGGGAACTGACAGATTTTAGGTGCTTTTCATGGGACCATGTGTTTGCAAAATCTATTGGTGGCCCCGATGATATTAAAAATATGACACCAATGTGTACAACGTGCAATGTTGAAAAGGGATCGCAAATAAAGGAAGAGTGCTTTTGTCACGTTGAATCTGTAATGTTGCAACAATTAAAAGCCAAATATAATATCCAACCAGAAAGAACAAAAAAACAAAAAACCGGCAAGCCCCGTGGTTTGACGTTGTCTGGCAAACGTAATGAAAGAAAGGAACCGCGTCGCAATCATATACGTATGAATGGTTGGTGTGATGGGTGTCTTAGTTTTCATCGCTAATGTATGTCAAAAATTAAACCGGCAAATGCCGGTTTTGTTTTTGGTGCGGGCGAAGGGAATGTAATTCCCATTCACTTCGTTCATGGGCCCCTTTCACTGCGCTTTGCTTGTTCCAAACCCTTTGTTGCTGCGCAACTCTATCGGGTTCGCTTCCGTCGTCGCATACCATAAATTAAATCGGCACAAGGCCGATTAAATTTTTGGTGCGGGCGAAGGGAATCGAACCCTCGTCTAAAGCTTGGGAAGCTTTCGTGCTGCCATTATACCACGCCCGCAGATAAAGCGTTCACATTCTATAATGTATCGTATGCTTTGTCCAGTGGAAAAGAATATTTTTTGTATTTGATTTTTCGCCTGTTTGGTCGTATATCTATATCATACTTTAACAGGAGATATATATGTCAAATGAAAATACAAATCCATTAATTGCCGCCCAGGCACGTGTAAAAGCCGCATGCGACAAATTGGGAATGGATAAAAACGTTTATGAAATATTAAAGAACCCCGCACGTATTGTAGAGGTTCAGATTCCGGTCAAGATGGACGATGGAACAATCAAGACATTTACTGGATTTCGTGCGCAGCATAACACGGCCTTGGGTCCATCCAAGGGCGGCATTCGGTTTCATCCCGCTGTATCACGTGACGAAGTTTCCGCGCTTTCTATTTGGATGACATTTAAATGCGCGGTGACCGGTTTGCCATATGGGGGCGGCAAGGGCGGTATCATCGTTGACCCAAAAGAATTATCGGTCGGCGAATTGGAACGTCTGTCGCGTGGATATGTTGATGCAATTTATCCTATCTTGGGTGAAAAGTGCGATGTTCCGGCCCCAGATGTTAATACAAACGGCCAAATCATGTCTTGGATGATAGATGAATATATCAAATTGTCTGGTGATAATTCGTTTGGAACATTTACCGGTAAACCGGTTGAATTAAATGGTTCTTTGGGACGTACCAAGGCAACAGGTTTGGGGATTTCTATTACAATCGCGTCTGCATTAAAAACAATGGGCAAAGATATTCGTGGTGCAAAAATTGCAATTCAGGGCTTTGGTAATGTCGGCAGTTTTACCGCCAAATGTTCACACGATATGGGTGCCAAAATTGTCGCAATCGCCGAATGGAACACAATTCTGTTTAATGCGGACGGGTTGGATATTGACGCGTTGATGGAATATAAAAACAATAATAACGGCAGTATCAAGGACTTTGCAGGTGCATCGGTAATCAGTGCTGATGAATTTTGGGCATTGGATGTAGATGTATTGTCACCATGTGCAATGGAAAACACAATCAACAAAGACACCGCACCACTGATTAAAACCAAATTGGTGGTCGAAGGTGCAAATGGACCAACCACACTGGAAGGTGAAGAAATATTGTTAAAAAACGGTGTTATGGTTGTCCCAGACATCTTGGCAAATGCGGGTGGTGTGACCGTGTCATACTTTGAATGGGTGCAAAACAGATATGGTTATTACTGGTCAGAACAACAGGTAGAAGAAAAAGAACATACCGCCATGACAACCGCATTTGATGCAATTTATAAAATCAAATGTGAATACAAGGTCAGCATGCGTGAAGCCGCATACATGTATTCTATTAAACGCGTGGCCACGGCAATGAAATTGCGTGGTTGGTGTTAATAATTTCTTGATAAAACACCCCGCTGAAAAGAGCGGGGTGTTTTATTCAAATGTGCGTTCATTATGAATTAAACTGTCATCATATGCGGTATAGTTTATTCCTTGATAGTTCGCATGCATGCGTGACAGATTATGATTTGTTGTACTTAAACTTAAATAGAATGTATCACCGTTTTCTGTCATGAAATTCAACGATGGGGTGGTAACCTTGTTTCGACGTGTATAGAATACGGTATTATCAATGTGCAACTTGCGTCCACAATCATTTTCTTCATCGGCACCATGACCATATCCAACGGTTGTTAATCCTGCGGGACATGCCGTATGGGTGCCAACAGAACCGTAATTTATGGTGCTTTCTGCGGCCCAGTATCCAACACCTACATTGGAACACGATGTATCATTTGCGGTTGCAATGTATGAACCACCATCACAATGTATTTGACACTGGGTATTTGCCGTTTTGCCCGGTGTGGTATTGGCATTATACCCGGCTGGACATGGGGTGCACACACCATTGTTCATATATGTTGCATTTTCGCATAAGATTAGTGTACATATCGGATTATATTGACCATCATTTTGTATGTTGCCGTATCCCAAATCACAGGTTGTTGTATATGTGCAAACATTATTAACAATACCCGTATAGCTGCATGTTGCATTTGTCGGATTACATGCCTCACATTCAGACCATTGCGCAGTAAGGGTTTTGTCTTCGTCGTATTCCCATACAAATGCGACCCCCGCCGGTACAATATCTTGAGTGTCCGATACCCCCCAACCAGTAAAGATATATCCATTACGTGAACAACTATTTGCCGCCGGGGTAAATGATGTCGCGTCTTTGGCGATTGCGTTTGATGGCGCGTTCCCAGTGCCCGCACCACAAGAATACGTTACGGTATATTCTTGGATGTCATCAACACATTGTGATGCACTTGTCGCATTGGTTATCATGGTTGTTTTTCCATCTTCGCATGCTGTGCGCGGTGCACCGTTGCCATAATTTGTCACGGATTCTGGTGCCCAATATCCAATACCAACATTTGTGCACAGTTGAATATTTACATCATCTCCTGCAACAAAACTCCCTGTTCCCGCATTAGAATAGAATTCATCGTTTACGGTGTCATACATTCCAAGCAAATTATCGCTGTTACGGCGTGCGGGAATAAGATGTCTAACGACGGAATTATTACTAATAAGTTCAAAATCATAGATTTTTACATTTCCAACACGTTGTTTATTGGCGCTAACCGATCCAACAGTAATAAGACCTGTTAAGTTTGATAAATTACCAACGGTCAGGTTCAATGTTGTATCATCCAGTTTGCATGTCGCATTTTGCGAATTTAGCAAGAATGTGTGTTTTTCTGTGTCCGCGGGCCCGAATGTCACTTCGCTGTTACTGCCCGCACTTTGACACAAAAATTGACCGCCGTTGGAAATTCCAAATTTAAATGATTGTGGTTCTTTAACCGCCCCAGTTTGTTTTCCCTTGGTCGTATCAAGGTATTGAAATGTCATTGACATAATCGGATTTGTTAAATTGGATACCATAAGATCAGTGTTAATCCATTGTGTCCCAGATGTTTGAATGTATTCCAACTCTGTATATGGTCCAACAATTGCCATCGGCAAATATTGACCGCCATCACAATGTATCTGACATTGTGTCACAGACGTTTTACCATTTGTTTTATTATAATTATATCCGGTTGGACATGTGCTGCACATTGCTGCCCCTGGGGCACTGCTGTATGTTGCGCCTTGGCATGGGGTACAATCAGACAAACTGGTGGCATTTTCAATATCTGAATAAGTTCCGGCTGGGCATGCTTTTTTGATTCCCACTGAACCAAAGTTCACAACTTGTTGCCCGACATAATGGCCTGTGCCAACATTTTCACATATGGTTGTAACATCGTCACCGTATGAAAATTCATCGGTTCCACTGTTGGTAAAGAATCTGCCTGTAACAGTATCATATACACCGACTCTGCCAGTGGCGTTTTCCCTTACTGGCAAGAAATTATGGGCCAATACACCATTTTCATATAATCTGATATAGTACATACGTCCTATAAATATCTGTTCTGTTTGATGCATACCATTATCAAACAAATGAATAGGGGTATTGGTTACAATGGTGCCTGTATGGGGCCCTTCTACGGTATCGCCATCAGTGGTCAAATAACGCGTGTCTGGTGTAATTTCAAAAGAAAGATCATGAACGGAGTTTACAAGAAGATCCTGTGGGGCACTGTTTAATCGACCACCACCAACCTCCATCCACAATTTAAATACTGATGGCGCCCACCCAACAGAATAGCCCCCCACATTAGTGGTCTGATTCCCTAAAAAGTTAACGTTTTTGTTAATTTTGGTTGATCCTGTGCCTATACGAATTTCGCCACGAACGTTGGTGGTGCCGGCGGGGTGTGTGAATCCAGTATTAATAAACTGTTTGCCATCACTTTCCAGATATTCAATGTGTGTATACCCATAAATACCCGGAAATTCAACAAAAGTACCGGCAGCACATTGTGTTTGGCATTGGGTAACATCCGTCTTGCCTGGGGTTGTATTAACGTTATATCCTGTCGGACATGGGGTACAGTCTTCAAGTGCGGTATCATAAAATGTTGCACCAATACATGTCGGAATACCGCAACTTGCGTTAAAGGCCCCATTGTTTATTATATTGTCATAGCCGGCTTCGCATGCCGTGGTATATGTGCAAGTATTGTTTATAACCGATAATGTACAGGTTGCGTTGATTGTTGCACACGCGGGGCACGCTGTCCATTTGGCGTAGAATGTTTTATTGCCGGTCGCGTTTGTGTCAATTGTTTGTGTTATGGCGCAGGTTTCAAGTGCACTGTCTGTGCACCATCCGGCAAAGACGTTATCTGCTTTGGTTGGAATACCATCAATTGTTGCACCAATTCCTTCGGTATAACTTGCCGGTGCGTTCACATAGTTTGTTCCGTCATCTAATTCATAGGTAATTGTAAAATCATCAGCACGTGCCGCACCAAAATCGAGCGTACACACCAAGAGCCCAGCAAAAATACAACTGATTAAATGCCGCAAATTTCCCCCTTTCCCCTATAACAAGGTTTATTCCATAATGAATTTTAGAATAAATGCGGTTGTTCGGTCAAGAATTTTATATATTTTTTTTCAATGCACTACCAGATAAAAAAATCGCCGGAATTCCGGCGATTTTAATACCCATTAATATTAACGGATTATTTTTCTGAAAAGTCAGCATCACGTGTGCCATCTGATTTATTTTCAGATGATTCTGTGTTTGCACCTGCGGCATTTTGTGCTTCTTGCTGTGCTTTATAAACCGCTTCGCCCAACTTCATGGCTTTTTCGGTTAACGCATCTGTTTTTGCCTTCAGACTTTCTGCTGTGGCATCTGGCTTTGCCAATTCATCGGCCAATTCTTTCTTGGCGGCTTCTATGGCATCGCGGTCTGCGGCACTTACTTTATCGCCATGTTCTTTCAGTGATTTTTCAATAGAATTCACTGCGGATTCAGCCGTGTTTTTCGCTTCGGCCAATTCACGTTTTTTCTTGTCGGCTTCGGCGTTTGCGGCGGCTTCATCAACCATGCGTTTAATTTCGTCTTCGGACAAACCACCGTCAGACTTAATAGAAATCGCCTGTTCTTTACCGGTGCCTTTATCCTTGGCCGATACGTGAACGATACCGTTGGCGTCAATGTCAAAAGACACTTCAATTTGTGGCATGCCACGTGGTGCCGGGGCGATACCTTCCAAATTAAATTGACCCAACAATTTGTTGTCCGCGGCCATATCGCGTTCGCCTTGGAATACACGAATTGTCACGGCCGATTGGTTGTCTTCGGCGGTTGAAAAGACCTGGGATTTCTTGGTTGGAATTGTTGTGTTGCGGTCAATCAGACGTGTGAACACACCACCCAATGTTTCGATACCCAATGACAGAGGCGTAACATCCAATAACAGAACATCTTTGACATCGCCCTTTAACACACCACCCTGAATTGCGGCACCCATTGCGACAACTTCGTCTGGGTTAACGCCCTTGTGTGGTTCGCGACCAAAGAATTCTTTAACTGTTTCAACAACCTTTGGCATACGGGTTTGACCACCAACCAATATAACTTCGTTAATTTGTGATTTTTCGATACCCGCATCTTTCAATGCCTTGCGACAAGGTTCAATTGTGCGTTCAATCAAATCTGCAACCAAAGATTCCAATTTTGCACGCGTGATACTGGTGTTGAAATGTTTTGGACCCGATGCATCGGCGGTAAGGAAGGGCAGGTTGATATCCGCCGTTGTTTTAGAAGACAATTCAATTTTGGCTTTTTCAGCGGCTTCCTTCAGACGTTGTAACGCCAATTTATCGCCAGACAAATCAATGCCAGTTTGTGATTTGAATTCATCAATTAAATATTTTAACACGCGGGCATCAAAGTCCGAACCACCTAATGCTGTATCACCATTGGTTGATTTAACTTCAAACACACCATCAACAATTTCCAATACAGACACATCAAACGTTCCACCCCCAAGGTCGTAAACGATAATTGTGCCATCTTTGTTTTTATCCAAACCATATGCCAATGCGGCGGCGGTTGGTTCGTTAACAATACGTAACACATTCAGACCCGCAATACGACCGGCGTCTTTTGTTGCCTGACGTTGAGAATCATTGAAGTATGCCGGCACAGTAATAACCGCATCGGTCACTGTTTCACCTAAATAGCTTTCGGCATCTTTCTTTAATTTTGCCAAAATCATTGCAGAAATCTGTGACGGTGCGTACTTTTTGCCGTCTATTTCCACCCATGCGTCACCGTTATCACCGGCAACAATTTTGTACGGAACGCGGCCCATGATTTCTTTGACGGCCGGGCTGTCAAAACGCAGACCCATCAGACGTTTAATTTCATAAATAGTATTTTCAGGGTTTGTGACGGCCTGGTTTTTGGCGGTCACACCGACCAATTGGTCGCCATTTGATGTGATTGCCACAACAGATGGCGTTGTACGACCACCTTCGGCGTTTTCAATAATTTTTGGATCACTTCCATCCATAAAAGACATGGCGGAATTCGTTGTTCCAAGGTCAATACCTAATACTTTTCCCATAATTCACTCCTATTTGAATTCTTCTTGTATGACACAAATATAGTTATTCAAAACCCCATTTCAAGACCATAGGAATAAAATTTAGTTATAAAAAAACCGCCCAAACGAGCGGTTAAATTTTTGATATAAACACCAATTATTTCTTTGCAGGTGCTGCCGCTGGGGCGGCCGCTGCGGCTGCTTTCTTGGTGTCTGCTTCTTCTGGCATTTTACCACCGATTGTGGCGAATGCCAATTCTGCCTGGTGCAATCCCAAGGAAACGCCTTCGGGCAACACAAGGTCAGAACCGTGAACAGTGTCACCGATATTCAAATCTTGCAAATCCAAAATGATTTTTTCTGGTAATTTATCAACCAATGCGACCAATGCGACCTTACGAACCGCAAAGTTCAATACACCACCCAATTTTAATCCCTTGGATGTATCGGCATTGATAACTTCAACCGGAACAGACACGCATACAGGTTTTGCAACATCAATGCGTTTGAAATCTACATGAACAATTTTATCAGACACCGGATGATATTGAATGTCCATCAACATGGCGTCTTCTTTGCCATTTTTGGTTGTAATATGGAATAATTTTGTGCGTAACGCCGGAATTACCACAATTGGCGCAAAGTCACGACCAGAAATCTCGATTGCGATTGGGTCTTTCTTTTCACCATAGATAACGGCGGGGATGTTTTTATTTTTACGAATTGCACGTGCGGCCCCCTTGCCAGCAACATTGCGAATTTCTGCTTTCAATTCAATTGCCATTTTTTGTCCTTTTATTTGCAATTTATGTTTACACGCAACCTCCAAGGGTGTTGCGCGGACGATATTATTTACCAAATTTTATAAAAAATCAAGTTATTTGTTAACGTTGCTACGCAAAATCAGAAATCGTGCACGACCATATGTTTTGTCGCGTAAAATTTCCCATTTATTCGTATCGGGTAAAAATGGGACAATCTTTTCAATTTCTTGAACAACAATCGTGCCGGAACGTACATGGTTTGCCAATTTCGTTAAAAAATCTGGACCAACGGTGGCATTTTCATATGGCGGGTCAATAAATATCAAATTTACGTCGCTGGCGTAATTTTTGACGATATTTGTGGCATCCGCTTTGATAATACGAATACGATTTGCCGCAATATCAGCGGTATTTTTTCTTATAGTTTTGATGGATTCATCTGAAATATCGGTAAAAATTGCCGTTGAATTTGCCCAACGTGACAGGGTTTCTATGCCCAATGCCCCAGATCCCGCAAAGGCGTCCCATGCGGTAATTTTATCGCCCACCGGTATAATTGTCCCCAACATGTTAAATATTGCACCGCGTGCCATGTTCTGGGTTGGGCGTGCAAACGGGGGCAATGTCAGCCGTCGCCCACGAAATTCCCCAGAAATAACTTGCAAATTAGAATTCATATAGTAAATTTTACAACCATGAATATCATGACGCAAGTTTTTAATTTGGCGATTCATGCCGGCGAAAATGGTGACGTTCCAATTGGGGCGGTAATTGTTCGTGATGGGAAAATTATCGCGCGGGGCGAAAACATGGTTCAACGGCGGCAAAACCCCACGTTACATGCAGAAATAGTTGCAATAAATCGTGCCTGCAAAAAGTTGGGTGTAAAATTCTTGGACGATTGCGATATATATGTATCGTTGGAACCATGCGCAATGTGTGCCACGGCAATATCGTTTGCGCGTATTCGTAATATCTATTTTGCTGCAACGGACGAAAAGGGCGGCGGAATAACATCCAATGCGCGCATATTTGATAATGATCGGCATCTGTGGCATCCGAATATTATTCAAATGCCCGAATACGCGGATAAATCCGCCGAATTATTGCGGGAATTCTTTGCCAAACGGCGTAAAAAGGAATAAAAAATCAAAAGGACACCATCAATGACAGATATAATTCAAGCAAAAGTACTTTTGGTAACACCGTGGAATTTCAGTCAATTCCCAGATCATATGCGTGGATGGGAAGCATATGTGGAAGGTGTCCAAACCATTTTTAACGATCCGAATGAGCCAACCGGCGATCCATTTGCGCGGTCGGCTATTGTGGTATATCCCGCAAAATATGAAGTGTTGGCCGAAACAAAAAATAAAAAACGTCGCAAATTTTATTTTTTGACGAACCCGCATGTAAATAATGGTGATGTTATCCAAGTTGAAACATATTCTGTTAAATATCAGCCCCAAACATCAAATTCTGAATGCCATTACGATCGGATTCAACAGAATCTTACCCAAAACGCCCAAATACAAAAATTTCGGCAAGAATTTGCATCAGCCCAGGACGAGCTTGGGTTGATTTTGCACATTTCTCATTACCAGCAAGTATATATGCCTGGTTTTGGGTCCACTCATATAAAAAACACTAAATACGATATAAACCGTGCATCTTTGATACCCAGAACAGAATTTTTCATCGCGGATTCAAAAGGTCATGTATATGTGGCCCCAAAAGGTCAGGTGTATGGATTGGCCCCCGGCGATATTGTCAAATTATACCAAGGAAGGATTGTGGCACAAATACAACGTTAAAGGGATGTGTAAAAAAATGTTCAAGAACAGATGGATTATTACCAAGAAGTTTCCTGTGGCAAACCGTCCGCGGTTTTTCAATTACACTATCGTTTCTGTGGATGAATATGATGCCAAAGAAGAATACGATATATGGACCAAATGTATATTGTCTAAACGCAACCTGCCGATTGGTACTTATACTGATGATGATTTGGAACCTTTGGAAAATCGTTATAAATATCTTAATACAGATATTGCCACCGTAGAATACACAACAACAACCAAAGTAGTAAATCCATATGCAACAAAAATCAGCGTATTCGGGCAACGTTTCGGTGAATTTCCCGTTATTATTGACAAACAAGGTATGCCGTTCAACATAAAACGTGGTGATAATATTTTGGTTCAACGTCGGTATGATATGGCGGATTTTGTTTGGCCCCAAGAATCCGATGACGATGATGATGACGAATACAGCGACCCAATTTTGCAAGATATATTGGGAACCAGTCAAGAAATGCAAAGACATCATGAACCAGAAGAATTGGTTGGGCCTTATTTCCGTGTGTTATATAATCTGACAACGAAACGAAAAGCAAAATCTTTTCCAAAAACCAAGAAAACAAAATCAAAAAGTAATTTTGGGGATTGCGACATGGTGGTTGTCACAGGTATTACGCCAATAACAATGGATTATGATGTACAAAAACATATATTCATAAATAGCCATAAATTTGGGGTTATCAGTTGTCTGGTTGACGAATACCAATCCGAATTTTTATCAGAAGAACAGGACCAAATACTGATAGAGCAATATTTGGATAAAAATATTGGTGAGATTTTATACAGAATACGTGCGAACAAAACCTTGGATAATATGCGGACACAATTATTGGCAACAAATACCCACGTACATCGCAGATAAAGGCAAATGATATGTTAACAAATAAATGGATTGTTGTTGACAAGAAAGTGGAACAGGCCGAACGCCCGTACACATATACCCTAATTTTTGTTGGTGAACCAAATTGTCTTAAAACAAGCATTATCAGGACAAAATTAGACTTGCAGGTTGGTGCATTGATTAAAAAGGATTCCACCCATATAGAACCCATAGAAAATCTATATAATGACAAACGTACCAAAATGGCCCGGGTTGAATTGGCTACATGTCGTGATTTCTATAAAAATGAATCTATAAAAGTTACTTTGTTTGGTGTGGAATATGGTATCTTCGAAGGCGTCGTACACAATCCGCTATCAAATCTAAAATTAACCCGTGGGGATATTATAACAACCGCCCTGTGGAAAAATCCCGACAATTCAGTTGAATTACATATTGTCAAAAACCTAACCCAAAAAACGCAATATATTTATGACGAAAAAGCAAAATATACGCAAGAAATGGTTGTTTTAGATGCAGACAGTGCGGGGGCATTTGATGGCGCGACATCATACAAACATTTATTGGTTAATTCGCATTCTGGTCATTATTCTATAATTGTTCCATCAACTAGCAGTTTCTTTTCTGTTCACGAACAAGATGAAGTATTGGTATTGGACAATGAACAAGACAATTGGTTTGAGATACTGGATAACAAAACCATCAATGATGTAATCAGTAAATATGTAAGGCAGAAATAAATCCCGCATTTGCGGGATTTTCTATATCAACGCTTTACCGGTCATATCACTTGGCTGTTTTACGCCCAGCATTTTCAAGATTGTCGGTGCAACATCGGCCAGACCGCCATTTTTAATTTTCTTGACCGCGGGTTCGGATACCATAATTGCGCGCACTTTATTATTCGTATGTGCGGTCCAAGGTGTGTTATTTTTATCATCCCACATGGTTTCGGCGTTACCGTGGTCGGCAATAATCAACATTTGGCCACCCAGTTTCAATACCGCTGGAACAATCTGGGACAATTGTTTATCCAAACATTCCATTGCAGCGATTGTTGCCTTTTCGTTTCCGGTATGACCAACCATATCGCCATTGGCAAAGTTCATCAAAACCACATCAAACTTTGACAACCGTGGTAATAATGCCGCCGTGATTTCGTTTGCGGACATTTCTGGTTTCATGTCAAATGTCGCAACGGCTGGGGAATCTATCAGCACTTTTTCTTCGCCCTTGAAATCCACAGTGCGTTCGGCATCCATGAAATATGTCACATGATTATACTTTTCAGTTTCGGCAATACGTAACTGGGAAAGTCCGGCCGCCGCGATAACGTCACCCAAAGTATTATTTACCGGAATATCAGACAGCAGTGCAGGGCATTTTTCATTTAATCCTTCGCCATATTGTGAAAAGCATAACATATGCGCCCCTGTATCCAACATAGCACGTACAATTTGACGTGCGCGGTCACTGCGATAATTGCCGAAAATGAATCCATCGTGTTTTGTAATTTTGGTTGGGGCTATAACGGTTGGCTTGAAAAATTCATCTGTGACACCGGCCGCATAAGAATCTTTGATTGCACTTTCAATAGAATCTGCGGTCTGGTCAGATTTTGCGTGCGCCAATGCATTAAACGCCAATTCCGTACGATCCATATTCTTGTTACGGTCCATCGTCCAATACCGCCCAGACAATGTTCCAAAGAATGCGCGCCCATCGGCAAAATATGGTGCCAACATGCGTTTAATTGTGCGAACATACTTTAATGCGGACTTTGGTGGCGTATCGCGTCCATCGCCAATAAAGTGAATACAAACACGCAGGCCTGAATCCAAAACATATTTTGCAATCTTCATTTCATCTCTAACATCTGAATGCACGCGCCCATCGGACATCAGACCTGCGAAATGCACAATACCGCCATCACGTTTTACATCGGCAATAAATTTGTTCAGTGGTTTATTCTTGGCCCAATCTTCGCGTGCAAACCGTAACAGATATTGCATAACGACACGACCTGCGCCGATACAGATATGTCCAACCTCGGAATTTCCCATTAAATTTCCCGGCAAACCGACGGCGGTTCCAGATGCACGCAGCAACGAATTCGGATATTTCTTTATCAACCCATCAAAGAACGGCATCTTGGCCAATTCTACGGCATTATGCGCACGCACTTCGCGATAGCCAACACCATCCAGAATACATAAAACGACTGGTTTTCCCATTTCTTTTCTCCATTTTTTTATCTATGTTGCACACACAATAACACATGGCTTTTTTAATTGCAAAACAAAAAGAAAAATAGTATAAAAAATGCATAGGACATGCGTCCTTGGAAATTACAAAAGGGGAAAAACATGGCGGTCAAACAACCAGTTTCAGCAAATGCAATAGACCAACACATCGGGCATCGCATGCAGTTGCGACGCACCATGATGGGCATGTCATTAAAGGATTTGGCGCGTGAATGTGGGGTCACTTTTCAACAAATTCAGAAATATGAAAATGCAGACAATCGTGTGGCTGCATCGCGTTTATTTGAAATCGGTCGTGCGATGCAAACACCTGTATCGTTTTTCTTTATTGGTCTGCCGGGAAATATGCCAGACGAAACCAAGGCAACCCGTTCAATGCGTGCGCACCAGCCCAGTGATGATGACCCATTAACACGCACCGAAAGTTTGGAATTAATACGTCTGTATTGGAAATTGTCATCTGATAAACAGCGTGCGGCGATAATGGAAATGCTGAAAAGTTTTGCATCCAGTGCAGAATAGGGCAACAAGTGGTTAGGTTAACATTCCCCGACAAAAGTCGGGGAATTGTTTTTATGTGATATTCCACAATCAAATTATTATAATAAAACACCGAGCAAATGCCCGGTGTCACACTTTTTAGTATTGTCTTTCGACTTTTACTATTGTCTTGGCGTTCTAGTTTCTAGTGTCAGCTGCATTTTTAGCACCACTAAAGGCGGTTACCAACCCTGTTACATCCTGGCCATTATATGAATAAGTAGTTTTACCACCGCTAGTTGTCGCTGTTGCGTTTGCGATAGCAGTAAATATTCCAGCAACAGCACCTTCTATAGTGTTTTCTGATGAGGTCGTGGTAACCAGTTTTTGACCACTCATCTCACTTTCCAATTGATCTTTCACACTGCCTGTTTGAACGTAACTACTAAGCCTAGAATTAAGACCGCTTGTCGTCACAATATTATTAGTCGCTAAGTTACCTGTTGTTATAATACCATTACCAGTCAACAAGGTATCATCCAGTTTACCATTGGTTGTTGTAACAACATTACTTGGCATATTGTTTTCAATATTTCTTGTTGTTATAACATTATTTGATTCAAGTACTTTTCCTATACTATTATTGCCCGAACCACTTGTTGTCACATACCCATTCAATGCACTTGGTTTTACGAATGTATCTTTCAACGACTCGCCTAATGTTGCAGCACTTGTTGCTGCACTAATGGCACTATTCATTGTACTGGCATCAACCTTACCATCAATCTTGCCACTCAATGAAGTATTGGAACCCAAGTCTTGGCACACATAATATGTGGTATCCGTTGATTCTGCGGAAGTAGAACACTTCAAATATGCCTTGGTATTTCCAGTGCATACACTCGATGATGGTTTATCTATTTCTATACACATATCTTGTGTGGTCTCGGTTATTGTGGTACCAGCACAAGTTGTCTTTTGGACTTGGCTTATACCAACTTTTGAATAAATATTATTGGTTTTCGTTCCACGGTCATAGCTGGCCTTGGTTATATTCTTTACTATTGTATTGGAATTTGCATTTGAACCCGCACACGGATTTGCATTTCCCGCCGCTGTCTCTGCCGCCGATGCTATATCCAATATAGAGGTTCCACTTTCGCATACATAGTACGCCGCACCACCGTTAGCAGGTTTACATTGTTTATAAACGCTGCTGCTTGGACAACCACTGTTGCCACGGGCAACTTCAACACAAGTATCTGGCGTTTCAAATGATGTACCCGCATTGTTATCGCACATAGTACGTGATTCTATAACCTTTCCTGGTGCTGCATAATAATTTTTACCAGACACCTTGGAACCTATACTATATAAGGTTGAAGAACTTTTGAGAACACTGGACGAATTAGAACCATTACATGGATCAAAATCCTGGCCATTTTGACCATTCTCACCATCGTACGAAGCCGAAGTAGATTGAAGGGTTGTACCATCACATTTATAAGTTTTGGTTAACACACCTTTCTTTGTGGTATCTGGACACGATGGTTCACCACTGCCACCGCAACGTTCACTTACTATTTTGGATTGACATGCTGCACCTGCTGAACCATCCGCTCCAGCGGGTCCAGGGCATATCCATCCACTGTAAGTTGGGTTAGGCGACACACTTGTGTCTTTTACGCAACCACTGGTTCCCATTGTCTGTTGGGTTGTTACGATTCGATAACATTCGGCATAATCGCCTGTTCCCTGTTCGGTTTGCACCAACGGCGCACATGCGTCCTGACCATTGACAGGTTTATCAACGGTAAACGTAAACATTGTTGTTGTTTTGGCATTGGCATTACTTACACCAAACACTGTGATGCAAATTAATGATACCCCCATCAATTTCCAAAAATTATTGTATTTCATCGTTCCTTCCTTTGTTTAAGTTATTTCTAGTCATCCGTAACACAATTCACATCGATAACTGTTTTTCCGCCCACGGTTGATTCTTGTGTTTCAATTCTTCCTCCGGCGCACAATGCTGCTGCATTTGCTGCATTTGCTGCAATTTGGGCAACCCGTTCTTCGTTTGGTAATGCCGCAATCGCCGTTTCATTTGCCGTAACACGTCCAGCCAATGTATCAAGAGCTAACTGACTTGCCTTGCCTGCAACTGTTGAATTGGTATCGATTATTCCATTGATTGTGGCGGTTGGTGCCGTTGCCGCCAAGGCCGTTGCCAAGTTAGAGGACTGAGCCGAAGATTTAAGGGTTGTACCAAAATTCGCCGCCGGTAATGCGTTATTTGCGGTTGTCTGAACCGTAGATAATGTTGATTGCAACCCAGTGACAGTAGAATTATTGTTAATTATGGTGTTAACTGCATTGGTATTTGCGGTTTTTCCAAGTTCGGTTGCCAACTGATCCTTTTGCACAGCCCCATTGGCGGTTGTTTGGACTGTAGTCACCGTTGATTGCAAGCTAGAAAGTCCTGACGCTGTTGCAAATTTTTCATCCGCATCAGTTTTGGTATAATAATTACCTGCAATTGCGCTATGAATCATGGTGTCAACTTGATCCGATGTTAACCCAGATGAAGCGGCGATAATATCTTGTTGCAACCCTGCAACCGTGGTGTCCATTTCGGTTTTATTATAATAATTGTTAAGTGAGCTTGTATCCACTTTACCGTCCAACGCGGTTTCCACATCTGACATTGCATCATCAATTACATTTAGTATATTTGATGTTGATAATATATAAATTATTTTGAAAATATTTTGCATTTTA
>CACXXP010000007.1 GCA_902771695.1 uncultured Pseudomonadota bacterium | reverse complement strand
CCACCAAAAGATACACCGCACTTTTTAAGTGCGGTTTTGTATCAAAAAATAGTATAATTTTATGCAATAAAACTTTTACGATTTTTTATAAACCATTTAAACAGTAAATCTTTATCTGATTCCGATATACGATTTGGATCAACATTGTAACAGAATTGATCTGTAATATGTTGCTGGATAAAAATAATTTTATCAGTATAAGTATCAAATTTATGTTCGTTTAACATTTGCATTTTGTAATCCAGCATTTTAATTCTGGACAACACCATTTTATGCGATAATTTTTGCGAATCCAAAGAACCTTCGCGCCGAACATAATGATAACACGTATCATCTATGGTTATAATTTTATTGGTATGCAACACCAGGTTAGACAGAAAGACCACATCTTCGCCCGTAATAACATCTTCGGGATATAATATATTATTTTCCAATAAAAATTTTTTATTATACATTGCAGAACAATGTTCAGAACTGAAATACAAATAATTTTCCTTTACCAATTCGTGTGTTTTCCAGTATTTATCGCCGACTTTAAATTTTGCCTTGGCTACATCAGATTTAGTTTTTGTTATGGCTTTGTATAATTTTTCAACAAAATCATCATCAATATAATCATCGGGATCCAAGAAACACACATATTTTCCATTGGACTTTTTCAATCCATAATTCCGTGCATGTGATGCCCCAGTATTTTTACCAAGTTTATATAATGAAATGCGGTTATCAGATTTCATAAATTCGCGAATTTTTTTAACCGTATCATCTGTTGATTTATCATCAACACAAATTATTTCAATGTCTTTTAATGTCTGATTACGCAAAGATGTAAACATAGGGTCCACAAACTTGGAAACATTATAACATGGTAAAACAACAGAAACTTTTGGCATATTCATCGATTATCCTTTTAAATCGCGTTTTATCATTTGCGCGACTAATGCACGCATACCCCCACATAAATGTGGGGGTTTTATTTACATTCCATAACCTGTTTTGTTGGTATATTGCGATACGCTTTGCGTCAGTGCTTGCTGGCGAACATTCGTATCATAAAAATCACGTGCCGCATAAACAGTATATGGTTTGAATGCACGACTTTCTGGACTGATTGCCTTGGCGTATTCCCCAGGCCTGTGCATCTGCATTGTGTCTGCGGAATATTTAACCGCATATTTTGACAAAGGCGACAAGATTTTTGCCAATGAATACAATGCCACATCATCTAAAATTCTGGCTAATTCTATGGTTGCCGGAAATACACCACCCAGTGATTTCATTTCAACCAACATGTTATCAATGATGATATTACCATCTATATCAAACTGTGGTGCCGCACCCAATACTTCAAGATAATGTGCCGCATAGAAATTCAATGGGATTCCATCTTCTATGACCGCCGGTGGATTGGTCATATCTAACAGACCGGTAAAACGATTATCATTTTCACGTTGAATTAAATATTCATGTCCATATTCAAAATACTTTGTGGAATCTATGCCGGATTTTAATACCAACTGGAATTTGTTGTCACCGACCTGAACCATTTTTGACGAAATGGCCTTTAACACCGCAATTGCAAGCAGTTTATGAATATCTATACGGTCTGGACGAATATATTTTGGTTTATCCGGCGGGGGCGTATTACCACCCGATGGGGGTGGTGGTGGTGGATTATCATCATTACCACCACTTGGGAGAGGCGGTGGAGGATTACCACCATTACCACCACCTGGGGGTGGTGGCAGTGTGGCTTCGGCATACGCATGTCTTGGCGAATATGGTGAATCATCACTATTTTCTGGTTGTGGCCGTGGAAACGGATTATCGACATCATTACCACCCGGGGGCGGCGTTTGCTGTGCCTGGGCTTGTGGGCGCATTTCGTCTGCATATCTTGGCGGTATATTCCCATCCATTGGTATATCTTTGACATCAACAAAAATAATTTCAAAAAAATCTTTATGCCAATCATCGTTATGAACAACGCGGCGTAAAACCGCAATACTTTGACCGATGTCATTTTCTTTAATGTTTTTACGATGTTGTTCGGCAAAGTCGGATTCTATTTTCAACATGTCGAACAGTGATTTATATAACTTATCGGAAAACAAGTATCCAAATTTATCCAACACATGCGACAATTTTACCACAATTGTTTCGGGCAACCCAACCGGGACCTTGTCCAATTTAGATACGATTTTCATCAAACACGCCATGCAGCCCCCTGCATAACCTGCATTTAACTCTGTTGGTTCATCTTCCAAAAGTTGATAGATTTTTAATGTTAAATTCGCAATTTCTTCCCATTGTTTTGGACTGTATGCACCAGAATCCAATGCATCATATAAACCAGACAACGTATCAAACGTCATGCGTTTTCTCCTTTTGATTCTGGACATTATTATATCATAAATTGCAAATAAAAAACACCCAAAAGGGTGCATGTTTTATTCTGGGCGAATTATTACATGTTTGAACCATTGTTCTTGGAATTTGGTTTTTTCTTCTATCTCTGCATCGGTGGGATTTTCCCCATTTGGCACAACAACCAATTTATCATCGTCATCATCGGTGCGGTGAATTATTGCGCATACATATCCCGTAAACGTATCCAATGGAACCGTCGGTCCCAAAACATAAGCATCTAGTTCTTCACCATCACCAGATACAGTATTTGGGATAAAACCATAATTAACCGGATATACAAAACCATGCTTTGGATGTTTGGTTCCCAATGGTCTGTCCATCTTTACGGTGACAATCTTTCCAAGAAAATTTGTTGATAAATTTTGAATCGGCATGATTATATCCTGTGGTTGAATTATAGCCCACATAATTTCAATTTGCAAACCATGAACATTTATCGTGCTCCTATATTTGACAAACGCAAATTATGTGCAATAATACACACAAAAGAGGCAATGTAATGCAAACAAAAAAACAAGACGACCACAAAGATATCGTCACAGAACAACATGAATTATCCATGTTGTTGCTGAAATTATTGGTTAAAATATCTAAAACCCAAGGGTTACAATACGAACATGACGACCCATCTGTTGTTAGTGCGTTTACCAAAAATAACATGCGTCTGTATGATATTTGGCACGAATGCGATATTGTAAATAAAACAGAAACATATTGGATACGGGTCCAAAATGGCGAAAGACGTTTGGTGGAATTTGGACGACGCGCAAATGATGGCACGTTTTTCAATGACGACCAATATAATTATCTGGCGGCATTATATGAATGGCGTCAACCATGCACAAATAAAAAAGATAAAACACCGGCCTTTGTAAAATTAGCAATTGAAAATCTGAAAAGCAAACCGGCAAGACCATGTCTTGCAAATTCTGAAGCATGGAGTGACGAACGCATCCAGGTGTTGAAATATTTAAAAGAATTATCACAAAACAAAAAATAAAAAACCGACCAAATTGGTCGGTTTTTTTTATATCAAAAGCATAATGGCAAATTACAAAATACGACCAAATACACCACCATCAATCAATAATGTTAAAACAACCCACCACCATGAACAATTAAGTACTTTTGCTAACTTCAGAATGATAAAGATAATTGTAAACATTTGCGACTCCTTTTGTGTTGCATTATGATTATATTCATATTTGTTGAATTTTGCAACCGTTTATATATAGTTATAGGGACATCTAAAAAGGGGAATACAAATGCCACATATATGTCAAAGTTGCGGTATGCCAATGAATGATGATGCATTATTTGGCACAAATTCAGATGGTTCTAAAAATTCTGAATATTGTATTTATTGCTATCATGATGGGCATTTTATGCAAGATTGCACAATGGATGAAATGATAGAACATTGCGCACAGTTTATCGGCGAAGTGAACAAGGGATTACCAAAACCAATTACCAAAGAAGAATATATTGGTCAGATGAAAATGTATTTTCCGCATCTGAAACGTTGGCGCACAACTATCACTATTTCAGACGCGACCCCAGAAAATCCCGCATTGGTTGGTATCAAAGAAATGATTGAAAAAATGGCCGATACATTACCTATCGCATTTATATCATCGGTTGATTCCGAAGGTTTCCCATGGACCAAGGCCATGTTGGCGCCGCGCGTTCGCGAAGGTATTCGGAATTTTTATTTCACAACAAATACATTTTCTGTGCGTGTGGCACAATATAGGATGAACCCAAAGGCATGCATTTATTTCTGCGATACCGATGGATTCCAAGGCATGATGTTGCGTGGCACGATGCAGGTGTTAACCGATGCAAAAAACAAAGAAATGATATGGCGTGATGGCGACACCGAATATTATCCGGGTGGCGTCACCGATCCGAATTATTGCGTTCTGAAATTCACCGCAACCGATGGTCGTTTCTACAGTGATTATTATCCGCGAAGTTTTGTAATTGAATAATTATGTATAAATAAAAAACACCCGCATACGCGGGTTTTTTATGGTTACTTTTCATTTTGCACCCCTTTCCGTGCCACGATAGTATCGTTTATAAAATTTTTACGCAAAAATTATTTTGTTGACAAATTTATTTTTATGTATATGATTATGTTTCAACAAAGGGGTTAAACATGGCAAAAAAACAAAATCTTTTACAAAAAGAACAGCAAGAATTATCAATGCTGATGTTGCAATTATTGGTTGAAATATACGAAAAAAAAGATTTAGAAATGGACCATGACGGAAATGTTGTTTCGGTGTGGACCACGGATGATAACAACCATTTGTACGATATTTGGGACGAACGAATTGAAGGCAAACAAACATATTGGATTCGTGTTCAAAATGGTTCCGGGTTGGTCACATTTGGCCGTATGCCAAATGATGGCACATATTTTAGTGATGACGGACGTAATTATCTGGAAGTGATGTATAACCTGCCACCCCAGGGTTATCGCAGGGGTATCGGCCACATCAAAAACCCACATATACGAGATGCCGCATGGGATTTGTGGTCAAAAGACGCAAAACCAAATCTTGACAGCGAAGTGGCGTGGGATGCATCACGCATGAAGGTGTTTCCTTATTTAAAGCAAGTTTTGCACAGATAAAACAAGACCCGCAATTGCGGGTCTTTTTCTATCGTTATTTTTCTGGATGCGGTGGTTCATGTGACGGCATAAACCGCACAAATTCAGACATCGTAATTCCGGTTGCATTTAATACTTTGGCGATACTGTATGTTGACGGCCAACGCGGTTGCCCATATTTACTGAAACGCTTACTCTTATTAAACGTTGTTGCGTCCAATCCAGAAAACTTGGCAAGTCCAGAACATGACATATTACGGGATGCCGCCAACCTTACTATCGCCCGCCATAAATCTTCATGTGTCATGGTTTTAACCCTCCTTTTTTTAATAACTAGAAACATAAAAACTATTCTTATTATGATTGAAAACAGTTCCTAGGACAAGAGTTTTTAGAGTGTTTGTTTTCCTATGACACAATGACTATTTTGATAAAGTTACCACAAAAAAAATCCGCATAATTTTGCGGATTTTTTATATCGGTTTTATACGAATTATTCTGTGACCACGGATACAGCCCATGCTTCGCCTTCAAAATTCGGTTCTTTGACCAAGATACGATATTCCAATTTGGTTGCCCATTCGTATGCACCGGCCGGAATAACGTTAACATAGATATGTTCTGCATCGGCGGCTAAATCCGCAAGATTCAAATCACCACCTTGAACAAATTTTGCAGTTGGGGCTTGGGCCTGGATGGTGGCCAACGCATCGGTAATTGGGCACTTTACAATCATATCACCTTGTTCAAAGGCAACGACTTTTTCACATGCCACATCAAATACTTTTACTTCTTCGGTTTTTGGTTTTTCGGAACAACCCGCCAATAAAGCCAAAGCAGTTCCACAAACAAACATTTTTTTCATTGGTTTTCTCCTTGGTTATTTGTTTCTATGCAGTGACTTTAGCACAATTAATTTATAAAAATAAAGTGTTTTATTTATGTTTTATCCATTTATTTGGTGTATCATGTGGCAAGAAACGCGCAAACTGTTCCAGACTGATTCCCGCAGCATCCAAAATCCGTGCAATACTGTATGTTGAAGGCCAACGTAATGTGCCGTTATTATTGATACGTTTACTTTTGTTAAATGTTGTTGAATCCAATCCGCTCGCCCGTGCAAGCCCCGAACATGTCAGATTCATTTCCTTGGCCAAATTTGCTATGCCGTCCCACAACTCTTTGTGCGTCATGTATTACCCCCTTGGTTTAACCCCAGGTTAAACAATTACGGGATTTTAGTCAAATGATTCGCGCACAAGGCGAATATACGGCCAATTTTACAGGATCAAAACCAATATAACATTAAAAACGAATCGTTTAATGAATTATTTAGCCAGCACAGTATCGGCAATTAATTCAACTGCACGGTTTGGAACCAACGATTTTTTCGCCATCTTTTCCAAACGTAATGGATTATCAAACAATTCTGTTAATGTTGCGTTCAACCATTTTGGTGTAAATTTATCTTGGGCAATTGCAAACCCACCGCCCAATTTTTCATAATTTGCCGCATTCGCCGCTTGGTCTGGATTTATGCCCAATGGCACCAATATTGCCGGGCGACCAATGGTTGTTATTTCTATGACCGTTCCCGCGCCACCACGTCCAATAATCAAATCAGCACCCGCAATCGCATCAGCCATATCGCGTATGAACGATAACACATTGGCATGTATTTTATTTTCCGCGTAAAACTGTTGCAAACGCGCAACATTTTCCGGTCTGGTTTGATGTGTGACAAAAATCTTTTTATTTTTCATTTGGGCGATTGCGACTGGAACGACTTCGTCCAGAATCTGCGCACCCAATGATCCACCCGTAACCAACAAACGTGATTCGCCTGGTAATTTTGCACCTGCACGTTCCATAAAATCGCGGCGCACCGGTAATCCAGTATAAACCACACGCGCATTTGTATTTTTTGGAATTCCGGAAACATTTTGGAAACTGGTCATCAATGTTTTTACCCATCGCATTGCAAAGCTATTGGCACGCCCAATTGCGCCATTTTGTTCATGCAAAAACGTTGGTATACCCCACACGTGCGCTGCAAACACCGCCGGCACAGATGCATATCCACCAAATGCAACCACACGGTCGGGACGTGAAAACATAAATCTTAATACCAATGCCATTGCCGACACACCAATTTTGAATAACGCCCAGATTTGTTTTATGTGACTTTTTGCACCGACCCCCGATGCCCAAATATGAACCGTTTTGGCACCATGTGGTACGCCGTCCTTGACCATTTTACTTACGCGGCCATCGCAAGAAACTGTCACCTGATGTCCACGTGTGGAGATTTCAGTGGCAACCGCCAATGCCGGAAAAACATGTCCACCTGTTCCCCCTGTTGCAATCCATACTTTCATATTTGCCCCCATTTATTTCCATTTATCTTCACGAACAATCGCCAATATCATTCCAAACAGCAAACAAAATCCAACCAAAGAACTGCCGCCATATGATATAAACGGCAACGTCATGCCCTTTGGTGGAAATATACGCAATGTTGACACCATGTTTATACATGTCTGAATACCATACAACGCCGCCGTTCCACCCACCGCATAGAACACAAATCTATCACGCGCATTTAACGCATCAACTATCAGTAATCGTAACAAATATACCAACAGACACAACAGCAAACATGCCAATATCGCCCCCATATCTTCCACAATTACTGCATAGATAAAATCAGTATGCGCATCAGGCAATGATTGTTTTATGAATGCATCGCTCCATTTACCAAAGAACCCACCATGTTGAATTGCCTGAACAGATTGTGTGACCTGGTAATTATCACCGTTTCCGGTTAACATTGCTTCTATACGATTATGTACGTGGGGCATGATTTTATACGCCAATGCCAACACCCCACAACCCAATGCCACCATACCACCAAACACCCCCCATGGCAACCCAGCAATAACCAACATAACAACCAACACCCCAAGGTATAATAAACTGGTTCCGACATCTGGGTGTGAAAATATGATTAACAGCATCGGCACAAACACCGCAAGATATGCCCACCAACTTATCCAACTTAATTTCCATGCGTCTTTGGTAAAGAATAAATTTTCACCAAATCTTTCACGCATTTTGGCCAAAAACCACGCGGTCAAAACGATAAAACCTGGTTTCATAATATCTGCTGGTTGGATATGCAATCCGGCAATTGACACCCAACGCGCAGACCCTTTGATCGTATGTGGCGCGATAAATGTGACACCCAACAACAATAATCCAACCGCAACATCCAACATGGATATTCTTAATACCCACTTTTTATTCAACATGCTTGTGACAAACAACACCGACAATCCTGTCACATAAAACGGCATACCTTTTAGGATAAAGAAATACCACGGTTGATTTATACGTTCGGCGGCGACACTGCCTGCGGACACCGCAAAGAACATGCCTATACCAATCATCAGCAGAACCATCGCAAGTAATTTTCGGTCTACCTCAAAAAACCAACTGGTTAATGCACTTTCTTCTGTCCGCTTAAACATATATCAACCCTTTATGCAAATTTCAATAACATCAACGCCAATCCAGAAAACAGAACCGACATTACGAAAAATCTATCCACTATCTTGGTTTCTGGCCAACCCATTTCTTCAAAGTGGTGATGCAACGGTGCGCGCAAGAATACACGACGACCTGTACCGGTCAAAATACGCGTTATTTTAAAGAACATCGTTTGAACAAATGACGACAACAATATCAAAACCATCATCGCCGCCGCAATACCCATAATCACTTCGGATTTAAGCAGCATTGCAACCGTGCCCATAAATCCACCCAATGCCAATGAACCAACATCACCCATGAATATAGATGCGGGCTTTGCATTAAACCACAAGAACCCCAGCACTGCGCCAAATGCCGCGCCCAACACTGGATATAAACCACTGGTTGCAGGCATAAACAAAACAGTATCCATGAATCCAATACGTGTTGCGCCATACAATGCAACGACTAAAACGATTAAAACCGGCATGTATAATTTTGCCAGCATTCCATCCAAACCATCTGTTATATTGGTTGCATTTGCACCGCCACAGATTACGAAATATGCGAATACGTAATAAGACAATCCCAACGGGAATATTATTCCGAACGGTAACGCCAATGAATATTCACTAATGTACGATGGCATAGTTTGATTTATCAAGTATGCCAATATAACAACAAATATACCTTCTACGACCAATCGCAACATTGGTGACAAACCATTTGATGCCTTTTTTGATTGACTGGTGACCTTTTTATAATCATCTATAAATCCAACCGAACCGAACATTGCAAGCGATAACAACGCAATCCAGCCAGCCATACTGTCCATTGGCATAAACGCAATCGCACCAACAAATATTGCGATTAAAACCAGTATTCCACCCATCGTTGGTGTTCCCGCCTTTTGACGATGAGATTCCGGAACATTTTCACTGATTGGCTGACCTTTTTTCTGCCAATTATGCATTGCGCGAATAAACGGACGCCCAAAAATCAACATTATCAAGAATGCTGTTGCAAACGCCGCACCAAACTGAGTCCATCCGCCGAAAAATAATCCATATCCACGTGATAACAAATAATCTGTAAGCATAATTTCTCCTTTTATACAGTTATTTTATCACAATAGTTGAAATTACAAAATGTTATTTGCAAAAATTTATTTGGTCAAACAAGTCACCTAGAAAACACCACCAACAACCGCTGTTGATTGCGATTGACCCGCCGCTGGACGCATTGGATTTGGTGATTGGTTCAATTTGAACGCCTCTTGAATAATCATGCCATTTGGATCTTCGGTTGCGGCAACGCCATTACTGCGGTTTACACGAACGAATTTCAATCCATCTGGAACCGCAAAAGGTTGATTCTTTTCATTTGCCAAAGCCACATTCATAAAGTCCGCAAATGCATTGGCGGCCATGTGGCTGCCTGCGCCTTTACCCAATGGTTTCGGCGTGTCATACCCCAAATAAACCCCGGCAATCAAATTTTTAGAAAATCCAACAAACCAAACATCTTTGACATCGTTTGTCGTTCCGGTTTTACCCGCGATGGTATGTCCTGGGATTCTGGCCTGGCGACCGGTTCCACGTTCAACTACGCCCTGTAATATAGACACCAATTGGTACAAACTTTGTGGGTCAGACAACGGTTCCGATTCCGCCACTTCTTCGGGTGGATTCAATTCCGGATTCCATTCAATAATCTTGGTCTTTTCACCGCCAATGACGTTGCCATAACGATCTTCTATATAGTCCACTAATTTTGGTGTTATTCGGCGACCACCATTTACAAATGCCGAATATCCCAACACCAGATTTTCCAATGTCGTTTCACCTGACCCCAACGCCATAGATAGATTTGTATTGTTCATATCCGCCGGATACACACCAAAACGTTTCGCGACATCAATCGCGGCATCAACACCAATTTGTTCAACCATGCGAACACTGGGGACATTACGTGATGTTTCCAATGCAAGACGCAATGGCACATCGCCCAAGAATTTTTTGTCATAATTTTCGGGTTTCCATTGCATGTTATTTTCGCGCCAACCAACAATTGGTGTATCAGAAATTATTGCCTCGGGCGATATGCCACGTTCCAATGCGGCCAGATACACGAACGGTTTAATCGTACTGCCAATCTGGCGCATGGCCTGGGTTGCACGATTGAAAGAACTTTCTGCAAAAGAACGACCACCCGCCATGGCCAACACGCGCCCCGTGTGCGGATTCATCACAATAATTGCACCCTGTAATTTATCGGGACGCCCGGCATTATATGCATCCAATGCCTTGTTCAATGCGGCGGACGCGGCACGTTGGTATTCTGGAATAATTGTTGTTTTGATATATAACCCTTGGTTATACAATGTTTCGCGCCCCAATTTATTTAATAATTGACGGCGAACATCTTCGGCAAAGTATTGAAAATCATCTTCCATTTGGGCGGTGAAACCGCTGTTGATATTCAATGGTTCCGCAGATGCGGCATCGGCCTGCTCTTTTGTAATATACTTTTCTTCATACATGCGGCGCAGAACATAATTACGACGTTCTTCGGCACGCGCTCTATCATTTGGTGCCTTGGGCAGTGATGCCAAAAACGCACATTCCGACAAAGATAATTGTGATACCGGTTTATTAAAATACATCAATGCCGCCGAACCAACACCATACGCACGCGCACCCAAGAATATCTGGTTTAAATATAACGTCATAATATGTTTCTTGGAAAACGCGCGTTCCAAACGTAATGCCAAAATTGCTTCTTTAATTTTACGCGACATTGTTCGGTCGGACGACAGAAAGAAATTCTTGGCAACCTGTTGAGTAATTGTTGACGCACCGGTAAATGTCGTATTAAAACCAAAACTGTGCATCATATTATTTATGGATGCGCGAACGATACCTTGGACATCAATGCCGGGATGAGTCCAAAAATTCTGATCTTCGGCGGCAACGAACGCATTAACCAATTGCGGTGGCATATCGTCAAAGTCAATAAACACGCGGCGTTCTTCGGCATATTCAATCAGCAACGAACCATCAGACGCATACAAACGCGTTGCAACCGGTGGCGCGTATGTCGCCAAATGACGATAATCCGGCAAATTTCCACCATACACCAAAAACAGCGTCGCCACCGCGGCAATTGCGGCAACCACGCCCCAGAAAATGATGTGCAGAAAGACACGAAAAACTTTTTTCAATTTCATGAATTTTATTATAAATGAAAACTTTTTATTTGCAAGCCCGATATGAAGTTGTTAAACTATTTTATGAAAGGAATATTTTTACGGAGAGATTCAATGAAAAAAATTATAATTGCAATGTGCGGATTATTGATTGCTGGTGAAGCAGTTGCCAAGAAAGGCACCCCAGACAAACTGCAAAGTCCAACTGCTCAATATGCGACTTATTGGCTAAAAAGTGATGCTACATATGACACCCAACTAAATGGGTTTTATACAAAATTTGCTGAACAGATTGGCGAAAATAACCGCAATGGTACTTTTAACGATGAAGGCATGGTGATAATTTGGGCTGCACGTAAGATTTATAAAAACGGTGCAATGATTTGTCCTGTTCAAATTCAGGCTGCAAATGAAAACGGTTATAAATCCGTGTGGTTAGATTATTATTGGAAAACAAATAATAAAGATTGGGGCTGTGTTGACCTATGTCGTCCTGGATGGTCTGGTAATAACTGTGAAACCAATGAACAATCTTGTTATTCCAGCAATAATTCCGAGAACATTCTAGGAAATCTACCTGACACCAAGGCATTATGGTACAGCACTACCACACAAGAAGGCACCAAATGGAACAATCGTCATACTACTACAATGCAGGTGCTTTATATTGATAATGAAATAGATGAAAAAAATGAATCTGGCGAACCACGGGAAACACGGCACATTGTACTTGGTGTTGTTCAAAAGATGGATCATGGTGTCATGGTTGCACCGATTAGAATCAAAGGGGAAAGACATCGCAGAAACATTAGTGGGTTAGCAAGCTGGATTAAAGAGGTAAAATCTGACGGTCAAACTATATTGTTGTGCCAGGACGGATATGCCGCCAACAGCACCGGCGATGATTGCATTCAATATACCACCTGTACAGGTACAGAAGGATTAGAACAATGTGAAGGTTTTACAAAATTTGATCCTGAAAAACATACCCCTTTCAAGGTAGGAAATTGCAGGAAATATAAGTGCACTGATCCAACCCAAGGTTTTGTAAGTGATTCCAATCATGATTGTATCGCCTGTGATACAACCATAAAATCTGGTATTAATAAAAACGGTGTGTGTGAAAAATGTGCAACAGGAACATGTTTTAATACTTCCACTGGCGAATGTGGCGGGTGTATAGAAATCCCAAAATTGAAAATTGAACGTGGTCCAAATTATGATTCACAAAACCGCGAATGTTGGCGTAAAACAAATCCTGATAAATTCTGGGGATGCGTGATGTGCCCAGATGAAAATCAGTGTTATAACAAAAACAGTTCTGGTAAATATGAATGTGGCACATGCCCAACAGAATAGATGGGTACTGTAATACATAATACCGGCAAATGCCGGTATTTTTTATAACAGAAAAAAATACCCCGATTTAAACCGGGGCAAACAATTTCTTATACACTGTCGCTAATCACTAACTTTGCCATTTGTGGCGATGATATCCGCGCCAATTTCTATTTTACCGCCCGCTTCGCGTAATATTAAATCACCGGCGGCAACTTCGGCAAAATCTAATGATGTGGACATAAACGCATCAAATTTACCGGCGGCCACCCATGCCAAATCCATTGCCGGACAACCCGTTGTCCGAACATCCGCCGCATTCATTGGATTTCCAACAATCCCATTATACGCAACCGTCATATCGGCCGTATCTGTTATATTAGATGTGCGAATACGTGCCGAATGAAACGCAGAATATGCAAATGCACCCGCACCAGATTCCGCATAGTATAAATATTCATCTATTGGGGAATAAACCAATGCGATTTTTGTTTCGTCCATGGTCCGCAATGCCAACGATATTGCAAAACGTGGATTACCACGCACAAAATTGGCCGCCCCAGACAATGCCAAAACAAATTCATCACGACCATCACCAGCACGCACCACATTTGGTGTTAATAAACCCGCGGACGGACGAACCAATGATAAATCGGATAATATTTCTTCTTCGATACGGGTGGCGGCACGATGGACAAAATCACGCGCCCCACGCAATGATTGTTGCAAGTTTTCAATTTCACCAAAATCATGACGCAGACCTGTTGCGGTCCGTTGCAATGCCATGAACATTTTGTTTAATTCTGGTGAACCCTTGATCAACAATTCCATTGTACGCCCCCCAGTTTACATATGAAACTTTTAGAAACCAAACCCAGCAAATTTCTTCTTGAAATCTGCGGTTCTGCGCCCCTTTTCACCGGCGTTCGTACGTTGACCAGTCCATGCAGAATGGTTCAAGTTATCTGTGGATAAAACCAAGTCCTTGTTAACCGAAGAATACATTTTAACTGTTTTCCCGTCGGTACGTGTGACGTTGATTTCAAAATACTCTGGATGAATACCTTTTTTCATCACAAAACCCCTTATGTTTTAATTTTTGCCACGAAATTATACAGTGTTTTTTCGGAAAATCAAGGTAATAATGTAAAATGACGCATCAATAGCGTCCAATACATCCCAAATAAGAATTTCCCGTGGATTCCAGGATATTCACCAAACGATTCTTGTCACGCCCCGCGAACAATGCCAATATTGTTCCGGCATCTGTGGCCAACATGTCGGCAACCGTTGCAATTTCAGACGTCATTTTCTTGAAAAATCCACTGGTTGGGTATATTTCCGCCGCGAACAGTTGATGTGTGGTGTTTCCCTTATGCTTTGTGAAATGTTTGGCGTTTTCAATGACCATTAACTGACATTCCGGGGAAATTATCAATTTTTCGGTCACGACCGCATCACCGCCCAATAATTCGCCCCACCAACCCGTTGAACCATAAAATACCGGGTAATAAATGACCGCATTTTCATGATTTGCAAAAATATCGGCGACATTCAAATCGCCAGATATAACATTCGGCATTTCGCCGATTGCCGTATTTATCACTTTACGTGCCGTCTGATATTCATTATCAGATTTGGTACTGCGTGGCCAATAAAGAATCGGAAATCTACTCATTGCTAAGAATTATATCAGATTCGGTGGCATTAAAAAAGGGGGGGCGATAAAAATAAATAACTTGATTTTTTATTTTTTTATCTTTTCCCACCATTTTCCAAGGGTTTTGCGGGTTATATCAAAGTCATTTTTCGCCGTTTTATAGAACTTGTCTGATATGCTGACATTGAATAATGTCTTAATCAATGATGGTATAGATGTCATAAACAGTGCGAAAAATGCACCCATTATGATTATGGTAATCAAGCTGTCGTTGCGTAACAGCAGACCATCTATTAGTAATTTCGAATCGTTTTGTGCAATAGATTCGGCGATTCGCGATATTCCACCAATATTCCCAAATATTGCGTCCAAAAACATTATACCAAATGTCACGAACACAACCGTCATGGCAATTCCAACTGTGCCACTAATGACATCGTTTATCATTTGCTGAATTGTGCGCCCACCCTTGGGAAAAACATCTGTCCACCCTGAAAACACCCACGTCAGCAACATCAGAGGCAGCATTACTATATCTAACGACAGCATTACAAAGATTTCAAGAAAATATGTCAATATCGGCAACATCGCCACAAAGAACAATACAAAAACCAACATGCCCGCAAAGAAAATTGGGACATTTGGAAACACAGGTATTGCCCATAAAATCTTGTGCATGTATTCATAGTTAAATGCCATATTCATCATTGTCCACCCAACAGTCATACCCAAACCAGTGACTTGATGAACCTTGGCAACTTCACATGCCAAACCACTGCGCAATTTTGTTGGGAACGCCCCGGTTGGATTTCCATCATTGGCAATAGATATACGGTCGTTGTTACCATCCATAATGGTTGTTGCAACCATGCATTTTGTAAATTCTTCGGTATCACCCACGACATGATTTATAGACAATCCGATATTGAATATCGGTTCAATAACCACATCGGTCAATAACCGCGGTAACGGAACCAACAATAATCCAGATATGATGGCAAGTTTTATCAGATGTGTTCCAAAACTGGACGCCATAGACCAACCAACTTCCAATTTTGTGTTTATAAAACCTGATGCAATCTTCCATGTAAAATAAATAACTGTTAATGTAACCGCAAACGGAATTATAACACCACCCAGGTTGGAATATATGTACGGCAATACGCGGGACATTGTTGACATCACAGATGAAAACATCCCACATGTCCAACATGATGAAAAAAACTGTAATGCGTCATTCATGTCTACGGGTGCAACCGTGCGGTATATTGAAAAACCTGCAACCGCAATTCCCGCCGCCGCAAGCAACCATGGTACAACCGCACCCGCCGACAGTGGAAAGAACGATAAAAATACAATTAAAAATTTTTTTAACTTGCTCATTTCTTTTAATTATATCACAATTTTACCAAGATGTGATATAAATCAAATTATAAAATGTAGGACACATGTTTTTTGTGAAAAATAATTTTATAAATTGGACACGACGATTGGTGTTGCCAATTGTGCTGTCTTTGGCATTTATTATGCCAAATGCCGCATTTGCACGTTGGGAAATTGTGGACAGTTTAGACCTGTCCCCTTTCGTGCCACGCGTGTTGGATGCATTCATGATGGTTGCACGTGGTGGGTATGAATATTTTGTTGGAAATGGTGATGGTATTATATACCTGTTGATTTGGGGATTTTTGGCGGTATCTGTTTTCATGTATGCATTCAAAATGTTCTTTCCAAAACGGTGGATTGAATTTTTGGGGCTGTCCGGTGGCGGCGAAATGTGGGAAGGTAAAATCAAGGGAATGGACATCGCACAAACGACATTAAAAAATGCGATGCGTGCAATTGTTGCGGCAACATTTTTATTGCAAGTAAAACCGACATACGTGACCGAATGGTTGGTAAATCCGTTCTTGGAATTCGGTGCAATTTATACCGAATCCATACTTAATTCTCAAAATATTCAGGGCATAGATCGTGCCAAAGTATCTTGTCCGCCGGGCGTGTTATCTGGCGATTGGTTAAATGTTCGCAGTTGCGAATTTATGATTAAACCTGTTGCTGATTTATCTGTCGCGAATAACAAAGTTATTAAACGTGGTTTTGATTTTGTGGCGCGTGGTCTGCGGGGATTGTTGGTTCCAATACCACATGGTGGACAAAACCTAATGGATGTTATAACTGGAATTTTACTGATATTCACTTTTGTTGGATGCAATTTATTTATGGCGTTATTAATTATCCAAGGAATATTTAATTTTGGAACATCGTTGATATTATACCCATTTAATGTTCTGGTATGGGTTGCAAAACCAAGTGATAAATGGTTTGACGTAATGCCGGCATTCAGTGAAATTATCAAAGCACTGCGTGGGTTGGTTATCACGATGATTTCGTGTGCATTTATACTAATTGTAAATGTTGCAATCGTTCATGCACTGTTTCAATTTGATTCATCAGTATTTGTGGTCAGTGCCGGTGGTTCTGCATCGGGGAATCTGAACGGTGTAAACACAAATGCAATCAGTTTTGGTGGGCATTCATTGCTTTGGCTGTCTGCGTTGTTGACGTTCTTTTTGATGAACGCCATTTTTGACCGTACCCGCGAACAGCTGGAAAAATATGCCCCAGGTATGTCGGGGTTATATAACCAGGTCAAAGGCGATTTCAAGGCAAATGTAGACAAGGCAAAGAGTATTTATGAATCAGCCAAAAAGATAATAAAGTTGATAAAGTAATGAATGGTATATTGAACAGTTTTGTTGATAATGCGGTTCAGTGTTGGGGCTGTGCGGTGTTTGATAATTTATTCCGCGTTGTATCAAATGCGGGTGCCGCAGTATACGAAAAAATTGCCAATTTGTGTTTTATGATTTTCTTTGTGCTGTTCGTATTTTTCATACTGTGGGCCGTATGGAAACGTCTTAACCCCCAAAAGCCCGATACGTCCGATCCGTTTTATATGAAAAGCGTTGTGCGTGTTATGATAAATTCTCTATTCGCATTAACACTGTTGGGAATTGGTGTCGGATTTCCACGTTTTATAACGCGTGTCACATTTGAACCAGTTGCCAATGTCGCACTGGTTTATACAAATGCCGTGTTAAACACCGTACCCGAGGCCGTAAACACGCGTGTCACATATCAACCGATGCCAATGGAAGACACGGGACTGTATCGTCCAAAACTGCGTGATACAGTAATTTCACTGATGAAAACAACGGTGACACTGTTTCAATCTTTTATGAAATTGGGAATTGCTGTTATGGAACAAGCGTTTTCGTGGAAGAATTTTCTTAGTATTGGTGATATATTCAGACATATACTGATATTCTTTGTTGGGCTGTATTTATTCTATGGGTTCTTTAAATTATTTTTACGATTCTGTTTTTATTTTGTTGATGTTATTATCGCAATGGCAATGTTTGCATTTATGTTTCCAATTGCGTTAATGATGATGTCTTTCAGGGGTGGTGATATGCCGGCATGGATGTCAACATTGGGCAAAGGTTTGGGGGCAAATCAAATTAAAAAACTTATCAATGCAATTATAACACTTGGGTCGGCGGTTATAACATACATGGTTATATTGGTAATCATTGCGCGGTTCTTTACCGATTCCGGAACATCTGTAAACGAATTGATGGGCGCAATAACATCGGGTGCGGTTATGTCCGAAGATTTATCAGAAAGCAATCTTGCGACATTAACACTTGGCGGAACAATCATTTTGGTTTATGTTCTAAATTATATATATGCACAAATTCCCCAAGTCACAAAAATGATATTAAGTACTTTTGGTGTAGAAGAAGAAAATAAATTAAGTGAACAAATGGCGAATGATGCAGAAAAGGTTGTTGAAATCGCCACAAGTCATATCAAGAAAATAGGACAAATAGTCGTGAACGGGGGCGAGAAAAAAGAAGGTGGCGATAAGCCCAAAGACGATGGCAAGGGCGGTAAAGACGACAAAGGCGGCGACGGAAAGAAATAATGAAAAAATTGTTATTAACATATCTTGTTCGATTTGCTTTTGGTGCAATTGCATTGGGCATCGGTGTTTGGTATGTCACATCGTCTATTGGTGGTGCATCGCTGTCGTACACCAGCATGGATACATTTCTGAATTCAATCGGTGCAACCGATGGTAATATTGCATCGGCAAACGGATGTTTCTTGTGCACATATATAAACGATTTGTTTATTGTATTGGGAACTGCATCTGAAAAATTCTGGGGTGCGATGCTGGACAATCTGTGGATTTTAATGACCGTTGGGTTTGGAATATATTTGATTGTGCATACAATAAAGTTCTTTATCAAATCTATTACAGATTATTCTAAATTGGACGGCAAAGAACAAAAATTTGAATTCAAAGAATGGTTTGATCCAGTATGGCGTCAGGGTGTACGCATAATAATTATCGGTGCAATTATTGGTGCATTTGGCATGGGCGGAATAACCGCAATTAAATCATTGGCCGCCATTACTATTCAACCGGTTATGTATGTTGGTTCACAGCTGGCCATGGCTGCCACAGGTGTATTGGATTATGCCCAATGCATTCCATCGGCGCTGTCCCAGACAAATGCAATGGCACCAATTTCTAATTCGCTGATGTGTATTGTCGGAAATGTGAATACAGTATTTCTGGCTGGGGCCGCGGGTGGTTTTTCACTGATGAATTTTGCATGGATGGGATTGGGTGGTGGAATACTGACATGGGTTGCGGGTTTTCTAACTGTTATAATGTTTGTGGTTATCGGTTTTGATTTATTCTTCCAAATATTATCTGTTATTTTCAAATTGATATTCTTGGTAATATTCTTGCCGTTCTTTGCCGCGGCAAGTGCATTTGAAAAAACATGGAAAATGGCCAGTGGTGTTGTCAAAGGTGCATTAAAAATACTGATGGATGCCGCAATCAAAGTAGTTGCAATTTCGTTAAAGGTTGTGATTATATACGCTATCATTTCATTTGCAGGCCAAGATGTTTTCCCGGGTGCAGGAATATTTCCGCCATTGCTGAAAACAACACAACCGACCGAACAAAGTGTGGTGGTGCACAATGTATTTGCAAAATGTGAAAATCTATCAATGGTAAATGGCGAAGTAGACAAGGCAAAATTCAAGGTTTGTTTCGAACAAGAAAAAATTGCCGTATCATCACGATATCCTCATGCATTTGATTTTCTGCGTAATGGATGGGAATTTTTAATGTTGATGTTCGGACTGTTTTTCTTGTACATGTATGTGGTAAGCCCCAAGATAGACAAACTGATTGCGGCCGCACCTGCATTTTATCCGTTCCGAAACAAAGATGATAAAGACGAAGGTGGCGGTTTAGATAACTTTGGTGGAGAAATGAAAAAATTTGGTAAACTGGCATGGAATAAACCAAAAGAATGGTTGGAAAAATACATAAAAGAAAATGCGTAAATTGCTAAAGAAATTTTTACTGGCATGTATAATGGCAATTTGTGTCATGGGGGCGCATACGGCGGTTTATGCCGCATCGGACAATATTGCAATGGGGGATGTCGGTGATTTTGGATCATGGGCAACCGAACATAATCGCGAAGTTTTGGTTGATAATATAAAAACAGATATAAATGAATTTCAATCTGATTCTGAACGCGAATATATAAAAACCGGTGTTCCCATAGAGGCCAAATTAGGCATCGTATTTATCAAAGCGTTGTCACATGTTGCAAATGTTTTGAACAGTTCATTGGTTCGTTTTGTAATTATCTTTTTGATTGCGGCATTTGTATTTTGGGTCATGTTCCAGGCATATAATATGTTTTCTAATGCCAAGGCCAGTACACGCCAAACTGTATTAGATATTGTTAAACGCGGTGTGACATTGGGTATATGGATAATATTGTTGGGATTCGGATTACCACGATTATTTGGAATGATTATGGGACCAATTGTTGCATTCGGTTCGTACATTTCGCATCTGATTTTGGACAGTGTCGCCGCGCACGGTGGATACGCATTGTCCGACACATGTGCAGCGATACGAACATATGCCACCACACATATGACCAATACCATCATAGATACAAATTTTGCCGCCGATATTATATGCGTACCAACCCGAATGTCTGAATTTTATTACGGTGCAGTTAAATACGGTTGGCAGGTTATGGTATCAGGCATAGGCGTCAGTCCGTTCTCATTCTTGATTGGGCTTATATTTGTCATCTTGTTTACATACGCGGCATTCAAATTTGCGTTTACTGCATTTGGGGTTATCGCAGATTTATTCTTGGTCGTGATATTATTACCGTTCACGGCTATTTCCGCAACAATCAAAAATACGGATTATGGTGGTATCGCCGGTCAGATATATAACAGCTTTCTGGGCTTGTTTAATCCAAAAGAATTTGAATTATCAAATCAAATAAAAAAGTTTGTTGACGCGGCGGTATATTTTGTATCACTGGCTATTGTTGTTGCAATTGGTGGTGCATTACTTGCCAACGGATTACACATGGATCCAATATCGCATATTGTGACGCCCATGAACGGCGACAGGATAACAATGTTGATAATCGGTGCATTGGTTGCATACATTGCGACACATGCCGGTGATGTTGCAAAAACCATTGGTGGCGGAATTGAATACACACTGGGCACAGAATTATCCAAAGATGCATCAACATTGTATAAAGACGCCAAAAAGAAAATAGAAGAAATTATCAAGGCCGCCAAGAAATAAAAAAATCAATCTATAATTTTTATAAAATTACGCGATACTTTTTTTATACCTGCGCGATTAAATGCAATTGTTAAAATATCGTTGTTTTCTTCAATAACAACGCCACGGCCCAATTCATCGTGCATAACCAATTTACCAACCATAGATTGAATTTTTGGTCTTTCTGGTTTGTATTGTGGTTGTTTTCTTTCATAACTTTGCACGCGTCCACCAAAATCCAAATAACGTTCATCCATTTCGGATATAAATCGTGATGCCGGATAATATTGACGCGCGCCAAAGATAACACGTGACATAGTATTCGTAATAATTGCACGACGACGGGCACGCGTCAGTGCAACATACGCCAAACGACGTTCTTCTTCCATGCCACCTTCTTTGATTGTTTTATCATTTGGGAATAAACTTTCTTCCCATGCGGGTAAAAACACTGTGTCAAATTCCAAACCTTTGGCGGCGTGAATTGTCATTATATTTACAACCTGGGTTTCATCGCCAATTTCCACATCATTATCATCGGTGGTCATTAATGCCGCATGTTCTAAAAATTCTGGTATTGAATTATAATTTGCAATAACGTTTGTTATCAGTTCACGAACATTTGATATTCTGTCTTCTGCATCCGGGTCTTTGGATTCTTGCCAATATTTAATATAACCGGCCGCATCCAATACCTTTTTTGTTGCATCGGCCGGCGATACAGATTGCCAATCAAAATCAAACACAGATAAAAATTCTTTTGCGGTATCGCCTTGTTTACCACCAAAATTGGCATGTTGCATACCATCAAATAAAAATCCACCATTGGCACGCATTTTTGCAATTGCCGATGGTCCAAATCCACGGCGCGGGCGTGTTATTACGCGCGCAAAAGAAACATCGTCTTCGTGATGAACCAACAAACGCAAATACGCTATCACATCGCGGATTTCCATACGATCATAAAACTTTGTTGTTCCAACCAAGCGATATGGTATGCGCGCATTTGCAAATTCTTCTTCAAATTGTCGTGACAAAGACCCCGTGCGTATAAGAACCGCAAAATCAGAATATTTACCATTGGCATATCGCAAAATTGTATTTGCAATCAACTTTGCTTCGTCATAATTTGACGGCACAGTTAAAACATAAACTGGTTCGCCAACAGATTTATCATTTGCAGGCCGTAAATCTTTACCCAAACGTCCATTGTTATGGCGTATCAAGGAATTTGCCGCCCCCAGTATATTTCCAGTACTGCGGTAATTTGTTTCCAAACGAATAATTTCCGCCCCAGGAAATGTTTTATCAAATTCCAATATATTTTTAATTTCGGCCCCACGCCATGAATATATGGATTGATCGTCATCACCAACACAGCAAATATTCGGATGTTCTTGCCCCCGCGTCAGTATTTTTAATAATTGCATTTGTGCATTGTTGGTATCTTGGAATTCATCAACCATGATATATCTAAATTGGCGTTGATATTTTTCCAAAATATCGGGGGCACTTTCCAACAATTCTAAAACAATCAAAATTATATCACCAAAATCTAATGCAGATTGCCGACGCAATTCCGCATTATAATCATCCAGTATTTTTTTTGTTCGCGCACCAATATCCAAATTTTCAACGCGACCTTGGTCTTTGATTCTTGAAATCTTTTCAACCCAATCACCCGCATCATATTCTTTGGAATCAGCACCCATTGCGGCAAATACATTTTTCAATACGGCCTTTTGATCTTCTTCGCCAAAAATAATAAAGTCCGATTTTAATCCCGCACGTGCGGCATTTGTCCGCAATATTCGCAAACAAATTGAATGAAACGTCCCACACCACAAATCACGCACCGCAAACGCATCGTCCAATCTGTCCGCAATACGATTTTTCATTTCATTTGCGGCCTTGTTTGTGAATGTCAGTGCCAAAATTTGCCATGGCATCGCCAAATGATTGTCCAAAATATGAACCAATCGTGCCACCAAAACCGATGTTTTTCCCGTCCCAGCACCCGAAAGCACCAAAACTGGTCCTTCGGTCGTTTCAACCGCTTTTTTTTGTTCTGGGTTAAGATTTTCTGGCATTAGATTCATCGTTTTATTATAATACCATAAAATTTTCCTATGAACAGCATAAAACGACGGTGAGATTATGGCAAGGGTAATTTGTTTTGATATTGAAACAACTGGATTTGAATACCTGCGTGGTGACAGATGTATTGAGATTGGTGCGGTAGAGGTTTTAGACGGCAAAATTACAGGCAATAATTTCCATGAATACATAAATCCCGAAGGCAAAATTATTCCCCAAGAAACATATATGGTCCATAAAATTTCAAATGCTTTCTTGGATGACAAACCAAAAATGGCCGTTATTGCACCAAAGTTCTTGGAATACATCGGTGATTCAACGGTCGTTGCACATAATGGATTTGAATTTGACTTTCCTTTTCTGAATCATGAATTGGAAATGTTGGGATTGCCACAGATTCCAAAATCACAACAGCAAGACACCCTTGTTATCGCACGTAATCGTGTATTTAATCTGAAAACCTATACTTTGGACGCATTGGCAAAATTTTATGGTATTTCATTGGCAACACGTGCGGATGCACATGGGGCGTTGATTGACTCTGAAATATTGGCCAAGGTTTATCTGGAACTAGAAAATACTGAACCTGCCCCTGAAATATCTGACATTATTGCGAAACAACATGACGCGTTTTTGGCACACCCAAAAATTGGTGCCAACTTTCCATATCGCCAATTTCCAATCAGTGCCGAAGAAGAAAAAATTCATCAAGAATTTATGGATAAAATGAACGAATAATTAAAATTCGTATATGAATAATTTGTGCGGATATTTTTTCCCACGGTAAATAGTGTTACCATACCCCATATCAACAACACGCACAGGTTTGATACCTGGCACCTTGAAATCCAGTGAGATAAGGACATGCATTTTACCAGTATAATTCTTTAACAGCGGTGTTAATTTCGGCCCCAGGTACGCAATACCGATATCAAACGTCCCAGGCAATTTATCCATATATTCAAATGCGTCACCCCACACAGTTTTTGATTTGGAAAATATATCCAAAAATTTAGATACGAATGCAGAAAAAGGCATATTTTCAATACCTGTGACTGTCGCATTTGTATGACGTGCAATATATCGTGCCATTCCACCAAATCCTGACCCAATTTCACATACACTATACGCGTTTGGATAGTATTTGTTTATTTGATTTGCGACCATTTGACGCAGTTTCTTATTACTGGCCACCATTGGTGGTTGGCCATGAAAGAACGCACAATATATATATTCAATAAATTTTAGCACCAGAAATAAATCCAGTAAAACAAACAGCCCAACCAAAATGTATGTAAAAATCAACACAATGAATATTACTAATCCAGTGCAACCTGTGTCCCTGTTGACTGTTCTTGTTGTATTACCTCATGTTGCACAACGCAACCACTGATGCCGGTTCCCGTACCGCAACAATTATATGTTTCATTATATGTATAATTTTCGTTTTCGCACACACAGGTTCCACGTTCACTGTTATATTGTGAATTACTTGGGCATCTGCGGCATGACAAGCCATTTGGACTTGGTAAATACGGATTTGATGTTCCGCCATCATCGCACATACAATGCCCCCCAAGGACATTTCCACCGACACCATTTTCCATTTCTGTTGAATGTGCCGGACATGAACGACATTGGTTTTTATAATACCATTTACCCGCATCACATACCTGGGCGCTTCCACAAACACCACTGGCCAAATATTGACCGCCATTGTCGCATAACGGTAAACATGCACCATTGAACGTGACAAAATCATCTTTACATTTGCACATCGTATTGACCCAACCCGCATATGTATTATTCACAGATATCGTATTTGAATGTGACATCATATAGATTGAATTATCTGGACACAGCAACGATTGATAGAATATTTCAGAAATGCTTTCTATGCATTTATCTTGATTGTTTGCAGGACAACTAGCACTATCGGCAGAAAACACCGCATACCCGCATGTCAACGCAACATTACGACATGCGCCACGCATAATGTTATAAACACTGGACGCGGCGGCGGTCGCCGACCATGATGTCAGTTGTGAAACCTGGTCGTTATAGCATGTGGCGATATCACTTAAACACGTTGATGCATAATTTGCAACAATTTGATATTGGGCGGCCTTGATATTAACCATCGCACGTTGGATATAGTTTATAACGATATCATTATATGGCATATAATTGCCATTGTTGTTGTATGTATATGCGCGGCATTTATCCAGCACCGGCCGGCATAAACCTTCGTCTGTGGCCTTTTGTTTTGTTCCAATCTTGCTGATTAAATATTTAACAATACATTTACCATCACTGCCACAACTATCACTGATAGAAGTTCCGTATGCACTGGACAAGAACGATGCGTCTATACCGGCATTGTTATAGTCCGTCATAAAGTTCTGTATCATATTTATATTTTTACCCAATACAACATTGCCGTTTTCATCAATATACATCTTGGTCGGGTCAAGACATTTTGTATAATCTTCACCACAAACCATGTCATCAGTCATACACTTTTCCAACGCACTGACGCAACCACGCGCATCATATGAATTTTGGTTCTGCAACACCGCAAGACGCGCTTTCTGCAACATACGTGTCGCACTGCGGACATTTGAAACCAATGTATCATTCATCTTGTTAAGGCCGACTTCGTACGCAATACAATCTTTATCTATCGCTAAATCATAATTGCCTGTAATTTGTTGTGCGGTTGCACCAACCTCTTTACATTGCGAAATAACCGTGTTACAGCGTTTTTTTGCCGCATTGTATAAATCTGCACCACGCAAGTTAGAAAAACTGCTGTTTCCACCCGACAAGAAATCTAAACTGAATAAATCAGCTGTACTGTCGGTTGAAAAATCTAAATCTATATCTATCAAACCATATGAATCCGTGGTCATAGACGATGACGAAGTTGATACCGTTGGGTCCTTTATCATCTTTTCAATATCGGCCAATAAACTGCGGTTTTCAGTTGTATCGGTTGCACCAGTCATCGCCTCTTCGGCCTCGGTCGCGGACATAATCGCAGATATCTCATCCGCAGATAATCCAACATAGCGAATATTTTGGGCAACTTCGTTCAATTGGGCGTTTGCATCTTTGACCGCCTGTTCAACCTTGGCATATTTAGACAGATTTGCCGAACAGGAACAACGTTTTTGGTTGGCATCTATGACCGCACAGAATTGGTCCATACAATCGTTATACTGTTCTTGACAAGATTTATTCAATGCCGCCGTCTGTTCCAAACGGTCTTTGGCTTCGGCGATTGCAACTGGGTCTAACTTTTGTTCTTCTTTCTTTTTACCAACCGCGATACGTGATTGCAAATTACGAATTTCTGATGCGATATTAGAACCAGTTTGTTCACCTGATGCCAATATTGCGCGCCCGCCAACTTCGGCCGTAGATGGGCGCAAAGTCAGTCCCATACGACGTACCGCCGGGTTAGAATTTATACTGGCCGCTTCGGTTCGTGATGAACGACCAACGGTACGAACCGCCGCTTCTAATTTATCACGTGCACTGTCCGATGATTCCAATGAACGCGACACCGATGCCGCACGATTTGATGTGCGTGCCTGTGTCGTTGCAGTCCGCGTTGATGTTGGTGTGGAATCCGTGGTTGTCGGCGAAATAGCACGCACAATACGCGTCACCGCCGTCCGTGATGCCGGTGCATCATTATTTGATGTATCTGATGATATTCGCGACGTTCCCGATGTCCGTGTTGCCGTTGTTGTCCCACGTCCAGAATCCGCATATTCTGTCCGTCCCACTGGGTTTGTTGTTTTATCTGTTCCGGGTATAATACGCGACACACCGCCCGCAGAAACCGCAGGCAGTGCATATAATGCAACCAAAAATCCTGTTATAAACCCCTTCATACTTACGTTTAATTATATCATAATCTGGGGCATTAAAAAAGATAAAAATGATAATAAAAAACCGCCACACAGGCGGTTTTTTTTATTATTTGTTTTCGGTATCTGGAACGACCGAAACTGTTTTCCGATCACGGAACCCACGTTTAAATTTGACAGTTCCGGAAACCTTGGCAAACAAAGTATGATCTTTACCCATACCAACATTTTCGCCCGGATGAACCGTGGTTCCACGTTGACGTATGATGATGTTACCTGGGATAACACGTGCACCACCAGATTTTTTAACACCAAGTCTGCGTCCCGCTGAATCGCGTCCGTTTGAACTGCTGCCCGCACCTTTCTTATGTGCCATGATTAAACTCCTTTTATTTCAGATTTTAATTCTGGGATGCCAGAAATTAACCCCGTATTTCTTTAATTTTCAACACAGTGATAAACTGACGATGACCACGTGTACGACGATAGTTTTGACGACGTTTTTTCTTAAACACCAATACTTTGTCATCACGTTTTTGTTCAACAACAGTTGCCACAACCGATGCACCATCCACAGTTGGATTCCCAACACGGTCGCCAAGCATCAAAACCTGGTCAAATGTGACATCGCCTGTTGCGTCCAGTTTTTCAACCTTGATAACATCGCCGGTTTTAACACGATATTGTTTACCACCGGTTTGAAAGATTGCAAAGTCACTCATATTTTTGTCCTTTTATGGTTTATTTTTTAACTTTTGTCTAAAAGTTTATGCAAATAATACATTTTTTATATCAAAAGTCAAGCATTTTGCATAAAATTTTATGCACAAATACTATTAGGCGATGGTAATAGCCAGTAAAAAACCGCCCAAACGGGCGGTTTTTTAATTTTGATTTACTTTATATTCTGGCATCAGAACTGGATAACCCTTGTGTTCCGCCACTAGTGCCATTCGAACTACTTGTGCTGCCACTGGTACTGGACGAATTGGTCGTGCTAGATTGTGTTTCTTTCTTCCATTCTCTTATACAACCTTCACCCGGGCACCCAAGTGCATCCTGCAAACATTTTTCACGGAACCCAGCCGAACTTCCATTACCGGTTGTTGCCGTTGGCGTCGTCTGGGCAGATGTACCCGTGCTATTAAGAATTTCATTTAATGTCACGACATTACGGCAAGTGTTCTGCGTATAATCACTTGCGTGCCACGCACAACTTGGGTTATCCGCGACATCAATAACAGCCCTAAACTGTGCCGTTGACGGATTACAAATCATCTCTTGATAACAATGCGGAACATTTGCGATTTGCGCACAGTATGTTTTTATACGTGCCGTTGACCAATTCGGATTTGCTGTTACCTGGGTTTCATAACAATCCCACAATTCACTGACGCATTCATTAAAGTTAGTTCCAGCAGTGACCGCATCAGACAATATTTGGTCCCGTTCTTCGTTATAGAATTCCAAACGTTTCTGTTGTAATGCCTGTTGTGCAGCAACTTTTTGATATGCAATTTTTTGTGCCGTTGTTTTTAACTGTTCACCATACAGGTCACAATCAGCATTTGCATCCAACAAATATTTCTGCATAACACTGCGACGTGCATCTGCAACCGGGCCACGCAATGATGCGTATGGATCACCGGCCGAAGATGTATATCCAAAGCAAGATGCAGACGCCGTAGCTGTATTAGTGCTGCGTTCATTTAAGGTCACGTCACCAGACGATGAAATTGTGACCTTGCTGTTATAATTAAACGGACAAGATGATGTGGCACCGTTTGCACAACGTCCACCAGACGGTGGTGTACCACAACCTTCGTATATACCATTAAAGCAAGAATCCAAAACGCGCGCACAAACATTATTATGTGCATAACGGAATAAATCATAACCCCATGTTTCCGCCAAAGTATCTTGGACTTCATCTTGGGTTAACGAAATTGTTGAACCGGTAATACCACTGACCGCATTGGTTATTGTGGTAAACGCCGCGACCAATGAATCATCGTCTGTTTTCAGAATTGTGTCGGTATTGGACTTAACTTCGTCCGCCCACGATGCCAATGATGCCAAAATGTCGGATCCTGCGCCATCTAAATCCTTGATATCAAACAATCCATTATTATTTGATGACGAACAATATGCAGGTGCCTGTGTGCGTGAACAATCACTGGATTTATATAAACCGTGATCCGCACACCATGAACCAAAAACTTCTTCACTGGCGGTACCGTTACGACTTGCTTCTCTCCATGATGCACAGTTCATAACCTTTTCTGCTTCGGTCAGCGAAAATGCCGCACTTACTTCTTTACCTTTGTTTGCAATCAATAACGCCAATTCACCAGAAATCTTGATAAGTTCTTCATTTGCAGATTCCAATGCAGATTCCGCTTCGGCAAACGCTTTTACACGACCGGCACATGCACAACGGCGTTGTGCTTCACTGCGTGCAGTGCAGATTTCATCCATACATGTGTAATATGATTCCAAACAAGTGCTGTATGCATCCGCGGAAATAAGCCCTGTTGTAGAATCTATGATATTGGAATAATTCCCGGTATACAGTTTATTGGTCAGGTATGTATAGTGTGTGCTGGTTGTTCCCTTGATACCACGAACAACATCACCCGTCACACCAACACGTGATGCAACTTTGCCTGTTCTGGCACGTGTATTGCGTGCAGTCACGGCACGTGGTGCAACCGTACGCGTTGTTGTCCGCGCAATTACCCCACGAGAAGAATTTGTTTTACTTGTATCCGCACGTGGTGCAATCTTGCGCGCCGCGACCCCGCGTGAAGCCGTGGTATTCGCCACCGCATTTGATGTTGGACGCGCCGCCGTATTTGCATTTCCGCGCGGACTTGCACGGCCGGTCGAACGTGGCGACATTTGATTTGTTGCTTCGGTTATCATTGCCGGCGCAACCGGATCCGCCAACACCGCACGCATAGACAACAAAGTTGAACACACAAAAAATGCACAGGCCAACAACAACACTGCCCCAAGTGCATTTTTATAAAAATTTCCTGTGGAACGACTATTCATGGTGTACTCTCCTGCTTGGTTCAAAACCCCCAATTTTAGACACTTTCCCGGTGCAAATTGCGAAAATTTGCACCACCTTTCTTGGTTATTATAACATCTTTTGGCAAATATGTAAACAAGAAAACCCGCCATACGGGCGGGTAATTTTTTTACAACCTTCTGACCTTGTTAGAAACTTTCTTTGATTGATTTGCCTGTTTCTTTCAATTCTTTACCGGTCGCTTTCAATTCTTGGCCGGTTGCTTTTGCAGATTCTTTTATTTCTTTTGCAATCGCTTTTGCTTCTTCTTTAACCGTCTTGGCATCTTCGTTCGCGGTCTTTACTGCTTCGGTTGCAGATTCAACCATTTCGTCTTTGTGATCTTTTACATAATTTTTAACATATTTTGCACATTTCTTGGACAAAGAAGTAATGTTATCTGTCAAACAACCCATCATTGTTTGTGAACCGACCAACATATCTGGGCAAATTGCGGTCAAATCGTCTTTATTGCATGCTTCTTCTAATGTTGCCGGTTCGGACTGTTTACCAAAGCCCAAACGTGACCACCAACTTGCATCTGCGGTTGAAATTGTTGCGGTTGCAAGAACTAAACCAAGTGTGAATATTTTTTTCATATTTTCCCCTTTTGTTGTTTTTACGGATTAAATCATAAGTTTTTGTTTTTCAACTGTCAATCTTTTATTTTATCGCGCAAAAATGCCCCGAAGGGCATTTTCATTATTTACGCGGGAATTTAACCGCCGCCTGGGCCGCCGCCAAACGTGCAATTGGCACGCGGAACGGACTGCACGACACAGAATCGAATCCACATTTATGGAAGAATTCAATTGAATCTGGATCACCACCGTGTTCACCGCATACCCCAAGGTGGATTTTATCACCCTTGGTCGCGCGTGCTTTTTGGACGGCATCTTTAATCAACAAACCGACACCCAATTGGTCAACCGATGCAAATGGGTCGGCAACATAAACACCACGCGCACGATATTCATCCAAGATTTTACCTGTATCGTCACGTGACATACCCAATGTCGTTTGCGTTAAATCGTTTGTCCCAAATTCAAAGAATTCGCAACTTTCGGCAATTTCGTTTGCCAAAACTGCCGCGCGTGGCAATTCAATCATGGAACCAACGGTATATTCAATGCTTTCACCAACTTCGGCAAACAACGCCGCCGCTGTTGCATCTATAACCGTTTTAACAATGTCTACTTCTTTCTTGGAACCAACAAGCGGAACTTCAATTTCCGGATGGACCGAAACACCGGCTTTCTTGCATTCCAATGCCGCAGACAATATTGCACGGGTTTGCATTTCGCAAATTTCCGGATATGTGATGGCCAAGCGGCAACCACGATGCCCCAACATTGGGTTTTGTTCATGCAATGCTTCGGCACGTGCCTTAACAAATTCCACTGGTTTACCAATATGTTCCGCCAATTCCGCCATATCTGCTTCGGTATGTGGCAAGAATTCATGTAATGGTGGGTCAATCAAACGAATTGTAACCGGCAGACCATCCATAATCTTGAACAATTCCACAAAGTCGGCCTTTTGATACGGCAACAATTTTGCCAATGCCGCACGACGACCGTCTTCGTCTTCGGCCAGAATCATTTCGCGCATATCTTGGATACGTGCCGGGTCAAAGAACATGTGTTCTGTACGCGCCAAACCGATACCTTCGGCACCGAAATCGCGTGCCTGTTTTGCATCTTTTGGTGTTTCGGCATTTGCCTTGACCGTAAGTGACTTGATTTCATCAACCCATTTCATCAGTGTGCCAAAATTACCCGTCAATTCCACAGAAACCGTTGGAACCGCACCCGCAATAATTTGACCTTTGGCCCCATCAATAGAAACCCAATCGCCTTCGTGAATCACGGTACCAGACGTGGTTTTCATTGTTTTTGTTTCATAATCAATCTTGATATCCGGTGAACCCGAAACACATGGTGTTCCCATACCACGGGCAACCACGGCCGCATGCGATGTCATACCACCACGCGCAGTAATCACACCTTGGGCGGCGTTCATACCGGCGATATCTTCAGGCGATGTTTCAACGCGGATCAGCATAACTTTCTTGCCTTCGGATGCCCATTTTTCCGCATCTTCGGCACAGAACACGGCCTGACCGACGGCGGCACCAGGGGATGCCGGCAAACCAGTTGCGATAATATTCCTTTCGGCCTTTGGGTCCAACATTGGATGCAACAAGTGATTCAATTGGTCGGCACCCACGCGCAGGATTGCTTCTTCCTTGGTCAGCAAACCTTCGTTTACCATTTCAACCGCCATACGCACAGCCGCCGCCGCAGTACGTTTACCATTACGGCACTGCAACATCCACAATTTGCCATGTTCAATTGTAAATTCCATATCCTGCATATCTTTGTAATGCTTTTCCAATTTTTCACGAACATCACACAATTCTTTATAAACGTTTGGCATTGCTTCTTCCAACGAAGTCCGTCCAGAATCATCTTTGCTCATTGGTTGCGGTGTACGAATACCGGCAACAACGTCTTCACCTTGGGCGTTAATCAGATATTCACCATAGTATTTATTTTCACCGGTCGCAGGGTCACGGCTGAAACATACACCGGTTGCACAGTCATCACCACAGTTACCAAACACCATGGCTTGGACATTAACCGCGGTTCCCCAATCGCCCGGGATGTTATTCAATTTACGATAAGTAATGGCTTTCTTGCTCATCCACGAACCGAACACGGCGCCGATACCCATTTTCAATTGTTCCCATGGATCTTGCGGGAAAACTTTTCCAATTTTGACACCAATTTCCTTGAACTTTTCAACCAATTCTTTCAAATCGTCCGCGGTCAGTTCTGTATCAACCTTGTAACCTTTGTCTTCCTTCATACGTTCCAAAGTATGTTCAAACAAATCAATATCGGCCCCCAAAACAACGTCACTGAACATCATGATAAAGCGGCGATAAGAATCATATGCAAATCGTTCATTATTTGCGGCCTTGGCCAATGCCTTGACCGTGTCATCATTCAACCCCAAATTCAACACAGTATCCATCATACCCGGCATAGAAACGCGTGCCCCAGAACGTACAGACACCAATAATGGATTTTCCATATCGGCAAACTTTTTGCCCATAATTTTTTCAATATGTGCAATTCCAGATTTCACCTGGTCCATTAAATCAGACGGATATGTTTGATTATTGTCGTAATAATATGTACAAACCTCGGTTGTGACGGTAAATCCCGCTGGCACCGGCAATCCGACCAAATTCATTTCGGCCAAGTTTGCACCTTTGCCCCCCAGTAAATTACGCATATCTGCGCGACCTTCGGCCATACCATTACCGAAAGTATAAACCCATTTATTACTCATGGTGTCTCCTTTGTTGTATTTTGCGGGGATATTTTTCACAAAAAAAGTTATAAATGCAACGAAAAAAAATATTTTTTTAATGGTGATAAAAAATGCCAGAAACGCGATTTTTTTTTGCTTTACATAAATTGTTGCATTTTGCTACGCTTTGCATATGGGTTAGTGTATTTCGGAACAGGGATGGGAATAAAGCGATTTATTTTGCCGATGTTTGCGGCACTGTTTGTGTCGGGTGTTTTGCATGCTGATTCCACCGTAACCAGTAAGCATTACGTTGACACTATTATCGGTTCGTTGGTCACAAATGTGCAAACCGGAACCGCAGATGGCACGATAAGTGTCACAAAAAACGGCACATCTACGAATATTGCCGTAAAAAACGTTCAAACGACAACTAATTTATCATCAAACATAACCACCGATCATGGCAGTACGACCAAATACCCAAGTGTTGCGGCCGTTGAAGGCGCAATTAGCGCGGCAAGTCCGACCGTGTCAACGGTAAATACTGGCACCGATGGGTATGTTGTAAATTCTGTTGCAATGGATGCGACCAATACCAAGCAAATAAATGTCACACGCAGTTATGTAAAAATCCCGATTGCAACCGGTGCCCCCAGTACGAATACTCCAACGGGGTTTGTTGAAGTTTGGTTTGAATAAAAACACCACAAAAAAATTAAACAAATAAAAAAGTCAATACAAAAATTTCACATTTTTGATTTTTTTGCTTTTTCGCATCTTTATTCGCACATGCAAAACATGCTATAATTTTGGCGTATGATATACAACACAACAAGCAAACCATATTGCATGCCCGGTGAAGGAATCATCGGGCGAGTAATGTGGTTGGTTGGTTTAACGCATTGGCAAAAAAGTTGTTTACACGATTCGGTCAAATGTGTTATACTGAACACCAGAAGGGACATTAGAATACGGTAGAAAGGGGACAAAACCATGCTTTTTTCAAAGAATTTTCGGGTATTATCAATCTTTGCATTGATGGTTGCGGCACCACAAGTGTTATGTGCGGCCGAACCTGTTGGTGATTCAACTATCACAAGTAAACGTTACGTTGACAATAAAATACCCGCTGATTCAACGGCGCACCTGCTTGTTACCCCACAGGCATCCGGCGGAAATGCGACAAAACGTGCGATAACAACGGCGGGTGCCAATATTACCAACTTGGCAAGTTCCAGTGCCACGGGTGCAACGAACATTCCAACAGCGTATGCGGTCAAGGAAGCAATTGGCACAGCGACTTCTGGTATGATTACCGATGTATCTGGTAAACAAGACAAGGATAACAATGAAGTTTACAAGGTTGGGTACAACGGTGGTTGGGCAAACGCCAATACAGCCGTTGCCGTTGATACAACATACCTAAAAAAGACCGATAATACTGATGGTTCTGTAAAGGTGGAAGTTGATGCAAGTAAGATGACAACATCTGGAACCTCTGGGTTGAGCACAAGTTCTACAAAGCTTGTTCAAGAGAAAGCTATTGCTGATGCATTGGCATTGAAGCAGCAGAAAATTACACACAGCTCAACGAACAAAGTTGTCATAACACCAACAACTAATGGTGGTGCAACAGGCACACGTGATATTACGACGGCAGGCGCGAATATTACAGGATTAGAAAGTGCAAGTTCATCTGGTGCGACAAACATTCCAACCGCATATGCAGTTAAAGAAGCGATTGGTAGTGCAACCTCCGGTATGATTACCGATGTATCTGGCAAGCAAGACAAAGACAACAACGAAGTTTACAAGGTTGGGTACAATGGTGGTTGGGCAAATGCATCCAACGCAGTA
>CACXXP010000006.1 GCA_902771695.1 uncultured Pseudomonadota bacterium | reverse complement strand
GGTGTGATAACGATAGCATTTGAATCGCGAAACCACCTGAACGAAATTATTAACAAAATCACTGGGAAAAATTAATAAAACTATCAAAAAGGCCGGGAATTAAAAAATATTTATTTAATAAAAACGCCGGCTTTTTTATAAAATTTTTTGGGAATATTATGGATAAAAGAAAAAACGTTTCGACCTATGATTCTATCGCGTACGAGTATGATAAATTATTTTCCGCCCCATCATGTCATATTAAAGATTTATTAAGATATGTTGAAAAAGAAACGGCAATTTTAGATTTGGGATGCGGTTCGGGTAATAATGCGGTTTATTTATCAAATTTGGGGTATAATGTCACCGGAATAGATGCGTCAGATAATATGCTTACCATCGCCAAAAATAAAAAATCACACGCAAAATTTATTCAGGGCGATGTGTCGCAATTGAATTTTAATAATAATTCGTTTAATTGTATAATATTGTCCTATATATTATGTCATTTAACCAATAACCAGGTTTCAAATTGTTTGGCACAATTGAATCATATATTACAGGATAAAGGAATTTTATTTATAGAGTTATTCACAGGGGAGCTTGGTGAAATAACCATCACAGAGCCGTTAAATACCACATTAACGACGGATTTTAATATAATACGTATAGAGGATATGGAAACAATGCTGGGGGCAAATAATTTTGAAATTATAAAAACGTATTCTAAACCCGAAACTGAATTTGGGTGGCCGGGGGTCCAAGACACGTGCATCATTGCCCATAAAATATAAAAAACACCGGCGTTGCCGGTGTTTTTGTGCAAAAAAAACGCCCAAACGGGCGTTTTTTCCCGTACCTTTGACCAATGGACGTTCTTTACCATAAGAGATGGTAGAAATACGTTTTGCATCGATACCTTCTTCAACAAGGACTTTCTTGGCCGCGTTTGCACGACGTGCACCCAATGCCAAGTTGTATTCTGTTGAACCGCGTTCGTCGCAGTTACCAGCAATCTGTACTTTTACATCATCGTGTGATTTCATGTACAGAGCTTGGCCCATCAAGTTATCATGCGCTGCATCGGAAATTTCCGAAGAGTTAAACGCAAAGAAAACGCGTTGACCGTTCAAATCTTCTGGTTCAACAACACTTGAACCACCACATGCCGCCAGTAACCCAGCAGCACCAGCTAATAAAGCAAAGTTTTTTATTTTCATGAAAATACTCCCTTGAGTTTCTGTTGCTCATGGGCTAGTGTATAATAAAAATTTCTAAAAATCAAGATAAAAGAGAATATTTATTATGCAAAGTTTGTTAAAGGATCTTATTTTGGCCGGTGTAAGGTGGGAATTATCTGATGATTCCATAGGTTTTAATGAAATGATATCGCATCCAGCCCCAACCCCAGAGCGCACACGCACGGTTGCAAGCGTTGTGCCACCGATATCACCGGTTGTTCCAATGTCTGTGGATACAGCGGTCGCAATGGCCATGCGTCCAACAACCATAGATTCATTATCGCGCATGATTTTGGAATTTAATCATCCATTACGTACCGGCGTATCAAATGTTGTTTTGCCACATGCCGCAACGAATCCCAATGGAGTAATGATAATCACCGATATTCCGTCCAGTGATGATGATGCATGTGGGCAAATATTGTCTGGGGGGGCGGGTGAATTACTGGATAAAATGATGGGGGCAATTGGTATGTCGCGTGAAACTGTTTCAATATCGCCATTGTTGTTTTGGCGGACCCCTGGGGGGCGGACACCATCACGCACAGAATTGGATTTATCACGTCCATTTGTGAACAGGTTCATAGAATTGACCGAACCCCGAATTATAATAACACTTGGAACAATCGCGGCATCCGAATTTGCGGGTATAGACCTTATACATAATCACGGTGCAGAAACGATATTACCAAACAATATACATGTGTTTTCAATATATCATCCGAATTATATCATATTGAAACCAGACACAAAACGTGATGTCTGGGCGGTCCTGCAAAATGTGCAAAAATTGTTGAAAAATCTATAAAAATGTTTAATACTATGGCACATATACATAAAAGGAGCGTACAATTAAACCAGTAAATAATCGTGATAACCGTCGTGATATGGGACCACGCACAAATAATCGTATAATTGCAAAAACTGTTCAGGTTATTAGCAATGATGGTCAAAATCTTGGTGTAATGCAGACATCTGATGCAATTCAAATGGCATTAGATTTGGGAATGGACTTGGTGGAATTAAACGGAAATGCCACACCACCTGTGACAAAAATAATGGATTTCGGAAAATTCAAATACGAACAGAAAAAACGTGCCGCCGAAGCCAAAAAAAAGCAGAAAATCGTTGAAATGAAAGAGGTTTGGATAAAACCGTTCATAGAAGAAAATGATTTGCAGATCAAATTACGTAAAGTATATGAATTTTTGGAAAATGGTGACAAGGTTAAAATTGCGGTTATGACCAAGGGGTCAAAAAGGGCGCTGGCCATGGGTAAAGACGCAATTCCGGGGCTGTTTGCCCACGTCGTTGAATTGATTGGTGAACGTGGCACATTGGAAAGCCGTTCAAAACCAGACGAACGAACCAAATCGATAGTAATCGCGCCGGCAAAACCGGCAAAATAAAAAACACCCGTTTGGGTGTTTTTTTGTGGAATATTAAATTTTAATTTTGTATCTTTCTGTTGTTCTTAAGAGGTTTATACAATGGATAAAGATAAGTTGTCATTTGAAGAAGCATACAAGCAGTTAAGCGAATTGGTTAAAAAGATGGAATCTGGGGAATTGCCATTGGCGGATTCGGTTGCGGCATATGAACAAGGTATCAAATTAAAGGCCTATTGTGAACAGTTACTGAAAGAAGCCGAATTGAAAATTGAAACATTGAAAATCACCAACCCCACAGAGTAATGGATTTGGTAATGGCCGAAAAAAGTAAACTTACCCCGGTAATGCAGCAGTATGTGGATTTCAAAGCAGAAAATCCTGATGCATTGCTGATGTTTCGTTTGGGTGATTTTTATGAATCTTTTTTTGATGATGCAAAAACAATCAGTTCTAAATTGGGGCTTGTTTTGACCGCGCGTGGTACCGATGCAGATGGCGAGGATATTCCAATGTGCGGAATTCCGTGGCATGCGTCTGATAACTATTTCGGGCGACTGGTCAGGGCAGGGTACAAATTGGCATTGGTTGAACAAATGGAAACGCCGGCCCAGGCCAAAGAACGTGGGCATAAATTCATAGAACGAAAAATCATACGTGTTTTGACGCCTGGGACATTAACAGATGAAAATTTGTTGTCGCCGAAAAGTTCCAACTTTCTGATTGCGGTTATACCAACCGGGAATACATTTGATATTGCGGGGTGTGATATTTCAACGGGTGAATTTTTCATTGGGCAAACCGACGATATAATTGACGATTTGGTTCGCATATCGCCGGCCGAAGTTATATATCCATCATTGGATGCTGAAAATAAGACGATACTGCGTATACGTGACATTTTCAAAACAACACCGGTCTTTGACAAGATATATCGTCGTACGGATATTGGCACAATAATATCATCGGTGTTTTCTGATGGTGTTGATGAAAGTAATGCAAATACGGCTGTTGGATTATTGGCAGGATATTTGTTTAATACACAACGTGGGGCCGCATTGACATTTCGGGCGCCGTACAGATTTAAGTCCGGGGCACAAATGCTGATAGATTCGGCCACATGGAAAAGTTTAGAAATAGATGCCCCGATAAATGATGGTGGGCGTTGTTTGTTGGATGTATTGGATAATACAAAAACAGCGGCGGGCGGACGTAAATTGCGTTCTTATTTGCGGGCACTTTCTGGGGATGTAAATGAAATTCGTACACGCCAAGAACACATTGGACATTTAATACGCAATGCTGATGTTCGTGGTATGGTATCGGGAATGTTGGGACGCGTGCCTGATGTTGGACGTGCATTGTCCAGATTGTTATCTGGACGCGGTATGCCACGTGATATGCGTAATATCACAGATTTCTTGATTGAATTGCCGAATATCAAGATGATATCAACCCGTTTGGATTCTTCATTGGCGATGCGTATGGAAAACATCACAACGCATGATGAAATCGCATCAAAATTAAATTCTGCATTGGCGGATGATTTGCCGACATTTTTTCGTGACGGTGGTGTTGTGCGTGATGGTTTTGATTTGGCATTGGATAAAATGCGTAAGTTATCGCATGGTGCCAAAGAAACAATTGCATCGCTTCAGGCACAGTATGCACACGACACAGGTATTCATACACTAAAGATAAAATACAATAACGTTCTTGGGTATTTCATAGAGGTTCCGTCTGCACGTGCAGATGAAATGATGCGGGCGGATTCTGGGTTTATTCATCGGCAAACTTTGGCCGGAAATGTTCGTTTTACAACTGAACGTTTAATAGAATTAGATAATGATATTCGCACCTCTGCAGACAAAGCGGCGGCTATAGAGACAGAAATCATAGACCAATTCATAGAACAAATTCGTGGAATTTCAAATGATTTGTTGATGGCGGCGGATTTAATTGCAGATTTGGATGTATGGTATTCTTTGGCGACGGTGGCAAAAGAATGGAATTGGATGTGCCCAGAAATAACCAAAGAATCCAATTTCAATATTGTTGGTGGTCGTCACCCGGTCATAGAATCTGTGTTGCGTGCACATGGTGACAGTTTTGTTAAAAATGATTGTAATTTAGATAAACAATCGGTTGCTTTATTGACAGGTCCCAACATGGCCGGTAAATCAACATATCTGCGTCAAAATGCATTGTTGGTTGTGTTGGCGCATTTGGGTTCTTTTGTGCCGGCAAACAGTGCCAAGATCGGTGTTTGTGACCAATTGTTCAGTCGTGTTGGTGCGTCAGATAATTTGGCCGCAGGTCAATCAACATTTATGGTTGAAATGGGTGAAACCGCGAATATTTTGCGTCGTGCAACCCCACATTCATTCATAATATTTGATGAAATTGGCCGTGGAACTGCGACATACGATGGTATGGCTATTGCCCAGGCGGTATTAGAATACCTTGATAATTTGCAGGCGCGGACATTATTTGCAACGCATTACCATGAATTGACGCACCTGGTTGCGCAAAATGGCGGTGAATTGAAAAATGTTGCGTGTCTGACCATAGATGTACGTGAACATAACAATGAAATTGTGTTTATGCACCGCATAATTTCTGGGGTTGCAAATCGGTCATACGGGATACATGTTGCAAAAATGGCGGGAATGCCGGAATCTGTGGTGGAACGCGCGGCGTCCGTGCTGGCCGGACTTGAAGGAAATCGCACCATACACAAAGAAAATTCTGGTAAAAATATGACGAAAAATTCGCGCGTGGAAAAAACAGAAACGCCAGATAGTATGCGTGAACAATTGTCTTTATTTGGCCAAGGAAACTAATATGGACGGTTGGATAATTCTTGATAAACCATCTGGGATGTTTTCTAAAAGTGCAGCCGCGCGCGCAGCACGTGTTTTTGGTACGAAAAAAAATGGTCATATTGGAACATTGGATCCGATGGCGTCGGGTGTATTGCCGGTTGCCATAGGAAATGCCACCAAAATGGTGCCGTTCATAGAAGATAATACCAACCGAACCAAAGAATATCTGTTTTCTGTCAAATTTGGTGTTGAAACAGATACTCTGGATTCTACTGGGACCGAAGTAAGACGCACAGATGTAATACCTACGTTTGATATGTTGCGTTCCAAAATATCGGATTTTGTTGGTAAAATATCCCAAATTCCACCAATATACAGTGCTGTTCACATTGGTGGGCGGCGTGCCTATGAATTGGCACGTAATGGTGAAAAACCAGAAATACCGGCACGCACAGTGGAAATATTTTCTTTGGAATTATTGGACGGTATAGATGATACATGGGATTTTCGTATGTCTTGCGCGCCGGGCACATATGTTCGCAGTATTGCACGTGATTTGGCATATGCCTGTGGCAGTTTGGCAACTGTTACCGCCATACGCCGCAGTCAAACCAGTGGTTTTTTATTAAAAAATGCGGTCCGACTTGATTTTTTGGAAAATCTGTTTAATAATGGTGCAGACGTCAGTAAATATCTGGCGCCAATAGATTCTGGACTGGGGGACATTCCGGTTCTGGATCTGAACGGTAAATCTGTCAATCTGTACAAGAATGGTGGGTTTGTGGGGGTTGCGTGTTCTGATGGAATGTATCGTGTCTATTCTGGTAAGGTTTTTATTGGTATAGGTACGGTGACAGATGGAATACTGCGCCCGAAAAGAACAATTTAAATCAAAGGAAAATGTAATGTCCATTACAAAAACAAAAAAAACAGAAATTATCACCGCCTTTAAGGTAAGTGATAAAGATAATGGTGGTTCGGTTGAATCACAAGTTGCGGTCTTGACAGAACGTATCCGTAATTTAACGGAACATATGAAAAATAACCATAAAGATTTGCATTCACGTCGTGGATTGCTGCGTATGGTTAACCAACGTAAAAAATTGTTGGCATATATCAAGAAACGTGATGAAAAAGAATACGAAGAACTGATTAAGAAATTGGGGCTGCGTAAATAAGTTTTTGACCGGCATGAATGCCGGTCTTTTTTATTCATAAAATATTTGCAAACAGGTAAATATGAAAGTATAATCGGCATCGGCGAAGAAGAAATTGTTCATTTTTGCATTTGTTTTCGGATTTTCCCAGAATGCAATAACGAATAATTTTTCTTCGCAATGATAAAAGTAAACAAACCAATAAAACGGAGGAAAATTATGTTATTTGGTTTAATCAAGAAAGATGAAAAAACTCATCTGAACAACCCAGTTGCGGTTGAAATACAATATGGTGATGAAACATTGCGTTTAGAAACAGGTCGTTTTGCTAAACAGGCAAACGGCGCGGTTATGGCGACAATGGGTGGAACAATGGTTTTGGCAACGGTTTGTGCCGAAAAGACCGCGGTTGAAGGGCAAGATTTCTTTCCTTTGACCGTTGATTACCAAGAAAAATTTGCGTCTGCTGGTCGTATTCCGGGTTCACGTGATCGTCGTGAAGGCAAGGCGTCAATTGGTGAAACACTGATTGCGCGTTTAATTGACCGTCCAATTCGTCCGCTGTTCCCAGAAACATTCAAGAACAAAGTCCAAGTTATTGCCCAGGTCTTTTCATATGACCGTAAAAATCAACCTGATGTTTTGGCAATGATTGCATCGTCTGCGGCATTGGCATTGTCAGGCGTTCCGTTCCAGGGACCAATTGGTGCGGCGCGTGTTGGTTATATTGATGGCAAATATGTTCTGAATCCATCCAAGAAAGATTTGGAAAATTCAGAAATGGATTTGGTCGTTGCGGCAACCAAGGACGGTGTGTTGATGGTTGAATCTGAAATTGGTGAATTGGATGAAGCAACCACATTGGGTGCGGTTAAATTCGGTTTTGATCAACAACAAGCGGTTATCAAGGCAATCAATGAATTGACCGAAAATGCTGGTAAAGAACGTTGGGTAATTCCAGAAAAGACCGCAGAATATATCGCAATGGAAGAAAAGTTTGAACAATTCGCTGGCGATATTGAAAAGGCACTTGGTATCAAGGAAAAATTAACCCGTTTGGAAACATTGGCCGATATCCACAGCAGTGCCAAGGCACTTATTCCAGAAATGTTCCCAGAAACAGTGGTTGCAACATCAACATTGGAATCATTTGCCGATGAAATTGTTGAAAATATCACTGCGCGCATTATGCGTTCCAATATTTTGGCGGGCAAGCCACGTATTGATGGTCGTGATACAAAAACAGTTCGCCCAATTGAAATTGAATTGGGTGTGTTGCCACGTGCACATGGGTCTGCATTATTTACACGTGGTGAAACCCAGGCATTAGTGTCATTGACACTTGGTGGTGGCAAGGACGCGTTGCCGTTGGAATCTTTGGATGGGACCGAAGACCGCGATTTTATCTTGAACTATAATTTCCCGGGTTTCTCGGTTGGTGAAGCCAAGGGATTAAAGGCCCCGGGTCGTCGTGAAATTGGGCATGGTAATTTGGCATGGCGTGCGGTTCACCCAATGGTTCCATCGCGTGAAGAATTTGATTATGTAATACGTCTGTGTTCTGACATTTTGGAATCAAACGGTTCTTCGTCAATGGCAACAACATGCGGTGCAACGTTGGCCATGATGGACGGTGGTGTTCCGATGAAACGCCCGGTGGCGGGTATTGCGATGGGCCTTATCAAAGAAGGCGATGATTATGCAATATTGACCGATATCTTGGGTGACGAAGACCATCTTGGCGATATGGATTTCAAGGTAACCGGAACCGACCATGGTATTACCGCGTTACAGATGGATATTAAAATTACATCTATTACATTTGAAATTATGGAAAAGGCGTTGGCCCAGGCGAAAGATGGCCGTATGCACATCCTTGGTAAAATTACCAGTGCAATTAAGAAACCACGTGATCATGTTTCCGAATATGCACCACAAATGTACACAATGAAAATCAACCCGGATAAAGTCCGCGAAGTTATTGGCAAAGGTGGCGTTGTGATTCAGGCATTGACACGTGATACCAACACAACCATTGATTTGGAAGACGATGGTACGGTCAAGATTTTGGCGGTCACCCGTGAAGATGCCGATGCGGCAATCGCACGTATCAAAGAAATCGTTGCCGAACCCGAAGTTGGCGAAATCTATGCGGGTGTGGTATCTGGGGTCAAAGATTTTGGATTATTCGTCAAAATTTTGAATGGTTTTGAATCTATGGTTCATATTTCTGAAATCACCGGAAAACGTTTGGCAAAAATTGAAGATGCCGGATTGAAAGAAGGTGACCCGGTTTACGTAAAGTATTTGGGCGCGGACAAACGTGGCAAAACACGTATGTCCATGGTCGGAATAAACCAAAAGACCGGTAAAGAAGAAAAATAAAAATATCCGGTCAAATGACCGGATGTTTTATAAATCAAAAGGAAATAAAATGGATATGGAAAGTTTAATGGCCCAGGCCAGCGAATTGCAATCCAAGGTCGCCGCTGCCCAGGAAAAATTATCTGGGATGCAGGTCAAAGGTATCGCGCCGGGTGGAACATGCATTGTCGGTATGACTGGTAAATACGACATCATGTCTGTGACAATAAATCCGGCATTGGCGGGCCAGGGTATTCCGGCCATAGAAGAAGCGGTTTTGGCCGCGGTGCGTGATGCCAAGCAAAAGGCCGACACGATAATTGATGATGTTATGGCCGATGCAACCGCAGGTATGCCGTTGCCAAAATAAAAAAACTGGACAATGATAAAAATATAATTTATCATTGCCCATGCGTTTTGGATGTTTAGCTCAGTTGGCTAGAGCATCTGCTTTACACGCAGAGGGTCAGGGGTTCGAGTCCCTTAACATCCACCAAAAATAAGAACACACCATGCGGTGTGTTTTTGTTTTTGAGTGTCGCGCCGCAGCGTTAGCAATTATTTACTGCGTTTTGGAAATACGGCACGATTTATACCCAATTCAATCGATGGGGTGAATTTATCAAATTTTTCATTTGGTGTGCCATCGGCATTTTCATACATTGGTTCATGTTTAACCGCACCGGCGGAAAAATACGCACCGCTTTTGTGATATATGCCGATTGTGCCGCCCATTACACCGTCTTGGGATTGAACAAAACCATTTATTGCGATGGATGCGACATTATCCTTTAATTTGTATTGGTATGTTCCAAAGAACGCCGGTCGTTCGCCCAAGTTTACCACTTGTAATAACACGGACATGTTGTAACATAGGTCACATGTTAATTGCAGGTTTCCGATAACGTCTTTTTGGTTGGTGATTAACATTCCACCGACTTGCAGGTTTTCGCCCAAATTCTGTTGCATAACGAATACCACATATCCATCACCATGGAATGCCATGCCGGGTGTATATTCGGCGTATCCACCGGATACAGATATTTCTTGGCCGGTATATGTTGCGATTATTGCGCGCGGAAAATAATGCCCAGTGTTCAGTGTTTTTGCATTTATAAAGTAATGACTGATTGGCATTACCTTGGAAAACTTTGGCGAATAATTCAGTGCGGAAAATTTACCATATTTGACATCAAATGTTCCAACCGATGTTCGCAATGCAACGGTCGCATACATATCGTGTGTAATAGATGTCATTTGCGGTCCAAAATAATTCTGAATCATTTGAGTGGTTGTTGCGCCGATGGTTAATTTATCATGGATACGAACAAAAGGTTTAACGACAACCAATGGACAAAACACAGTATGCAAATTATTGGTTGTTGCGTGTGTAAAAGATTCCAATTCAACATACAACGCGTCTTCGGGGTTGGAAAATTTCACAACTGGATTTTTGGGTTTGTGTGGTTCGTTCGGTATGATTGACCGTGTATGCGTCAATGTTTCCATTGGGTTAAAGTGATGGATTGTGTCGCCGGTGACATTTTGTGCGGCAACATTACCACCAAACAGTGCGGTTAAAACGAAAGTCGCCAAATATTTTTTATTGATAAATAAAAATCTGTTATTTTTGTTCATAGCGCACAAAACATAACACACACTAACTTGTTTGTCAACAATGTTAAAAAATTATATAAAATCATGAAAAGATAATTGTTTTTTTGTGTTTGTAATATGTCGGTATTTATGATATAATCAATCAGAAAAGGGATTTTATACCAAAAGGAAAGAGAAATGAAAATCACTGATTTTGCAAAGTTTTTTTCCGTTGTTGCGGCGTGTTTGGTGGTTGGGTCTGCTGTTGGTGCGGCAACTTATAACTGCAATGTGCAACGTATAGAAAAGACGATTTGGGACATGGATCGTGACAAGAATCAGTTCTTGTATGAAAATACTGCCCAGCATGAAGGTCGTTATGGAATTGCATGTGGACACAAGGCAATAGATGGTTGCAATAATGGTGTGTTTACATTGATGCCTGCAACCCACGTTTGGAAATCGGACAGTGTAAACGATATAAGATTGTATCGTTGTAACAGTGTTGGTGGAAATGCCTGGGAAATGTTGAATTTAACTGGTGGTGGTTATATCAAGGATTGTACCGCGGATCAAATAAAAACATACAAACACGTTGGTATGAGCGGAATAGGTCAGATGCATTTCTATTGCAAAAAGGTTGTCGGCCAGAAAATCTGTGTTGATGAAACCAGAACCGCCAATGGTGCAACCAGTGCAACAATTTGTATGGCCAGTGCTGAACAATATCGTTGCGTTAACAATGGTGGCAAATGGAATGATTCTTTGCGTCAATGTGAATGTGTAAAGTCCGGCCAGAAATGGAATGGCAGCAAATGCGAAGAAGACAAAGAAGCAGCAAGAGATAAGAAAGAGCAAGAATGCCTTAATTATGGTGGTGTAATGATAGGTGGCCAGTGTAAATGTCCAGATAACGAATGGTTGGATACTTCTGCAACCCCACCACGTTGTAAAAGTAAAAATGAATGTCCACAGGGAAGTCAATGTAATTATGGGACAATCATTAACATAAATGATGTTGGTAATATAACTGATTCTGGAAATTCCAATGTGAATACCAATCAACAGAATCAACAGGTAAATGATAACAATCAGACGACATCAAACAGCAGCGAGAATAACAATTCAAACGAAAACCACAACAACAGTGATAATGGTAACACCACGGTAATTGGTGACAATAACAATGTTAACAATGGTGGCGGTCAAGGTGGTAAAACAAGTTTGCAAAAATGTTTGGAAACTCGTTCAACCCAAAATGGCAAGGCATGTTGTTATTTGCCAAAGAGTGGTTCAAATGGTGCGACATACAACGCGTCAACCGATACATGTACATGTAATGATGGTGGTAAAAAATTCTCTATCGCGGCAAACGGTCGTGGCCAATGCATTGGCAACGGTGGCAACGGTGGCGGCGGCGGTGGTGACTCTACACCACAGTGTTCCGACAGAATGTATTACAATGCAACCGAAAGACGTTGTATGTGCAGTGCGGAAAACCAAACCGAAATAAACAATAACACCGCATGCAAATGTGCAATTGCCGGTGCAACAAATGATGCAAATGGCAATTGCAAATGCGATGACCCAAAGAAAGTTATTGTTGATGGTCAATGCGTATATAATGCAAATACACAATGTCCGAACGGTATGAAATTTGATACGGTCAGTGGTAATTGCAAGTGCATAAATCCGTATCAACGTGAAATCAATAACTATACCGCATGCGAATGCACGGTCCCAGGTGCCAAGAATGATGCAAATGGTATCTGCAAGTGCAACGAAGAAGGCAAAACTGTCCAAAACGGTCAGTGCGTATATGATGACAACGCAATCGTCAATATTCGTGCAAAAATCACTGCATCGTATGGTAAATTGAATTCTACGATGGGCGGATTTGAAAAGTCCGTATGGAAAGATGCCGAAGGTAATTTCAATACCGCACGTTTGGCATCGGATAGTATCGCGGGTGTTGTGTTGGGTACCGCCGGTGGTATTATCACATCTAAACTGGTTAAAAAGAACCAATTGAAACAGGGCTTTGAAGATATCAAATGTTCAATTGGTGGTCAAAACGTTGCAAGTTACGGTGATAGTTTCAGCGTAGGTATGTAATCAGTACCAGTGGCCAGTAATAGTGGTTAGTAAAAACGGTTGCAATCGCAACCGTTTTTTATCGTCATCCCGGCGAAAGCCGGAATCTGTTTTTAGATTTGGTCCGATACAGCGATTAACGTTGCCGATGTATCCAATTATTTGCACGGCGGACATATTCCAAGGCACGTGCAACATCAAATCGCCCTGTGTACGGGTTTTGCAATTTCTTTTCGGCATCTATCCATGTGACATAATCAGATGGTAAAACCATGTTAACCCGGTCCAGTATGTATTCCACGTTTTCCGGGGATATACCGCCACTGTATCCCATTTTATGATTCTGCATAACTGGGCCATAATATTCGTCCGGTGTTTTGCCGCGACCACCCGATGCATCGTACAGTAACGAAAATTTGGCCCCTGTTTTATCCAATGCGGTCACACGTTCATATTGTGCCGGTGTGTATTGGAATATGAATTCTATATCGGGGTATTCGCGAATAATGTCGGCCACACGATTTGCATTAAACATGTATTCTTGGTTGCCACCATTTATGTTTATCTGGATTCGTCCGATAACATGTCCGCCATTATCACGTCGCAAATCCATTAGATGTTTGACCTCGGGGGCGATTATACCATTGCTGCACATATCATCACGCCATGGTCCATTTATATGCAATGCCATGTTTATATTATTAACTTTGCAGGCGGTTGCGAAAGTATTGGTCCATTCATAACGTGGTTGGTATTTATAAAACTTTGGTGGATGTGCCTGGATGGCGAATTCTGCATTTGGGTACAATTTACCAAAGGTGATAAAATCTTCAATGGTATTATATTCACGCATATCACTGCTTGTTATTTTTTCCAATATCATCTGATGCTCCTTTGCTGGACATTCTCACCTCGCCACTAATCCTTAACTGTCCGCATGCGGAACCAATATCGGTGCCACGTTCACGCCGTATGCGTGTGTGAATACCGTTTTTAATAAGTATATCTTGGAAACGATGAACCGCATTCCCCGATGGCGATGTAAAATCACGTTCCGCCACCGCATTCCACGGAATCAGGTTCACCATACAATTTTTGCCACGAACGATTTCAACCAATTCATTGGCGTGTTCTTCGGTCGCATTTAACAATTTACCGTCCCCGTCGCCCAATAATATGTATTCTATCATCAATTGCCGGTTGTGGACGTCGGTAAATCGCCACGCGGCATCCATTATATCCGTGATGCTGTATTTGTTCGCTATGGGCATTATTTTGCGCCGCAGGGCATCATTTGGTGCATGTAAAGATATCGCCAGGTTGATTGGGCGTCCCCATTCAATAAGTTTATCTATGCCCGGTACAATTCCACATGTGGATACCGTAATGCGCCGCCACCCAATTCCCATGTCGTGATTTGCACGTTCAATGAATCCGATAACATTTTCTGTGTTTTGTAATGGTTCACCGGTGCCCATAACAACAATATGCGAAACATCATTGTTATTTGCATCGCCGTTTGGGCGTATTGGCTTGTCTGATTGTCGGTCGGTGCGCAATTCCCATTGGGCGACAAGTATTTGGGCAAAAATCTCGTTTATGGTTAAATTTCGTTTTAATCCAAGTAATGTACTGGCGCAGAATTTACATCCCATGGCACATCCGGCCTGGGAACTGACACAAACACTGTTGCCATAACTGGTTCGCATCAAAACGCATTCAATTCGTTCGCCATCCCCCAGTTCCAACAAGAATTTTACTGTTTGACCGTCCGCCGACGCCAAACGTTTAATAACCGTGACCGGCAAAGTTTTTGCAACCGCGTCTAAATCATTTCGCAATGTTTCAGGAATGTTTTTCATAACCGAAAAATCTGGCGCACCACGTGACATCCATTCGGCAATTTGCTTTGCACGAAAGCGCGGTTGTCCCATATTGGTGACGAACTGTTCTAATTCTGCAGGAGTCAAATCAAACAGGATTGTTTTTTTCATAATTTATACCGGTTATCGTTAATAATTACAACGGCCTTGCGCCGCAGTTGTTTTAATTGCTGGTCGGCAATAAAAGATGCCTGTTTATATATTGCATTTTGCTTTATTATATCATCCAATTTTCCGTATTCTTTGGTCTTTTTTACATTGCATACCAAATATACCGAACTGTCCACAGGTTTTGACCAGGTCAGCATTGGCAATCCTGTGATTCTTTCGCGTATTTCTGGGGCAATTTCATATTGAACCGCGGTGAATTTTTGTGGAACGCCCCCAAGGTTTTCTGCCATATTCACAGCATCATCGCAACTTTTTGGTTTGGTAAGTTTTTTTGCAATATCATCAGGGATATCTATTAAACGAACCAATGTCATTTCCAATGGTAATCCGTGTTCTCGTTCCAATGCCATTTTTTCGGCGGAAATATCTTCCTTGCTGACTTCTATGGTTGGCATAATTGTTCGGCCAATAATCACTTGCCATGCGATATTTGCACGTGTTGCAGATATGGCCATACTGCGTTCTGAATCAGTTAAATTGCCAAGGTTCATACGTTTTAATTCTGTAATAGCATCTTTTTCAGATGGAACCGCATTAAAGTTTGCCGCATATTTCAATTTAACACTGTCATCAATTATGTTCTGTAATGCCTGGCGGCGATTGTCTGTGGACGTGTTGCCTTGACGCGCCATAAGTTTCGTGCGTGCCGTTATATCGGTATCTGTGATTGGTTTACCGTCAACGGTCGCGACAACTGTTGCCGCATTTGCATTTAACGCAAGGCACATCATTATAAAAACCAGTATTTTTCTCATCCGTTCTCCTTTCTTAATAATGTTTGCCATCTACACTTATGCCAAATCTAAATTGGAATGTTGTTGTTCCCTTGTAATCTTCCTTTATCGTTCCATCACGACGGTATCCGAAACTAAGATAATAACACGGATGTTCATAATACAGTGCACCACGGTGTTGTTGCCAATGATTTTCAGTCGCATTATATATCATGTCCCAACGCACAGACCAACGATCAGTAATCCCAATTCCAACACCGCCCATTATTTCGTGAATGGATTCTACCTCGGTCAATATATCATAGAACTGTTTTGACCAAATGTGGCCGATATTTACAAAGTTTCGTTCTGTTCCAATCACTCCGTTTGTTTCTATGTGACGCAATTCTAAATTTTCCTGGGACAGGCGAAAACGACTATACAGATTAAGCCATTTCATATTATTATATCCAATACGTCCAACATAGTCCGATTGACCATCATGGAATCCGCTGTTGGGGTCAGTTGCGGCGCGCTTTGTAAAATCGTATGACTGTCCAATAAAAGTTTCAACTGTTTCGCCGTCAGAATTAAATGCGGCCCACCGTAATCCATAATCGGCGAAAGTCCCGTTTTCCCACAAATCAAGCCCAGAAAAACGATTTGATGAAAACAGTGTTGCATCCGACAACAATGCACCAGCAGAATCATTACTGTTTGCGAATTCACTATCGTGAATATGGCGCATAAATGTCACACGTGCGCGTGGTTCAATAATTTGTGTCCATGTTTCACGAGGACGGAATAATGGTAACCCCCATTCCAGATATCCACTGGGCAAGAATCTGTTTTTTAGACCGGAATATACTTCCCCATCTATCATTTCAGTGTTATAGAAATTATAGATATCATAACGCGCCGCGACACTGGCGGTTATGCGATTTCCACCCCATACCGTCCATGGCGATGTCACACGTGCTTCGCCAATAAGACGTTGCGATGCGAACCCATCCCCAGATATGCCCAAAATATCCCCCATAAATGTTGCATATGTTGATGCAAATAATGGACGTGTTTGATAAACAGCGTATATATTCGGTAAAATGTCGCCCGCCGGTGCAGAATAATGGGTTGAATTTGTACGCAATTCTTGAAATACGTGGGCGTCCGCAACAACATAACCAGATTGCCCAAATAATTCCAATCTGGCCCCAGAATCCAGGTATGGTTGTTCACTGTAAAATCCATATTTCTGCAAGTACGTTTTATCAGATGCGCGTTCCAAGAATATGTTTGCGCGCGCATTTTCGCCAAGTTCTATGACATCATCATGAAATACATGCCAACGATTTTTGCCTTCGCGATTATGTGTAAAAGAACCACGTGTGCGAAATTCTGAATGGTCACCGTTTAAACGATGTTCTAATTGAAATAATGGATTTTCGGCGGTCAAATATGAAAATGTCACGGTTGCATCATGTGTGTCAGACAAATACAAGTATACTGGCAAATTAATCTGAGTTCCCATTTTATTTGTGGATTCAAAATTAGGCATCAAAAAACCACTTTTATGTTTTACCGTTGGATCGGGCATGTCAAAATAAGGCAACCACATAACTGGCAAATCATATATCCAAAACAACATGTTATAGAAATAAAGCATATGATTATCCAAATTATGCTTAATCCTTTTTGCGGATATTTCCCACGCTTCGCCAAAACTGTCGCAATTTTTACACGCGGTAAACGACGCCTGTTTTGCGATGGTTATACTATTTTCTTTGGTGACATTTTTTGATTCAACATATACGTGTGGTCCCAACCATATCTGAATATCATTTCCAGATAAATCAGTTCCGTTTTTTGTGATGTACGAATCTGCCAATGTCATCTTTTGGCCGGATTTATTAGATATTTCTGTTTTACCAACCGTTTTAATTGTTTCTGTTTTAAGGTTATATTCGATTTTGTCTGCCTTGATAACCGTTGGTTCGTTCATATCAACTGCCAACGCATGTGCGTCATGCGATATCAGAATCAGTGCAAGAATACCGTAAATTTTCTTCATTTCTTTAACAATATAACCATTATTATCCCAAGTAATATAACCTGGGCCCCACCAAGCATAAACAAGTGCGCCGTTGTTTCCAACATATTAGATGCGGACATAAATGCCGCCATAACCACAGACATCGCAAGGACGGAAAGTGCCGGCGCAAAACTTGTCCGTCGTCGCAACAGTGATGAACGTAATAATATTGTCAAACACAGTGCCGCCAAAATGAAATTCATAATCGGTTGCAAGAATCGGGTGCACAATTCCGTTAAAACGGTCTTGCGTTGTTTTAACGATAAATCTTGTGATGCGTAATGCAACAAATCAAACGTTGGCATGCGACGTGACTTAAATGACCCAGAATTATTTTTGCTGGGCAAACTTAAATCCATATCAAAACTGTCAAATGTTCCAATAATACTGCCATTGCCGGTTGCCTGTAATGCGCCCTTGGTCATAACAATGGACAATCCACGCATTGTTGTAATCAGTTTACCATTTTCGGCAAATATTATCATTTGAGATTTATCTTTACGGGTATCAGACAGCATAACATGGTTCAAATCATACCCAGATACCTTGTCAACATACACAACTAAATCGTGTGTCATTTCAGTAAAAGCGCCTTCTTGTAGTTTTAGATGCGCCAACCCATACCGCAGATTCCATTGTGTATCATAAAATTTTGCCTGGGTCGCCGGAACAATCCACAGATTCAATATTAAATTTCCCAATGTCAATATCCCCGCCAAAATCAATGCTGGGCGTGCTATCTTTCCTGGTGATGTTCCAGATGCAGCCATAACAACAATTTCATTGTCGCCAATCATCTTGTTATACACAAACAGTACCGCAATAAATGTCACAAATGGCACAATGATGGATAATATAAACGGTACCATCATAATGGTCAGGCCTAAAAAACTGCTAAGTCGGACACCATAACTGATTAAAAATTTCATCATAGACATAATCTGGACCATCCATGCCAGTCCAGTTAATATCATCAGCAACATTACAAAGATTCCGATTAGTTGCCGTGTAAAATACTTATCCAATGTCTTCATCAGATAAAGTATAGAGTCCAAAAACACAGCCGTCAAATATATTTAGCATAATATGTAAAAAATATTTGCATTTGTCCGATTCGGTGTTATAATCCAAGTGTTCTTAGAAGTTAAATTTTAAGGGCGGGGCGAAAAACCCCGCCCTTATAGATAAACAAGACGTAAAACAAAATACCAAGGGAGATAACGAATGTCTTTTGTTTCTATGCCGCGTCAAGATTTGTTGTTGGCCATTGATTCTTTGGCCAGTGAAAAACAAATTGATCGTGAAACGGTTTTCAATTCATTAGAAGCAGCGATTGCAAAAATTGCAAAGCACAAATATGGCGAAGAATTTAATATCGTTGCAAATATAGATCGTAAAAATGGTGCAATTTATGTAAAACGATTGTTTGATGTTATTGAATCACCAGAAGCGGCCGGCGAAGAATACAGCCCATTTACAATGCTGACAGTGGACGAAGCAAAGAAATATTCTAAAAATCCATCGGTTGGTGATGTTGTAGAAGATAATTTGCCAGAACCAGAATTTGGTCGTATGGCGTTTCAGACGGCACGTCAAATTATGACTGCGCGCGTGCGTGATGCAGAACGTGGTCGTCAATACGAAGAATTCAAGGACAACATTGGTGACATCATCAGTGGTGTTGTAAAACGTATTGAATTCGGAAATGTATTTGTTGATATTAACGGCAAGGCCGAAGGCTATATCAAAAACAGTGAACTTATCCCGGGCGAACGTTTGGCGGTTGGTGACCGTGTGCGTGCACTGATTATGGATGTTGCACGTTCTAATTCTGGTCCACAAATCTTTTTAACCCGTACACATCCGTTGTTTATGGAAAAACTGTTTGTCCAAGAAGTTCCAGAAATTTACGAAGGCATTATTAAAATTAAATCTGTGGCACGTGCCCCGGGTTCACATGCAAAAATCGCAGTGGAAACAGCCGACCCATCAATTGATGCGGTTGGTATGACCGTTGGTATCAAGGGGACCCGTATTCAACCGGTTATCAATGAATGCCATGGTGAAAAGATTGATGTTATTTTGTATTCCGAAGACCCGGCGGTGTTCATTGTTAACGCAATGCAACCGGCCAAGGTCGCCAAGATTATCGTTGATGAAGATACACGCAGTGCGGTTGTCGTTGTGAACGAAGATCAACAATCTTTGGCGATTGGTCGTCGTGGTCAAAACGTTCGTTTGGCATCACAATTGACCAATTGGAATATTGACGTTGTAAACGAAGCCGAAGAACAAGAACGTCGTGCCAAGGAAGTTAAAGAAAAGACCGAATTGTTTATCCGTGGTTTGGATGTTGATGAAATGATTGCTCATTTGTTGGTATCCGAAGGATTCCGTACAATTGAAGAAATTGCATTTGTTGAATTGAAAGAATTGGAATCTATTGAAGGGTTTAATACTGAATTGGCGGTTGAATTGCAAAATCGTGCCAAGGCATATTTAGAAAAATTAGAACGTGATTATTTTGAAGAAGGTCGCAAACTTGGGATGTCCGATGATTTGTTGTCGTTTGATTTCATCCAGCGTCCAATTATTATGAAATTGGGTGCGGCCGGAATCAAGACATTGTCTGATTTGGCGGATTTGGCATCTGACGAATTGGTTGAAATATTGGGCGAAGAAACGATGAGTGCACATTTGGCGGGTCGTGTAATTATGAAGGCACGTGAAATTGCATTTGGTATCACCCAGGCCGAAGAAACCGAAGAATAAAACTGTATAACTGTATATACCCCGGGAGGTTAAAATATGGCAACACTGACACTTGGAAAATCTGTGACATTAGACGCAGTGCAAAGCAAGAAGGGCGATTCAGTTTTCGTTGAACGTCGCCGTCGTGTTGTTGCACCCGGGCGGAATGAATTGCGTGAAGAACCGGTAAAACCGGTTCAACCGCATAATCCGGCAGATGAAAAATTACGCGCCGTCCTAGAGGCCGCACGTGCCCGCGAAGAAGAACGCAAAAAACGCGAAGCCGAAGAGGCCGCAGCCCGTGCCGCGCGTGAGGCCGAAATTGCACGTGAATCACGCGAATATGAACAGGTCAAAGAACAATTGGCGGCACGTGAAAATTCTGCGCAACAGGCACAACAAGAAGAATATGTAGAACCGACATCTGTACCGCGTTCTGTACAAAACGGTGGCAAAAAGAATCAAGGGCGTCACATGGATGATAATTCAGAAAATGATGATGGCCCAATGCAACGTCGTAACAATAAATTCGGTGGTGGCAAAAAAGAATTCGCAAAAACTGGAAAAATATCATTGCATGATATTGTTATGGGCGATGATGATGACGATGACGCAATTGGTTTGCGTGGTGCAAATCGTCGCCGGTCCGAAGCATCATTGAAGCGTTTTCGCGAAAAAGCACGTGCAATGTTCAATGCACCGCAAAAGGTTGCACACGAAGTAACATTGGGTGACACAATTGTGGTGAAAGATTTGGCGGCGGCAATGGCGGAAAAGGTTGGTAATGTCGTTAAAAAATTGATGGAAATGGGCATGATGGTATCCCAAAACCAATCAATTGATGCTGACACCGCAGAAATTATTGCAGGTGAATTTGGTGCCACCGTTAAACGTGTAGAGGTTAAACCGTATGCCGATCAAATTGAACGCGCACCAAACCCAGATAACTTGAAGCCACGCGCCCCAATTGTGACGGTTGTTGGTCATGTTGATCATGGTAAAACATCATTGTTGGACGCGTTTCGTAATGCGAACGTTGTTGCCGGTGAAGCGGGTGGTATTACCCAACATATTTCTTCGTACGAGGTTAAAACAAAATCTGGTTCTATTATCACATTTTTGGATACGCCAGGTCATGAAACATTTACTGCAATGCGTGCACGTGGCGCACAAATGGCAGATATTGTCGTATTGGTGGTTGCGGCAAACGATTCAATCATGCCACAAACCATAGAGGCGATAAATCACATTCGTGCGGCCAAGGTTCCTTTTATTGTCGCAATTAACAAGATTGACCTGCCCGAAGCCAATCCACAAAAGGTTAAAACAGACCTGTTACAACAAGAGGTCCAGGTTGAAGAAATGGGTGGTGATGTTCAATGCGTTGAAATATCAGCAAAACAGAAAATCGGTCTGGATAAACTGGAAGACGCAATTTTGTTGCAGGCGGAAATGATGGATTTAAAGGCAGACCCAGATATGCCGGCCATTGCCACGGTTGTAGAGGCAAAAATGGAACGAGGTTTGGGTGCGGTTGCAACCGTTATCATTCGCCAAGGAACATTGAAAATCGGGGATGTATTTGTTGTCGGCGAAACATTTGGTCGTGTGCGTGGTCTGATTATGTCCAATGGCGAACGTGTTAAATCGGTAAAACCAGCACAACCGGTTATGGTATTGGGGTTGGATGCTGTTCCGGCGGCGGGTGACCAATTGAACGTTATGGAAACCGAGGCACAAACCCGTGAAGTCGCCGCATACCGCATGCAACGCGCGCGTGACAAGGCAAACGCGGTTAAACGTTCATCATTGGAAGAATTGTTTGCAAAACAAACCAGTGACGACAAGAAATTGACATTACCGGTCATCCTGCGCGCCGATGTCCAGGGCAGTGTAGAGGCCATTACCGACATGTTGCGTGGCATTAAAACCGAAAAGGCATCGGTTGATATATTGTCTGCCGGTGTCGGTCAAATTACCGAAGGTGACGTCCGTTTGGCAATTGCATCGGGTGCGGTGATAATTGCGTTCAATGTTCGTGCAGATTCCGCGGTTCGTGATATGGCGCGATCCGGCGGCGTTGACATTCGTTACCACAGTGTTGTTTACCGCATTACCGATGAAATCAAAGAAATATTGTCCGGTAAATTGGCACCAGAAAAGAAGGAAAACTTTATCGGATATGCCGATGTTATTGCACTGTTTACGGTGGGCAAGGGTACGCGTGTTGCAGGTTGTCGCATGACCGAAGGTGTGGTGAAAAAAGACGCATTTGTGCGATTACTGCGTGATAACGTTGTTATATATGATGGTAAAATTGGCGAATTACGCCGTGAAAAGAATGAAGTTAAAGAAGTTTCCGGCGGTGTTGAATTCGGTATGAGTTTTGATAAGTATAACGACCTGAAAGAAGGCGACCGTGTAGAATGTTACGAGGTCCAAGAAGTCAAAGCACAATTGTAATCAGGGAATATTATCAGAAGTAAAAACGGGTGCCAAAATCGCACCCGTTTTTTATAATTCCCGCTTGAATTTTGATATATGTTTGCTATTCTTGTGCCAAAAGGAAGACGTATGGATACGAATTACACTGTTTTGGCCCGGAAATATCGCAGTCAGGATTTTCAATCGTTAATCGGCCAGGATGTTTTGGTAAAAACACTGACCACCGCAATTAAAACTGGACGTATTGCACATGCATATATTTTTACCGGTATTCGCGGAACAGGGAAAACCAGTACTGCACGTATTTTGGCCAAGGCATTAAATTGTTTGTCGTCTGATGGCCCAACGGCAACACCGTGCGGGGTATGCGAAAATTGCCGTGCAATTGCCGCCGGACAACATATCGATGTTCTGGAAATTGACGCCGCGTCACATACCGGTGTTGATAACATGCGTGAAATATTGGATGCCGCACAATATCGTCCAACAAATGGTCGTTATAAAGTTTATATCATAGACGAAGTTCACATGCTGTCCACCAGTGCGTTTAACGCATTGCTGAAAACATTGGAAGAACCGCCGGCCCATGTAATCTTTATTCTGGCAACCACCGAAATTCGTAAAGTACCGGTCACAATTTTATCACGATGCCAACGATTTGATTTGGTGCGTGTGCCGGTTGATGTGTTGAAAAAACATTTTGCATGGATTGCCGAACAAGAAAAAGTAGAACTGACCGATGCGGCAAATGAATTATTGGCGCGTGCGGCCGATGGGTCTGTGCGTGATGGGTTATCATTGTTGGATCAGGCGATTGCGCAAACCGGCGGACATGTTGATGAAAACGCCGTGATGGACATGTTGAAACGTGCAGATCGTGGTGTTGTTGTTGATTTTATGCAAACGATATTGTCGGGTAATGTTGCAACCGCCATGGCCAAGGTTGATGAAATCTATACCAATGGTGCAGATTTAACAATGCTGCTTACCGATATGATGGAATGGACACATTGGGCAACACGTATGCACCCCGTATTGCATACCGGTGACAGCAGTAACATCCCATATACCGCCGATCAACGTGCGCGCATAAATGAAATAAACAAACATGTGTCATTGAATACTCTTTCACGTATATGGCAGGTAATGGTTGCGGCTGTGCCGGAAATGGCGGCGGCAACAAATCAAAAACAATGCTTTGATATGTTGGTTGTGCGTTTAATGCATGTTGCCGATATGCCACCATTGACAGAAATGGTAAAACAAGACAAAGGCGCCGTTGCGCCGGTTACACCAAAGGTTGCCGATGTGAAAAATGAAACTGTGCAAATAAAAACGGCGGCTGATTTGGCGGATTTATTAAAGGATGCGCGTGAAATCATGCTCTATTCTTACTTTACAAAAAATATAGAGGTTTCTGATATCACAGGTAATCGCATATCTTATTTTGACCGTGGCAATGATTCAGATTTCCAAAAGAAATTATCATCATGGCTGAATACAAAAACAAATACAAATTGGGAACTGAACAAAATAGAAGAATCACATCAAAATCAAACCGTGCGCGAACAAATTGAAACAGATGTAGAATCTGATCCAATGGTTGCCGATGCAATGTCTTTGTTTGAAGGTGCAGAAATAGTCGGTATATCAAAACAATAGTTTTTATGGGGGGATGAAATGAGAACAGAAAGCGGAAGAAGTTTAATTGAAATGTTGGGCGTGTTGGCTGTGACTGGTGTCATGACCGCAAGTGCAATCGCAATATATAATTCTATACGTCACAATCAAAACAATACTATCGCCGCCGCAACATTGCGCGAAGTTGCAAAAAATGCAAATTTGTTGATGGGAATGCGTGGCGATTACACCGGTATATCGGTTGATTATTTGATAAAGGCCGGTGCATTAACGTCTGATGCGGCACCAATTGGAAAAAGTTGGTCTGTGGATGTTGGTGGTGTTGATACGGCAACATTTGAAATTAAATTGCATGGGTTGACGCATGGTGAATGTGATTTCTTTGCGGCGGCGGTGCCGGCATGGGCCGAAGCAATGTTTGTAAATGGTGTGCCGTCAACTGAATATGTGCAATGCATTTCTGCACCCGCGAATAATATAACATTTGTCGCCAGGTAAGCATGAAGAAAAAAATAATTGCTTTTATGTGTGTATTGCTGTCTGCGTGTGCAGGGTATAAAAGTCCCGACCGTTCTGCATGGCCAACGTATCTGCGGGGGGCAAGTTTAACTGATATGACTGAAACGGCGAAAATCGCAAAAAAGCCAATTTACCTTGGAAGCGGCGGACGCACCATTGTCGATGCGGTGGATAAAAAACCAGAATTAGATTACGGTGATAAAAGTCAAAATGAATCCGCGATAATAATCGGATATATGTCAGAATTAGAATACAAATTATATGATGCATTGCGTCGGCCAGGTGTTTCTGTTCAACGTGCCGGAACGGATGTTGTAATCATATTGGTTCGTGATGCGATTATGGAACTGGATGCCCCAGAAATATCAGAAGAAGGTGATGATAATCTTGGCAAAATTGCTGATATATTAAAAAAATATGATGCGACATTTATTGAAATCGCGGGCTATACAGATTCTATGCGCGATGCAACTGCGGCGCATGCATTGTCATTAGATATGGCGCAGCGTGTTGCGGTGTATTTGGCCGAACATGATGTTAAACAATCGCGTATGTTTATCGTTGGACGGGGGGCGGCGCGTCCAATTGCCGGGCAAGATGAATGGGGGCGTCTGACCAATCGTCGTGTGGAAATTAGATTGACCCCAGTGCGATAGATTCTGATAACTTTCTCTTTTATTTTATAAATTTTGTTGCTATAGTAAACTCGTCAACAAAACAAAAAGGATGAAAACATGGTAGAAACAAATACAAATAAAGAACAATCAGCCATAAAAAAATACACTAAAATTGGTATTGTTGCCGCAATTGTGGTGATAATTGCTATTATTGGTGTTTTTGCATTGCGTGGTGGCCATAACGAAATAAGCGCAGATGAAGCAATCAGCGAAGTATCTGCGGATGCACCAACAGGTGCAGATTTGCGTATGGCTGTTATTCGTATGGACGCAATCCAAACAGATGCCAAGGCATTGCAAGATTTGCGTAAACAAAAAGAAAATTACGAAGAAAAATTGCGTAGCGAATTAGAAAAACAACAGAAAGCATTGGAAAAAGAAAAAGCAGAGATTGAAAAATCACAAGATGTTTTGTCCCGTGATGCATTGCAACGCCGTGTTGTTGAATACCAAGGCAAGGTTTCTAAATTACAACGTGATTTAACAGAACGCGCACAATCAATTGATGCCGCATTCCAAAAAGCATTGGTGAAAATCCAAGAAGGTCATTTGGATCCAATAATTGGTGCAATCATTGAAAAGAAGAATTTGTCTTTGGTTATTGACGGACGTTTTGCGCGTACCGGCAAAGATGTCGCAAATTTAGATATCACAGACGAAGTAATCAAAGCGTTGGATAAAAAAGTTTCTTCGTTCAAGATGGATAAACCAAAAGGTTTCTAAAATCTTTGGTAAATATTGCAATACCGCCCGTATGGGCGGTTTTTTCTTGTGGTTGATATTTCGCTTTTATTTTGTTTTTTTTGGTTTATAATACAGGCATGTTAAATATAATCAAATCTTTGTTTGGTCCACGCGCAACCAAAATGACGGCGGGCGAAATCGCTGAAAAATTTGGACTGGAATTACGTGGAAATCCGGATACGCTGATAAACGGAATTGCACCGATTGCTGATGCACGTCCTGGGCAAATCGCATTTTATTCTACGGAACAAAACAGTAATGCCTTCAAGATATTACCGGTATCGGTATTGGAAAATACACGCGCATCTGTGATTTTATTGCAACCAGAAATGGTGTCACATGCACCAGATGGCGCAACATTACTGGTGTGTGCCAGTCCACGCGGTGAAATTGTAAAAATATTGGGTGAAATATACCGCGAACCACCACGCCGTGGTGTTTCTGCGGATGCATATATTGAAAAAGGTGTGTTCTTTCGTGACCGGCGCAGTACTTATGTTGGACAATTCGCAACAATTGAACGCGGCACGGTAATTGAGCCAGATGTGAAAATATACCCAAACGTATACATTGGAAAAAATGTTACAATTGGTCGTGGCACAGTTATACATTCTGGGGCGCATATTGAAAATGCAACAATTGGTTCGGAATGTGTAATACATAATGGTGCATCTATTGGCAAAGACGGTTTTGGTTATACACGTCAAGATGGGCATAACGTATTTATACCGCATGTTGGGCGTGTCGTTTTGGGAAATCGTGTATCGATTGGGGCGAATACGTGCATTGACCGCGGTGCCTTGACGGACACAATGGTCGGCGATGGAACCAAGATAGATAATTTGTGTCAAATTGCACATGGCGTTGTGATTGGTCGTGAATGCTTTTTGGCATCTGGTGTTGGAATTGCCGGTGGTGTTACGGTTGGTGACAGGGCGTTATTGGCCGGTCATGTTGGAATTGCCAATGGCGTTAAAATTGGCAATGATGCCGAGGTTGGCGCAAACAGTGGTGTTTTCCGCGATGTCCCCGATGGTGCGCGTCATATGGGATATCCGGCGGCACCCGGTACAGAATTCTTGCGGCATTATGCCTGGGTCAAAAAACATATAAATCAAGATTAAAAAAAGGAATGCAGTAATGGTAGATGCACAGGGTATAGAACAAGTTATACCGCACCGTGGTGATATGCGATTGATTGATGAAATCCGCGAATTTACCGATAAAACGGCGGTTGGTATAAAGCATGTCCGTGATAACGAATTTTGGTGTGCTGGACATTTCCCGGCAAAATCTATTATGCCCGGTGTTTTAATAGTGGAAGCATTGGCCCAAACGGCGTGTTTTATGATAATGAAGACACATGGCAATAATGGCGGAAAAATGTTGGGATATTTTGTATCTATTGAAAGTGCGCGTTTCGCACGTATGGTTTTGCCAGGTGATACATTAGAATTGCATGTAGAAGAAGTTGCATCAAAATTGAAAATGCACAAATTTTCTGGGAATGCGTTTGTGAACGGTGTTCGTGTGGCATCGGCAACGTTTTCAGCAATAATGGATGATAATCCACAAATATAAAAAATGCCCGTTTGGGCATTTTTTATATTTCCAAACCAAAACATAATTTTGCACATTCCCCAATAATAAACCCAACAGTTGTCACAATGGCACAGATAAGCAGCATTTCGATAAATTTTGGCCAAAACTTTTCATGACACAGATGCGATTTTACATAATTAAAAAAGAATATAACTGATACCGCAATGACCCCTGTCATCGCCAGTGCAACAAAAGTATTTGATATAAATAAAAAAGGAATTACTAACATACCTGAACTAAACAAATACGCAAGCCCAGTCGATAGTCCACAACGCAATGCAACATTTGAATTTTCGCCTGTGCGAACAGACAGATATTCCGATGCCGTCATAGAAAGTGCTGCTGCGACCGATGCGATTATTGCCGTTAACAGAACCACATATTGTCCAGCCGCCGCAAAAACAAGCCCCACAACAAGGCCAGTAGTAGATACAATCGCATCGTGCATGCCTAACACGGCGCAACCCCAAAAAGAGAAATTGTTTTTCTGCATACAAAAAAATTACCCCCAAACGGGGGTAAATATAACAGGTTTTGTATCCTGGACTTTACCATGTCGGCGCATGGTCGCCTTCTTTAACAATTGGTTGTTCTTCTTCCCATACTGATAAACCTGTTTTAACATCTGACAGTGTCATTTGCAGGTAATATTCTACGCGTGTATCCACAGACGAAAACCACCCAGAATTTAATTTCAGATTGCGTTGCAACATTTTACCTGTTAAAGACAGGTTTGGTGCAACCAAAGTTCCCTTGGATACGATGGTTGATGCATCGTATTCATCGTTTCCGCGTTTGTCGCGTACCGCATATGTTGTTTCATCTTCGGCAGATTTATTATTTCTGAATCCGGTTGTCACCTGGGCACGACCAGAATTTACCAATGTTTTACGAATCTTTTTGGTTAATATATCGGTATCAAAACGTTGCATAGTATCATTTTGTATTTCACCAATCGCGATGACTGGATTTTTAACCTTTGCAAACGCGCCACTGGCCAACATAGAATTGGTCATCTTTTCGGCAGTTTTGGTCCAGTCACGATATTCTAATTCCATGACATTTTGCATTTCTTGGACTTCTTTGGGATTGTCCAGGTCAACGACGGTCGTTTCCCCACAACCGCAAAGGACAGCACATAATGCAATCGGTAATATTTTCTTCATGTTTTCCCCCTTGGTTTATTTCAATTTCATTTGTTTTATATCATATTTATTCGGCGTTGTGCGAACATATATCAGATAATTTCCATTTGTTCCAACCGATACTTGTTTAATTACATTACCATTGGAACGTAGTTCAATCAAGCCACTTTTGTTATTAGGTACACGCAGTACAGATATTGTCTTGGGCAATGTTGCCCATGTGCGAACTTCGGCACTGTTAGTAAATTCTGAATATATTGTGGATACCAACCCAAGAATTGATGCACCATCAGAATGCGAATTATACAGCGATGATTGCAATACAACACGTGACACGGCGGATGAAAATGAACGCAACGCATCATTTGTGCGATATTCCGTGTATTCGGTCATAAACATTGCGTCCACATCTGCTAAATTTTTTGCGTTATCTATTTTTACATATGATTCCAGAAATTCAGGTTCAGAAATTGCGATTGTGACAAATGTTGCACCGCGCCCCGTGGCCACTGGTAAACTGATTCTTTTTTCGGTCAGTTTTGGTGCAAAACCATCTTCAACAAATACCCAAACAGTATTTGTGGGTTTCTGTTTTGATTCTGCCATTTTTAGATCGCGCGTAATAAAATCATTTTTTGGTACCATACCATTTGCACGTTTCAGATATGTGACCGCGTCAGAAAAATCCCCTGATGTTAAAAAATATATGCCTGATAAATACATCAGCGCCGGATTCATAATATCACGATACGCCGTCCATTTCAGATTATCATTATTTAACGATTGTAATAATTCGGCGGATTCAGAAATTTTTGATTGGTTTGATTCAATCAGTTTTTTATACGCCATTGACATATCTTGTTGACGCGCGTATGACTGATTTATGATTACGCGTGCATCATTCCAACGCGCATCCGCAATTGCTGCCCACAATTGATAATATGACACAAACAGTGAATCCATCATATACGGCCGATAATCATTCGCATTTGCACCCAATGTCAATGTGGTTATTTCGCGTAAGATATCGCCACCGGTGGTGTTAATGTTTCGCTTGTTAAATTCTTCGTACGCGGCATCTGCATTTGTAATATCCCCTGCATGAAATAACGCATCCGCGGTTAGTAATAAATCCAAATTGTTTTTATCATCAAATTCTGTGTCTGCGTTTTCGGTCATGTAATTATTGCGGACATTATCAAGACGTGATTCAACAGTTGCACTGCAACCAATCAACAAAAAGGTAACAGTTAAAAAAGATGATATCTTGCGCATTGTTATAATGTGACCGGGGTCAAATCTTTCAATTCGTTTGTTTGTGGGTTGTAATACCGTGGTATGCCGGTATATTCCAAAATTGCATGATGTGTTGGAATCAAGAATTCTGGCAATGGTGAACAGCGGCCCATTTTTATATATCCAGACATTTTTGGATCACTGAATGCCATGCGCATTTCCGCCTTAATCGGACGATGGTTATAACCTTCGTATATAATAACGGCTTCGGCCGGTTTACCACCAACGGTTACCTTCAATTTCATTAAATCAAATGGACTGAATACCGGTTCTTCTTTCTTTTCTTTGTTTTCTGTTTCTTTACCATCTGGGCCTTTGACCTTTTTCTTTTCTGTTGTAATTTTGGTCGGTATCATATCGGCAAAACGTTTTGCGGTATCAAAATCATTTTGACGGAATATAATCTTGGCCGCAGTGGTTGACATAATGGTTGATGCGGCATCTGCACCATATTTTTCTTGAATCTGGTGGATGTCCTGGCCGATGAACATGTATGATATTTTCTGACTACGACCGACATCGGGCCCTTGGATAACGGCCTGCATTTTTTGCATTTTCGGCATTTCATCCAGCAGGAATAACACTGGATATGGCCCCATTTTTTCACCACTACGCCCAACCGCCCCCGGTGGATTGGCAAGCAAGAAGTTTGACATCGTTTCAACAAACATGGATGTAATAGGGGTTAATGCCTTGGCATCAACCATATTGACCGACAGATAAACTGTGACCGGTTTCATTTTACCATCACGTGGGTCAACCATACCACGTATATCACAGAAATGGAAATCCGAATGGGATGTTCTGTTGCGGACGGCGGCATTGCGGAATATAGCCAGCCCAGTTAAAATTGTTGAAATAATAGACCCACGTTCCGTTGAAGGTGTGTTGGCAAGTTTTGTTAATTCTGCGACCGCACGATTGGAATATGCAAAAGAGCGACATTCATTAACCGCGCTTTCCAACCAATCTTTCATTGGGTCGGCCATCATAACGGTTTGGTCGCCTTGCTTTTGACGTTCTGCTAAATTCGCGGCAACAGCAATTTGGGCCTCGGTCATCCAATCCAACATCATTGAAAACGATGCTTCTTTGCCAAGCCACGCCTGGGGAATGTTTGCCCATGTACCAATATGGACATAGTTCATTGCGTTTAGTTCGCCCTTGTTTATTAAACCCATCGCCGCAAACGCATTTGGGTCATTTATCATGGAAAAGTAATAATCTGATAACACCGCCGCATCATCCGCGTCAAATGTCCCAGATTGCAGACGCCCATAGAAATAATCATCGGCCTTGGCGCGTTCAATTTTAGAAACAATGAACTGTATAAATCCGGCCAAACCTGCACGACCTGCTTGGGTCCAGTGCGGGTCAGCACTGCTGCCAACAGCATCAGGAACCAGTACATCGCAGATATAGTCAACGTATAATTCGCGTTGTTCTGTGGCAAACGGGATGTGGCCCGGCGACAAAGGATTCCATGATGGGTAATAAATACCTTTTTCTGGCTCGTCTTGACCCGCCCAATTCATAATGAACACCGGCCCAACCTTTTCGGAACGATAACCACTGGACCCCGCGTCAATTTCGGGCTTTGGGTCGTTTATAATCATGGACACATCCGGGCATTCAAAAATAGTCGGGAACACGATACCTTGGGTTTTACCAGTTCCCGGAGGCGCCAAACACAAAACAGATGTTGTTTTGGGTAATTTTAACGGTTTCCCCTTGAAATACCCAAGCAACATCATGAATCCGCCATACAGACCCATGTCTTCCACATCTTTCTTGTTTGCTTCGCGCCCAGACCGTTTGTCATATTCGTCTTTACCGTTCGGATTAAATTCCTTTTTCAATGTATCGTCGTTTAACAAAAAGAACGCAATTATCGGAAAAAATGGAACGATGCATGCAAAATCTGGATGCATTATACAACGCAGGGCCCAATATGGAATTTCTGCAACAACCGACAATCCGGCCGAAGAAAAGGCATTTTTGAAATAGATTTTTATCCACATCGCTGTTGCTGGGGACCATCCATAACGCCAAATGTGTTCTAAAACAAATGCGAAGCAAAACGCCAGTGCGCATATAATCCATACTGCAATAGCCCAACGAATTGACCAGAATGCCTGGGCTATTGGGGTTTGTTCATGCTCTTTATAGGCAGTGGATTTGAATATATTCAAACCCTTGCTGTCTTTCCCAGCAGATAAAATCTTGAACTTTTCAGCCATCGTGTTATGATTATAACAGAAAAAACGAATTTTATAAAGCATGGAAATAAAATTTTAATGAAAAATATTCCAAGAATTTTTATCGGTGATGAACTGAAATCTGGCGACATAATCCCGGCATCACGCGAAGTGTCTCATTATTTGGGACATGTTATGCGAACCAGAAATTGTTTGGTGTTTGGTGCAGGAAATGAATTTTCGGCAATGTTGTCAGATGACGGAAAAAATTTGATTGTTGGGAACAAGACAAATCATACAGACCCATCGTCTAATATAATACTATATTTCGCACCAATTAAACGCACAGATGATTTGATAAATATGGCGACCCAAATGGGTGTGGCATGTTTTCAGCCGGTGATTACTGAACGGACTGTTGCGGGTCATGTAAATTGGGAACGCATGAAAAAAATTGCCATAGAATCATCTGAACAATCAAATCGCAACAGTGTGCCCGAAATATTATCACCAGTATCGTTTGCAAAACTGGATTTATCAAAAATCTGTTTTGCCGATGAACGTTTTGCATATGGCAGTAAAAATCCGGTTGCAATTCCAAATGGTGTAAATGGAATTTTGGTTGGTCCCGAAGGTGGTTTTTCTGATGCCGAATTTACCGCATTAGATAATGCGGGTGCAATTCCAGTATCGTTGGGCAGTACAATTTTGCGTGCCGAAGTTGCCGCCGTGGTCGCAATTGAAAAGATAAAAAAATGAAAATAAGAATTGCAAAATTTATTGCGGATTCTGGGGTGACATCACGTCGTGGTGCCGAACAAATGATTGCAGAGGGACGCGTATTGGTAAATGGTGAAGTTATAAAAACACCGGTTCATTTTGTTGATACCAATGATGAAATAAAAATAGATGGGGAAAAAGTGGTTTCCCGTCAAGATACGCGTGTTTACGCATTTCATAAACCCATAGATACCGTGACAACAACGCGTGACCCACGTGGTCGGAATACGATATATGACGTATTGCCACGCGAATACCATAACTTGCGATATGTGGGACGATTAGATTACAAAACCACGGGTTTGTTATTGATGACGAATGATGGATTGTTGGCACGAAAATTGACCCTACCAAATTCTGATATTCCACGTGTTTATATTGCAGATGTTGTTGGAACAAATATGTCGCGATTGGACAAGGCGCGTCAAGGTGCCACGGTTGATGGAATTAAATATCGGCCAATGAAAATAGAAATCATGCCCGATAAACGTTTACGCATCACTGTGACCGAAGGTAAAAAGAATGAAATCCGTATCGTTTTAAAGCATTGTGGATTACCGGTGCGCACCCTGCATCGCATAATGTATGGGCCTGTTAGTATAAAAAATATTCCGACTGGAAAAATTGTTGAACTGGATGAAAAAACAATTGACGCGCTTATAAAATCTTCTCTATAATGCGAACATAAGGAAGGGAGATTCACATGAAGAAAAAAATAACAAAGAAAACACAAACCAAGGTGGCCGCGGTTCGTGGCGTTCAAATCAAAACATCTGAACGTTCGGCACGTAATGGTTCATCGTGGTCTATGTCTATTTATGTTTATTGGTTTATAATATTGTTCTTTATTGCGGCAACATTTTATATTCTTGGGCGCAGTCATGTGTCAGCCAAGGCAATACCAGTTGCGGGCAGTGATATCACCGAAGAAAATTTGATGCGTGCATCTGATTATTATACCCGTGGTAAAAGTGAAATCTTGGCTGGAAATATGGAATCTGCATTTGCGGATTTAACTGCGGCGATTGCGGCAGACGAAGAAATGATAGATGCATATATCTTGCGTGGCGAAGCGTATATGCAATCTGGTGATTACCAATCGGCAATGAATGATTTTAATGCCGCACTGGAAAGAGATAATACAAATTCAGTTGCGTATTATGATCGTTCTTTGTTGAACACTCGTTTGGAAGATTTCGAATCAGCATTGACCGATATAAATAATTCAATTGCATCATATGCGGCGAAACCAAACGAAGTTTTGCAATTGCGTGATTTGTATGCCAAACGTGGTCAATTGAATTTGTGGACCAAGAATTGGGAAGGTGCAGTTGCAGATTATACGAATTCGCTTGCACGCCCCGAAGGCACCGTCAGTCCGTCTGTGTATGCGGAACGTGCCGAAGCGTATACCGCGATTGGTGAATATGGTAATGCAATAAATGATTACACATCGGCAATACGTGTTATTTCCGAACAAATTCAGGGAACAACCACGATGGAACAAAAAGAAGATTTATCTATGCATGCGATGACTTATTTTGAAAAGTCCGCGGGGTTAAATCTGAATATTGGTAATGTTGCAGCGGCACGGACAGATTTGGAATCTGCATATGCGATTGCAACATCACTGAATGATACTGAAACCGCCGATAGATTACAAAAATTGATAGAGGCATTACAGTAAAAAAAAACATATAAAAAGAAACGCCCCAAACGGGGCGTTTTTTAATAATTTCAACGTGAATCTTTTATTTGTTGTTGTATGTTGTCAAGTGCCGCGTTATTTAGAACGTCACACGCAATCCAGCGGCCAAGAACGGTTCTGCGCGTGATACACCAACAGATGTCCAACCGTCAACATATTTGCTGTATTTATACCTAAATGATGCAAGTGCAGTATGGTCCGCATAGTTGGAAAAATCATCATGCCATATACCTGTATCAGAAAAGATATATGATAATGACAATGTGTAATTCAACAAATCATAACTAACACCGGCACCGGCGGTAATACCATCGGCGGCAACACCAATTGGATTTTCATCATAAATTAAACGACCATTCAATGCAAAAACCCAGCTGTTATATTGAATGTTTGTTCCCAATGCAAATTGTGCACGCCAATCAGCCGTGACATTTGGAACAAAAACAGCGGTCTCATAATTGTCCAAATGATTCATAAATGATGCCCCAATGGAAAACGCATATTTTGTTTTTGCCGCCGACTGTTTAATTTTAATTCCGGCATCAACCCCATAATCGTAATCGCCGGTAATGCCCGCCACAGATACCCCATATTGTACATTGCTGTGTGATGCAGATACAATATTCAAGCGTAATGCTTCGGAACCATTTGTGATTTCATTATTTGCAATTACTGGACGGCGGTCATCTGTCCCCATTTTACGATAAATCAAAGAATCATGATTTATACGCATGCCACCAACATCGGGCAATCCCAATCCCAATTTATGTGCAACAGAATCCGTAAAACCGGCTTCTATACGACCGACACCGCGCCATTGCCAAAATGCGAATGCATCGTGCAACCATTTTTCTTCGTACACCGCATCTTCATCTAACATATATACCGCGCCAAAAGAATGGGTGTTTGATGGCATATATACAATCTGTCCGCGGACACGAAAATCGTCAATGATATCGGGCTTTTCAAAATTTGGTTCAATGATGCCGATGGTTCCATAACCCGTCAGAGAAAAATTAAAATGGTCTGTTTTATAATTCATCGCGTGCGCATGCAATGGTGTAAGTATCGCCAATGCCGCACCAATAGAAAATATTTTATTTGTCATTTTTACCACCTGTGGTTTCAGCCAAGATTGCATCACGCAATTTATTATATGCACGTTCTTCTATTTGCCGCACACGTTCACGTGAAATATTATATTTTTTTGACAGCATTTCAAGTGTTGCCGCCGGTTCAGATAGACGCCGTGCCTTTAATATTTCCCGATCACGTTCGGGCAAGTTTGCCAAATGTTTACGTAATAACGCGCCACCACGTGTCATCATTTCATGCTGTTCACTTTTTTCAACAATGCTGATGTCATTGTCTGCCATGTTGGACAGCATATCTGCACCTTCTTGTTCGGTGGTATGGGCCGGTGAATTAAGTGATAAATCACGTGCCACAATGCGTGTGGACATGCGTTTAACATCTTCAGCAGGAACACTAAGGTATTCGGCGATTTTTTCTGTTTGTTCATCGGACAGATTTCCGTCCATAATACCCAACGCACGCTTTGCCCGCGCTAAATTAAAGAAAACACGCTTTTGATTTGCCGATGTGCCAATTTTTACGATTGACCAGTTGTTAAGAATAGTTTCATATATTTCGGCACGAATCCAAAACATTGCGTATGTTGAAAACCGAAAACCGCGTTCTGGGTCAAATTTTTGCAGTGCCTGCATCAGTCCCATGTTACCACTGGCCACCAATTCTTGAACTGGAATACCATAATTACGAAAATCGTATGCCACCGACACGACAAGACGCAGATGGCTGACCAATAATTTTTCGGCCGCGTCATTATCTTTGTCTTTTACCCATTTTGTTGCATATTCGTATTCTTGTTCCGCAGAAAGTATCGGAAATTGGCTGATTGCGCGGATATAACTGGACAAACTGCCTTCGTCACCATAGGTTGGTATGGCGATAGATGTTTCTGATTTTGGTACTAATGCGTTCTTGATTTGCTTTTTCATAACATTTATAGTATAGCAATAAAATATAAATTATCAAGACACCAAAACATACAGGAGAAAAATTCTATGGCAAACATGCTGGAAAGAAACAAAAAAGTCAAAGCCCCACAAAAAACATATCAAGAACATGCCGAAGATGCGCTGTATCGTGAGGTCTGGGAAGACGTTAATAACGAAAAAACACAGCAATTTCTGAAAAAATACGGCAATTATATTATTGCGGGTGCTTTGGTTATAATGATAATCATAACATCCATACAAATTGGTATTCGCGCGCATAATGCGTCAAAGATGGCAACGGCCGAAAATTACGAAACGGCATTGGAAGATACGGATGCCAACGCATTGGTCGGAATTGCGCGTAATACATCGGGCGCAACCGCCGATTTGGCCATGTTCCAGGCGTATATCTTGGACAAAGATGTTACAAAATTGGACGAATTGGTTAAAGACGGAAAAACACAGGAATTTCGTGATTTGGCGCGTATGCATGTCGTCAGTATTCGCGGCGATGAAATGGATGCAGATGCCGTGGCAGAATATCTGAAACCATTGGATACAAAAAAATCGCCATTTTATTACACTGCTTCATTGACCATTGCTCAAAAATATTTGTCGGTTGGTAATCGTGATGCGGCAAACAAATGGTTGGATAAAATAATCAGTGATTCAAATGCACCGGCGGTTCTGAAATCAAATGCTGAAAGTTTAAGGTAATATTTACATGCGGAAAATTGCATTTTTATTTGGTGTTTGTATGGCGGTTACTGCGTGTGATAAACACGACCCGATATTGCCGGGCGTGCGGGATGATATATTTGCATCAAATTCATTAAATATTCTGAATACAAATGTGCCAAATGTGACCGAAGGTATTGCAACCATAAACACCCAAGATTGCCCGTATACCCAGAAAAACGACAATACAATATGGGATGGGGAACGCAAGGTGTTTTCGGGATTTGCAACGAATACATATGTTGCCGGTGACAAACACCCAATATGTAATGGCAATTATGTATATGCGGGACTGTCAACCGGTGAATTGGTCAAAGTAAATGCTAAAAATCGTCAAATTGTATGGATTGCGGATGTGTATCGTCCAACAAATATGATGGGGGGCGCATCAGTTGTTGATATTATCGCAACCCCACAAATTTATAAAAACCATGTATATGTTGGCGGATTGG